>CAYYJB010000001.1:0-65678 GCA_964472135.1 uncultured Gemmobacter sp.
CGTGCGCGAGAACCGCCCGGCCCCCCTTCCCGCCGCCGCCTGAGGCGCCCCGCCCGGCGCGGCCGCGTCCGCGCGGCGCCGGGCCCCCTCGATGGGGGGCCGGCGCCTTCCCCGGGCGCGCGGGTCAGGGGATGAGGACGCTCGCCCCCGTCGTCTCGCGCGCGGCCAGCGCGCGATGCGCCTCGGCCACCTGCGCGAGCGGCAGGCGCTGGTCGATGCGGATCCTGACCGACCCCGAGAGGACCTTGGCGAACAGGTGGCGCGCCATCTCCTGGCAGGTCTCGTGCCGCGCGATATGGGTGAAGAGCGTCGGGCGCGTGATCTGCAGCGACCCCTTCGCCGCGAGCGTCCCGAGGTTCACCGGCGGCACCGGCCCCGAGGCGTTCCCGAAGGAGATCATCATCCCGAGCGGCCGCAGACAGTCGAGCGAGCCCTCGAAGGTCGCGGCCCCGACCGAATCCATCACCACATCGACGCCCCGTCCGCCCGTGATCTCGCGCACGCGCGCGGGGAAATCCTCGGCGCGATAGTCGATCGTGTGCGTCGCGCCATGCTCGCGCGCGAGCGCGCATTTCGCCGCCGACCCCGCCGTCGCGATCAGGTTGATCCCCTCCTCGCGCGCCCACTGGCAGGCGATCAGCCCCACGCCCCCCGCCGCGGCGTGAAAGAGCACCCAGTCCCCGCGCTTGAGCGGGACGGTGCGGTGAAAGAGATATTCGACCGTCAGCCCCTTGAGCATCATCGCCGCGCCTTCCTCGAAGCTGATGCCTTCGGGCAGGGGGCAGACCTGGGCCGCGGGCATGACGCGGGCCTCGCAATAGGCGCCGGGCGGCTGGGCGGCATAGGCGGCGCGGTCGCCGGGCCGCAGATGGGTGACACCCGCGCCGACCGCCTCGATGATGCCCGCCCCCTCCATCCCGAGCGCCGTCGGCAGCTTCATCGGATAGAGGCCCTGGCGCTGGTAGATGTCGATGAAGTTGAGGCCGCAGGCCTTGTGGCGGATGCGCACCTCGCCGGGCCCGGGTTCGCCCACCGGGCGATCCTCGATCTTCAGGACCTCGGGTCCGCCGTGTTCGTGGATGACGACCGTTCGTGCCATGTCATGTCCTTTTCGTGAAATGCCCGGCGTGGCGGGCGCGCAATTCGGCCTTCTGCACCTTGCCCATCGCGTTGCGCGGCAGGGCCTCGGCGATCAGGATATCCTTGGGTTGCTTGAAGCGCGCAAGGTTTTCCGCAAGCGCCGCCCGGATCGCCCCGATTTCTGGCGCCCGCCCGGGCGCCGGCACGAGGATCGCCAGCACCGCCTCGCCGAAATCGGCGTGCGGCACCCCGACCACCGCCGATTCGAGCACGCCGGGCTGGTCGTCGAGGATCAGCTCTATTTCCTTGGGATAGATGTTGAACCCGCCCGAGATGATGAGGTCGCGCGCCCGTCCGACGATGGTGACATAGCCATCCGCCCCCTGCACGCCCAGATCGCCCGTGATGAAGAAGCCGTCCGCGCGCATCTCGGCCGCTGTCTTTTCGGGCATCCGCCAATAGCCGCGAAAGACGTTCGGGCCGCGCACCTCGATCATCCCCGTCTCGCCCGCCGCCAGCGCGTGGCCCGTCTCGGGGTCGGTTATGCGCAGCTCCACCCCGGGCAGCGGCTGGCCGACGGTGCCCGCCCGCCGCTCGCCCGAAAGCGGGTTCGAGGTGATCATGTTCGTCTCGGTCATCCCGTAGCGTTCTAGGATCATGTGGCCCGTGCGCGCCTCGAAGGCGCGGTGCGTCTCGGCCAGAAGGGGCGCCGACCCCGACACGAAAAGCCGCATCCTGGCCGTCAGCGCCCGGTCGAGGCGCGGATCCTCGAGCAGGCGGGTGTAGAAGGTCGGCACGCCCATCAGCACGCTCGCCCGCGGCATCTCGGCGATCAGCGTCGCCAGATCGAAGCCCGCCATCCAGATCATCCGCGCCCGCGACAGGAGCGCGATGTTCGTCGCAACGAAAAGCCCGTGAGTGTGAAAGACGGGCAGCGCATGCAAGAGCACGTCATCGGCCGTGAACCCCCAAAGGGCCGCGAGCGTCTCGGCGTTCGACAGGAGGTTCCCCTGCGTCAGCATCGCCCCCTTCGACCGCCCCGTGGTGCCGGAGGTATAGAGAAGTGCGGCAAGATCGTCCGCGCCGCGCGGCACCGGCGCGAAGGTCGCGGGCATGGTGGCGGCGGCCTCGGCAAGGCTGCCGCCCCCCGCGGCATCGAGCGTCAGAAGCCGCGCGCCCGCCGCCGCCGCATGGGGCGCGATCGCCTCGGCCCGGGCGGGATCGACGATCACGACCCGCGGCTCGGCGTCAGCCACGAAATAGCCGACCTCGGCCGCCGTATAGGCGGTGTTGAGCGGCAAGAGCACCGCCCCGGTCGCGAGCGTCGCGCCGTAGAGCGCGAGGAAGGCGGGCGACTTGCCCGCCTGCACCACCACCCGCTCACCCGGCGCCACGCCCGCCGCCCCGAGCGCGCCCGCGAGCCGCGCCGTCATGGCGGCGATCCCGGCCCCGGTGATGCCGCCGCCGCCGGGCAGCAGCAGCACCTCGTCCTGGCGGTCGGCGAGCGGGGCGAAGAGCGCGTCATAGAGCGGGTTGGCCATCGGGAACGTCCTTGCGGTCACACTCTGCTTCTGCGCGAAGGCGCGCGATTGGGCAAGGCGTGGCGTGCCCGCTTGCGCCCCGCACCGCCGCCTGCCACATAGCGCCCGAGGAGCAGCGGAGGCCGCCATGATCGAGAAGCGCCAGTTCTACATCGACGGGTCCTGGGTCGATCCGCTCGTGCCCCACGACCATGCGGTGATCGATCCGGCCACCGAAGAGCCCTGCGCGATCATCAGCCTGGGGTCGGATGCCGACGCCGACCGCGCGGTGGCCGCCGCCGTGCGCGCCTTTCCGGCCTGGTCGCAGACCGCGCCCGCCGAGCGCCGCGCCCTGATCGAGCGGTTGCTCGCGATCTACGAGGCCCGGATCGAGCCCATGGCGCAGGCGATCAGCCTCGAGATGGGCGCGCCCATCGATCTGGCGCGCTCGGATCAGGCGACGGCCGGCAACTGGCACATCCGCAACTTCCTGCGCGCCTTCGACCGGATCGAGTGGATCCGCCCCCTCGGCCCCCACGCCCCCGACAACCGCATCGCGCTCGAGCCGATCGGGGTTGCCGCGCTCATCACGCCGTGGAACTGGCCGATGAACCAGATCGCGCTCAAGGTCACGCCGGCGCTGCTTGCGGGCTGCACGGTCGTCTTGAAACCCTCCGAGCAGTCGCCCCTCTCGGCCATGCTCTTTGCCGAGATGCTGCACGAGGCCGGCGTGCCGGCGGGCGTCTTCAACCTTGTCAACGGCGACGGCGCGGGCGTGGGCAGCCGCCTCTCGGCCCATCCCGATGTCGAGATGGTCTCCTTCACCGGTTCGACCCGCGCGGGCCGCGCGATCAGCCGTGCCGCGGCCGACACGCTCAAGCGCGTGACGCTCGAATTGGGCGGCAAGGGCGCGAACCTCGTCTTCGCCGATGCCGACCCCGAGGCGGTGCGCCGGGGCGTTCTCCATTGCTTCGAGAATTCGGGCCAGTCGTGCAACGCCCCGACGCGTATGCTGGTCGAGCGTCCCGCCTATGAGGCGACCGTGGCCGAGGCGGCCCGCATCGCGCACGAGATGCGCGTCGCCTCGCCGCGCGCCGAGGGGGGGCATATCGGCCCCGTCGTCAACCGCAGCCAGTTCACCCGCATCCAGGAACTGATCGAATCGGGCATCGCCGAGGGCGCGCGCCTCGTCGCCGGCGGCCCCGGCCTGCCCGAGGGCCTCAACCGCGGCTTCTACGTCCGCCCGACTGTCTTTGCCGATGTCCGCCCCGGCATGCGGATCGAGCGCGAGGAGATCTTCGGCCCCGTCCTGTCGATCCTGCCCTTCGACACCGAGGACGAGGCCGTCGCCATCGCCAACGACACGCCCTATGGCCTGACGAATTACGTCCAGAGCGCCGACGGCGCCCGGCGCAACCGCCTCGCGCGGCGTCTGCGCTCGGGCATGGTGCAGATGAACGGCCGCCCCCGCGGCGCCGGCGCCCCCTTTGGCGGCGTCAAGGCATCGGGCCGGGCGCGCGAGGGTGGCGTCTGGGGCATCGAGGAGTTCCTCGAGGTCAAGGCCATTTCCGGCTGGGATCCCGCCTGAGCGCTACCGCGCCGGCGGGCGCGCGCTGCCCAGTCTCTTTTTCGTTTGATCGCCGAACGAGTTGAGATAGCGTTCTCAACGTGGGAGTGACCTTGGGGAGAGGTTCATGGGGCATCCGGATCGGCCGTGGACCGCATTCTACCGTGCCGGCGCACGGACCGAGATCGATGCTCCCGCCGACCGCAACCTCGCGGCGATGATCGCAGCGGTGGCGGCGCGCTATGGCAAGGCGCCGGCCTTTACCTGCTGCCTGCCCAACGGCATGAACGGCACGCTGAGCTTTGCGCAGGTTGACGAGATGTCGGATGCGCTGGCGGCCTATCTGCGCGAGGTCGCGGGCCTTTCGCCGGGCGACCGCGTCGCGGTGCAGATGCCGAACTGCCTGTCGTTTCCGGTCGCGGCCTTCGGCGTGTTCAAGGCGGGCTGCGTGCTCGTCAATGTCAACCCGCTCTATACCGCCGATGAGATGGCGCGCCAGTTCGAGGACGCGCGCCCCCATGCGCTGATCGTGATGGACATGTTCGCGGGCAAGCTGTCGCGCGCGACCGCCCGCCATCCCATTGCGCACGTGATCGTGACGCGGGTTGCCGAGTTCCTGCCCGCCATGCCACGCGGGATCGTGGGCCTCGTGCAGAAATACTGGGACAAGTCGGTGCCACCGATCGAGCGGCCCCATACCCGCCTGCCCGCGGCGCTGGCGGCGGGCCGGGCACGCATCAAGGCGGGCAAGGCGCAGGTCGCGGCCTATCACCGGGATGTCGCGGGCGATGATGTCGCGGTGCTTCAATACACCGGCGGCACCACGGGCGGCGCGAAGGGCGCGATGCTGACCCATGCCAATCTGCTCGTGAACATGGAGCAGACGATGGAGCTGATCGAGGGCCTCGAAAAGGGCCGCGAGGTCGCGCTGACCGCGCTGCCGCTCTATCACATCTTCGCCTTCACCGTGAACCTGCTCGGCTTCTACTGGCTCGGCGCGCGCAACGTCCTGATCCCCAGTCCCCGCCCGCTCTCGAACCTCAGGCGCGCGTTCGAGAACTACAAGATCACCTGGATGAGCGGGGTCAACACCCTATTCAACGGGCTGACGAACGAGCTGTGGTTCCAGGACAGCCCGCCGCGGCACCTGAAATTCGCCTCGGCCGGCGGCATGGCGCTGCAATCTTCCGTCGCCGCGCGCTGGTCGGCGCTGACTGGGCGGCCGGTGCTGCAGGGCTACGGGCTGACGGAGACCTCGCCCGTGCTGACCTTCAACCCGCTCGGGCGGGCGCGCGAGGGCTCGGTCGGGGTGCCCGTTCCCTCGACCGAGATCGCCTGCCTCGACGATGCGGGCAACCCCGTTCCCGCGGGCGAGGCGGGCGAGATCGCGGCGCGCGGGCCGCAGGTGATGAAGGGCTACTGGGAAAAGCCCGAGGAAACCGCCACCGCCATGCGCGGCGGTTGGTTCCTGACGGGCGACATCGGCACCATGGACGCCGACGGCTATCTGCGCATCGTCGACCGCAAGAAGGACATGATCATCGTCTCGGGCTTCAACGTCTATCCCAACGAGGTCGAAGACGTGCTCGCCACGCATCCCGGCGTGCGCGAGGTCGCCGTCATCGGCGTGCCCGACGCCGCGGCGGGCGAGGTCGTCAAGGCCTTCGTCGTGGCCGCCGACCCCGCCCCGACGGCCGAGGATCTGCGCGCCCATGCGCGCCAGCATCTGACCGGCTACAAGGTGCCGACCCTCTACGAGTTCCGGGATGAGTTGCCGAAATCCAATGTCGGCAAGATCCTCAGGAAGGATCTGCGCGCCGAGGCGCTGGCAAAGATCGCGGCGGAGTGATCTGAAATGGTTGATGAATTCACCCAGACGCTGCTTGGCATCATGGTTGCCGTCATCATGCTGGGGATGGGCGCCTCGCTCACGCCGCGAGACTTCTACCTCGCGCTCAGGCGGCCCTACGGGCTCGCCGTGGGCGTGATCAGCCAATACGGGATCATGCCGCTTCTCGGTTTCGCG
Organism: uncultured Gemmobacter sp.; assembly: GCA_964472135.1. Taxonomy (GTDB): domain Bacteria; phylum Pseudomonadota; class Alphaproteobacteria; order Rhodobacterales; family Rhodobacteraceae; genus JAUREX01. The sequence continues at coordinate 6,194 of CAYYJB010000001.1, forward strand.
CTGGCGATGTTTCTGGTGGTGCCCGAGCCCATCGCCATCGGCATCCTGATCATGGCCTGCATGCCGGGCGGCACGACATCGAACATCTTCACCTATTTCTCCAGGGGCAATCTGGCGCTGTCGGTCCTCATGACGGTCACCTCGACCGTCCTCGGGGTGGTGATGATCCCGCTGATCCTGCTCGTCTATGCCTCGGCGCTCGATCTCGACATCCCGCGCGAGGATATCGTGCGGGTGCTGATCGTGCTGCTCGTGCCCGTCGCGATCGGGATGGGGTTGCGCCGGCTCAATGCCAATGTGGGCGCGGTGATCGAGTTCTGCGGCGCGATCCTCGCGCTGTTCTTCATCGCCTTCATCATGCTGACATGGATCCCGCAGAACTGGCAGTTCCTGCTCAATACAACGCCCGCGACCTATGCGGCCGCGATCGGGCTCGGGCTGATCGGGATCGTGCTCGGCTACGGGTTTGCGATCGCGATCAGGCTGCATCCGCGCAACGCGCGCACCGTCGCGCTCGAGACCGGGATCCAGAACGGGCCGCTTGCCATCGCGATCATCGTCTTCACCTTCCCGCCCGAAGAGCAGCAGGCGATCATGGCGGTGCCCGCGCTCTATTCGCTCTTCATCGTGATCGTCTCGACGCTCGTGACGCTGTTCTTCCGCCGCGCCAACACGGCGGCCGAACAGAAGCTGCCCGACAGCCTGCTCTAGCCGGCGCGGGGTCGGGTGGGGCAGGGGCGGCGCGCTATGCCCCGGTCGCCCGCGCCCGAAGCGCCGCCGCGCGGATCGCGCTCAGCGTCGTGCGGGTCGTGATGGCCTCGGGGTCGACCCGGGCCTCGATCAGCGCGGGGCCGTCCGCGGCCAGCGCGCGCTCGAGCACGGGCACGATGTCCTCGGTCCGGCCGAGGGTCTCGGCGTGTAGGCCGTAGGCGCGCGCGAGTGCGGCGAAATCGGGGTTGACCAGATCGGTGCCGCTCACCCGGCCCGGAAAGGTCTTTTCCTGATGCATCCGGATCGTGCCATACGAGGCGTTGTTGACCACCACGAACAACGCCTTCGCGCCGAACTGAACCGCCGTCCCGAGTTCCTGCCCGTTCATCTGAAAACAGCCGTCGCCCGCAAAGCAGACCACCCGGCGCCCCGGCGCGGCGATCGCGGCCGCCACCGCTGCCGGCACGCCATAGCCCATCGCGCCGTTGGTGGGCGCAAGCTGCGTGCGATAGCGGCGAAAGCGATAGTGCTTGTGCACCCAGCCCGTGTAATTCCCCGCCCCGTTGGTGATGATCGCGTCGGCCTCGAGACGCGCCGCAAGTGCTGCCATGAACACCCCCATGTCGAGCGCGCCCGGTTGCGGCAGCGGCGGCAGCAGCGCGACATAGCCCGCATGTGCCTCGGCCCGCCAACGACGGCGCGCTTCGCTCGAGGGCAGGTCGTGGCGGGCGAGGGCGCGCGCGAACGCCGCGCTGTCGGAGACGATCGGCAGGTCGGGGTAGTAGACACGGCCGAGTTCGTCGCCGTCGGGATGGACATGCACCAGCCGCTGTGGCCCGCGCGGCGGCTCGGGCACGGTGTATCCCTGCGTCGTCATCTCGCCCAGCCGCGCGCCGAGAACGATCAGCAGATCGCTCTCTCTCGCGCGCGCGACGATTGCGGGATGCGCGCCGATGCCCAGATCGCCGCCATAGCAGGGGTGGTGATTGTCGAAATAATCCTGGCAGCGCAACGATGTCACGACCGGCAGATCGGCGCGCGCGGCGAACTGCTCGAAGGCGTCCTTGGCCTCGGTATCCCAGCCCGGCCCGCCGAGGATGCACAGCGGCCGCGACGCCCCCGCGAGGTCATCGAGAAACGCCTTCACCTCATGCCCGGCGGGTGCCGCGCGGATGCGCCGCGCGGGTGGCAGATCGGCGACGGATGCGCGCTCGGCGAACACGTCCTCGGGAATCGCGAGCACGACGGGCCCGGGCCGTCCCGACTGCGCGAGGTGGAAGGCATGGCTCAGGTGCTCGGGCAGGCGCGCTGCGCTGTCGATCTCGGCCACCCATTTTGCCATCGGCGCGAACATGTGGCGAAACTCGACCTCCTGAAAGGCCTCGCGCTCGCGCTGGTCGCGCGCGACCTGTCCGATCAGCACGACCATGGGGCTCGAATCCTGAAACGCGGTGTGGATCCCGATGCTCGCGTTGCAGGCGCCGGGCCCGCGCGTGACGACACAGACCCCGGGGCGGCCGGTCAGCTTGGCGTGGGCATCAGCCATGAACGCGGCCCCCCCCTCCTGACGGCAGGAAATGAAGCGCAGCCGGTCCGATCTGGCGTGGATGGCATCGAGCAGCCCGAGAAAGCTTTCGCCCGGAACGCCGAAAAGCGTGTCTGCCCCGTTCGCGACCAGGGCATCGGCGATGATCTCTGCACCGCTGCGCGTCGTCTCGACCATCTGCGCCTCCTCTGACCGTCGGGAATTGCCGACTTGCCCGAGCATAGAGGACCAATCGCGCCGTGGCGCAACCCCCGGTGCGCGGCGGCGAAGGGTGCGGTGGGGATCAGAAAATTTCTTGGCCCTTGGCCCGCGATTTCCTTTTGCAACCGGACGCCGCCTCTGGCCTAGAGTGGGCGGGTAAGGATGAGGGGGGGCCGGAATGGGCCGACAGATCGTGCTTGTGCGCCATGGCGATGATCCGCCCGACGACCGCGTCGTGAGCTATGCGGTGCAGGCGGGTTTCACGCCCGTGTTCGTGCGTCCCTTCAAGGGCGAGGCGCTCGGCCTGCCCGGACCCGACGTCGCGGGTTCGGTCGTCTATGGCGGGCCCTTCGATGCCTATGCCGAGGATCGCTTTCCCTTCCTGCGCGAGGAAGCGGCCTGGATCAGGGCCTGCATCGCGCGCGACATCCCGCTGCTCGGCATCTGTCAGGGCGCCCAGCAGATCGCCCGCGTGCTCGGGGCAGAGGTCGGGCCCTATCCCGAACCCGTCCACGAATTCGGCTACTATCCGATCAGCCCGACACCCGAGGGGCAGGATTTCCTGCCCGGCACGACCTACATGGCGCAGGCGCACTATCACACCTTCGCCATCCCACCGGGTGCCGTGCGCCTCGCCTCGAGCCCGGCCTATCCCAATCAGGCGTTCCGCTATGGGGCGCGCGTCTATGCGCTGCAATTCCATGCCGAATGCACCATCGAGGGGTTCCGCCGCTGGCAGGCCGCGCCCTGGGCCGCCTATGGCAAGCCCGGCGCACAGACGCGGGCCGAGCAGGACCGTCTGATGGCCGAACATGACGCGCGCCAGGCGGAATGGTTTCACGGCTTCCTCGCGCGCCTCTTCGGTCGGGCGGATTGAGGGGGCGGAACGCTGATGCGCGCCCTCGTCTTGCACGCCCGTCCCGGGACTGGCGGCTTCGGCGCAGCGCCTCGGGGCCGCCGAGACGGACCGTCGCCCCCGCCCGATGCTGCCCCACCCCATCCTGCGCCGCATGTCACGGCGCTGCGCCGGGCGAAGGTCGGGGCCAAAGTCGGGGCCAAAGGCGGGCCCGATATCGGCGCGGCATCCGTCCGTCGCCCTCAGGGGTAACGCGATGATGCGGGAGGGGAGCCTGGGCGGGCATGCGAGGCAGGAAGGCCGCTGGATCCTGCGCGATGTCGCGCTGCCCGCCAGCCTCATTGCCGTGCCCGAGCGCTTCGCGGGCGTCGCCGACGGCGCGCTGCTGCGCGGGGATCTTATCATCGCCGGGGATGGCATCGCGGGCTTTGCCGACGGCCCGCACCCGGCCCTGCCGGTGGTCGAGGGGCGGCGGCGCCTGATCCTTCCGGCGCTGATCGAGCCGCATGTCCACCTCGACAAGGCCTACACCGCCCGACGGATCGGCGAGACCGGCGGCGACCTGCCGGCCGCCATCGCGGCGCAGGAGGCCGACAAGATCCACTGGACCGACGCCGACCTGCGCGCGCGCGCCATGCGCGCCCTTGCCGAGATGCGCGCGGCAGGCGTCGCGCACGCGCGCACCCATGTCGACTGGGGGCAGGCAGGCGATCCGGCGGCGACCCCGCGCGCCTGGTCGATCCTGCGCGAGGTTGCCCACGATCAGGCGACGCATCTGCGCCTGCAGCGCGCCTCGCTGCCCGCGATCGACCTGTTCGCAGAGCCCGCCACCGCCGCGCGGATCGCCGCCGAGGTCGCGCGCGACGGGGGCGTGCTTGGGGCCTGGGTGCTGGGTCATGCGCGCCGCGCCGAGGGCATCGCCGCTGCCTTCGCCCTTGCCGATCGTCACGGCCTCGCCCTCGATTTCCATGTCGACGAGGGGCTCGGGGAAGGGCTCGACGGCCTCGCGCTCATCTTGGCCGAGGCGCGGCGGACGCGCTTTGCGGGGCCGATCCTGTGCGGCCATGCGATCAGCCTTGCGGCGCTGTCGGGCGACCCAATGCGCGCGATGCTCGAGGCGATGGCGCAGACGGGTGTCGCGCTCTGCGCCCTGCCGACGACCAACCTTTACCTACAGGCGCGCGGGGCCGGCACCCCCGACCGTCGCGGCATCACGCGTCTGACCGAGGCGACGGCGGCGGGTGTCGTCACCTGCCTTGGCACCGACAACGTGCAGGATGCCTTCTATCCGCTCGGCCGGCACGATCCGTTTCTGACGCTCGGGCTCGCGGTCCCGGCGCTGCACCTCGATCCCCCGCTCGAGGACCATCTTGCGCGCATCACCACCGATGCGGCGCGCGCGATCGGGGTTTGGCCGGGCATGATCGACACCTTGCCGCCGGCGGAGTTGATGCTCTGCGAGGCGCAGGGCATCGCCGAGGCGCTGTGCGCGCCCGCCCCGCGCCGGCCGCTGTCGGACCTCGGGCCACCGCCGCCCGGCTGAGCCGCACATCCCACACCCCGCCGCCCGCAGACACGCAAGGAAAGGTCCCGCACATGGCACGCCCCCTCGTCGATTTCATCCACGGCCTCGGCTGGCACGACATCCCGCCCGAGGTCCAGGCGCGCACGCGCTTCTTTCTGACCGACCTTCTGGGCGTCTCGGCCGGGGGCGTCGGCACGCCCGTGTCGCGCATCACCCGCGACCACGCCGCCGAGCAGTTCGGAGCCGGTGCGGCGGGTGCGCGCCTCATGCTCGACGGCCGACGCGTGAGCCCGGTCGGCGCGGCGCTGGCGGGCGGCACGCTCATCGATTCCTTCGACGCCCACGATGGCCACCGCCTGACCAAGGGGCACGCCGGTTGCGCGGCGCTGCCCGCGGCGCTCGCGATGGCCGAGGCGACGGGCAGGCTTGGCGGCGAGGACCTGCTCGTGGCGCTCGTGCTCGGCTACGAGATCGGGACACGGGCAGGCATCGCGCTCCACCGCACGGCCTGCGACTATCATACGACGGGCGCGTGGACGGCGCTGTCGGTCGCCGCGATCGCGGCGCGCTATCTCGGGCTCGATGCCGACCGCACGCGCCATGCCCTCGGTATCGCCGAGTTCCACGGGCCGCGCAGCCAGATGATGCGCTGCATCGACCACCCGACCATGGTCAAGGACGGCTCGGGCTGGGGCGGGATGGCGGGCGTCTCGGCGGCCTATCTGGCGCGCTCGGGCTTTACCGGCGCGCCCGCGATCACCGCCGAGGGCGCGGATGTCGCCGACCTGTGGTCCGATCTCGGGCAGGTCTGGCGCGTGATGGAGCAATACTACAAGCCCTTCCCGGTCTGCCGCTGGGCGCAGCCGCCGGTGCAGGCGGTGCTCGACCTGCGCGCGGCGCACGCCCTGAAGGCGGCCGACATCGCGCGCATCGAGATCGTGACCTTCCATCAGTCGGTCCGCCTCGCGGGTGGGATCCCGCGCACGACCGAGGAGGCGCAGTATGCGACCGCCTATCCGGCCGCCGTCGCGGCCGTGCGCGGCACGATCGGCGCCGCCGACATCGCCGAGGGCGGGTTCGACGATCCCGAGGTGCAGCGTCTGGCGCGCGCGATGGAGGTGCGCGAACTCGAGGCCTATTCGACCGCCTTTCCAGCCCGGCGCATCGCGCACGCGGTCATCCACACCCACGACGGCCGCCGGCTCGAATCCGCCCCGACCGAGGCGCGCGGCGACCCCGAGACGATGGTCTCCGAGGCCGAGATGCGCGCGAAGTTCCATGCCTTCGCCGATCCCGTCCTCGGTGCCGCGCGCGCCGACGCGCTGGAATTCGAGGCCGCGCGGATCGGGCCGGACCGGTCGGCCGCCGCGCTCATCGACCTGATCGCGGCGCCCTTGGGCTAGAGGCGCAGCCGGCGGCCCTCGGGGTCGAAGGCGGGGGCGGGCAGGACGCGCGCGGCATGCGCGCGCCCGAGGATCATGACCTCGAGCGCGGCGCCCGCCTCGATGTCGGGCCGCAGATAGGCCAGCCCGAGCGAGGCGCCCACATGATAGCCATACCCCCCCGACGAGACACGCCCGGCCGGCCGGCCCTGCGCGTCGAAGATCGGCTCGGAGCCCGAGGCGTCGGCGATGGTCGCCGCGATCTCGATCGGGCGCAGCACCTCGCGCGCGTGGCGGGCCATGACCTCGGCGCAGGCGTCGCGGTTCAGGAACGGCTTGTCGAGCTTCACGAGGGGCGCGAGGCCCGTTTCCTGCGGCCAGTATTCGGGGCTGTAGTCGCGGCCCCAGCTGCCATAGCCCTTCTCGATCCTGAGGCTCATCAGGGCGCGTGACCCGACCGGCCCGACCCCGAGCGCGTGCCCGGCCTCGATCAGGGCGGTGTAGAGGCGGATCTGGTCGGCCTCGGCGCAATGCAGCTCCCACCCCAGATCGCCGGTGAAGCTCAGCCGCAGCGCGATGCAGGCGACCCCCGCGACCTCGATCCGCCGGGCGCGCGCAAAGGCAAATCCCGCGTTCGACAGATCGGCGTTCGTCAGCCGGCCGAGCAGCTCGCGCGCGGCGGGCCCCGCGACGTTGAACCCCGACATCGCGTCGGTCACGCTCTGCCAGCGCGTGCCGGGCGGCAGCGGCACGGCATCGAAGAAGCGGCGGTGATACCGCTCCGCCATGCCCGAGCCGACCATGAAATAGTCGTCCTCGGCCAGGCAGGCGACCGTCAGATCCCCCGCGATCCCGCCCCGCCTGCCGATCAGCGGCGCGAGGCAACTGCGGCCGGGGACGGACGGGATGCGGTTGGCGAGCAGCGCCTCGAGCCAGCCGCGCGCGCCCGGCCCCGTGATGCGATAGCGGGCGAAGTTCGAGATGTCGATGACGCCCGCCCGATCGCGCAGCATCCGCGCCTCGCGGCCGACCGGCGCCCACCAGTTCTGCCGCTCGAAGCCATAGGTCTCGGCCACGGGCTCGCCCGGGGCGGAAAACCACAGCGGATGCTCCCAGCCGTAGTTCAGCCCGAACACCGCCCCGAGGGCCGATTGCATCGGATGGGCCGGGCGCGTGCGCACCGGGCGGCCGGCGGCGCGCTCCTCGTTGGGGAAGTGGATCTTGAAGCGGTTGGCGTATTGATCGCGGACCCGGGCGCGGGTGAAGGCCGCGTCGGCCCAGGCGCCGAAGCGCGCGAGATCCCAGGCGAACATGTCGAGGCGCGGCTCGCCCTCGACCATCCACTCGGCCGCGAGCAGGCCAAGCCCCCCCGACTGGGAAAAGCCCGGGATGATGCCGCAGCAGCAGAAGTAATTGCGCAACTCGGGCACCGGGCCGAACAGCGCCGCGCTGTCGGGCGACCAGATCATCGGGCCATTGATGACGCGCTTGATGCCCGCCCGCCCGACCGCCGGCACGCGCGCGATGGCGCGCAGCATGTTGGGTTCGATCCGCTCGAGGTCGTCGGGAAAGAGTTCGTGCCCGAAACCCTGCGGCGTGCCGTCCTCGGCCCAGAAGCGCATGTCGCGTTCATAGGCGCCGACCAGCAGGCCCTTGCCCTCTTGCCGCAGGTAATATTCGCCGTCGCGGTCGGCGACCGAGGGCAGACGGCGGTCGAGCGCCGCGATCTCGGGGATCGTCTCGGTGACGAAATACTGATGCTCGGTCGGGACCAGCGGCAGGCGCAACCCCGCCATCGCGGCCACCTCGCGCGCCCAGAGACCCGCTGCGTTGACGATCCAGCCCGCCCGCACGCTGCCGCGCGGCGTCTCGACCGTCCAGGAGCCGTCGGCTTCGGGGCGCGTCGCCGTCACGGGGCAGTCGCGCAGGATGCGCGCGCCCCGCGCCCGTGCCCCCGCCGCATAGGCCATCGTCACGCCCGAGGGGTCCACGTTGCCGCCCTGGGGTTCGAACATGATGCAGCGCACGCCCGAGAAATCCACGAGCGGGTGCAGCGCCTCGGCCTCCGCCTGGCTGACTTCGTGGAAATTCATGCCGTAATATCTGGCTTTTGCGGCCTGAAGCCGAAGTTGATGCTCGCGCGCCTCGGTCTGCGCCAGATAGAGGCTGCCGGGCTGGAAGATCCCGCAGCCCTGGCCGGTCTCGGCCTCCAGCTCCTTGTAGAGACCCATGGTGTAGTGCTGCAGGCGGCTGATGTTGGTGCTGTCGTGCAGGCCGTGGATGTTGGCCGCCGCGTGCCAGGTCGACCCGCTCGTCAGTTCGGCCCGCTCGAGCAGCACGACATCGCGCCAGCCGAGCTTGGCCAGATGATAGAGGATCGAGCAGCCGATCAGCCCGCCCCCGATCACGACCGCCTGCGCCCGCTCGGGCAGCGGCTGGGACTCCGTCGTCGACATGCGGCCGATTCCCCCGGTGTTGCGCGGCCTCGCCGCCGCGATGCGAGGACGATAGTCGGGCCGCGCGTGAAGGTGAAGCAAACGAAACAGGGGACTCGACCCAATTTATTTTCTGTGACTGGATGATCCATCCCAGCAAGATGGCGTGCCGCCGGAGAGCGCGATGAAGACCCTGCCGCCGCTGAACTACATCCGCTCGTTCGAGGCCTCGGCGCGGCATCTGAGCTTTACCCGCGCCGCCGAGGAACTGGGGCTCACGCAGGCGGCCGTCTCGGGCCATGTCCGCGCGCTCGAGAGCTTCATCGGCCGGCCGCTCTTTTACCGCACGCCGCGCAGCCTCGGGCTGACCGAGGTCGCGGCCTCCTATCTGCCGACGCTGCGCCAGGCGCTCGGGCAGATCGAGGCCGCGACCGGCCAGGTGATGACCCAGCGCCACCGCCAGGAGGTGATCCTCGCCTGCCCGGCGAGCCTCGCGACGAACTGGCTCGGGGCACGGTTGCGGCGCTTTCGCGCGGCCCATCCCGACATCTCGGTCACCGTCCACGCCACGATCTGGTCCGAGACGCTCGACCAGATCGCCGATCTCAGGATCGTGCCGCGGCAGGACAGCGCGCTGGTCCAGGGCGTCAGGCTCTTGCGCGACACGCTGGCGATGGTCTGCGCGCCCGGGCTTTGCGCGGGGCCCGGGGCGCTTGCCCGGCCCGCGGATGTGGCGGGCGCTGGCGTCATCCACATCCTCGGCCGGCACGAGCACTGGGAGGCGTTCTGCCGCCATCATGCGATCGCCCCGATCGACCCGGGCAGCGGCGTCAAGACCGACAGCACGAATGTCGCCCTCGAATTCGCGGCCGCGGGCATGGGCTGCGCGATCGCGCCGCGCGCGCTCGCCGGGATCCATCTGGGGCGCGGCTTTCTGGTCGAGCCCTTTCCGGCCGAGATCCCGAGCGGCTGGAGCTATGACCTCCACCCCGGCGAACTTGCCCCCTCGCGCGCGAGCGAGCGCCTGCGCGAGGCGCTGATCGCGCCCGACGCGGGCTAGGACGTCTCGCCTCCCGGGCTGGACAAGGCCCCGGCGACGCCGCATGGTCGTGCCATTCCGGAGGGAATGGCATGGCGCATGATCTGGTCATTTCCGGCGGTCGCCTCGTGACCGGGGGCGTGGTGGTCGAGGCGGACCTCGCCATTTCTGCCGGTCGGATCGCCGCGATCGGGCAGGGGCTCGCGGCGGCGGCGCGGATCGATGCGACGGGCCTGATCGTGACACCCGGCGGGGTCGATCCGCATTGCCACATCGAGCAGATGTCGGGCATGGGCCTGATGAACGCCGACAGCTTCGAGACGGCGACCCGCTCGGCCGCGATAGGCGGGACGACCACGGTCATCTCCTTCGCCGCGCAGGCGCGCGGACAGCGGCTTTCCGAGGCGCTCGCCGATTACGCCGCCCGGGCGCGGCGCGGCGCCGCGGTCGATCATGCCTTCCACATCCTGATCAGCGATCCCGGCGTGCCGGGGTTCGAGGCCGATCTGCGCGACCTGATCGCGGCGGGGCACCGGTCGGTCAAGATCTTCACCACCTATGCGATCAAGCTCGAGGATGCCGCGATCCTCGAGATCCTGCGCATCACGGGCGCGGCCGGCGCGATCGCTTGCGTGCATGCCGAGAATGACGCCATCATCGCGGACGCGCGCGCCCGCCTGCTGGCCGAGGGGCGCGACAGGCCCGCCGATCACGCCGCCTCGCGCCCACCCGAGGCCGAGATCGAGGCCGTCGCCCGCATCTGCCGCCTGGCCGAAACCGCGCGCGCGCCGGTGATGATCTTTCACGTCTCGACCGCCGGCGCGCTGGCCGAGATCGCCGCCGCCCGCCGCCGTGGCGCGCCCGTCTGGGCCGAGACCTGTCCGCATTACCTGATGCAGACGGCCGAGGTGCTCGACCGGCCGGGGATGGAGGGGGCGAAGTGGATGTGCTCGCCGCCCCAGCGTGGCCCCGCCGACCAGCGCGCGCTCTGGTCGGGGCTGGCGGCCGGGGAGCTTCAGATCGTCTCTTCCGATCACGCGCCCTATCGGGCGGATGCGTCGGGCAAATTCGCGAACGGCCCCCGCCCCCCCTTTCCCGCGATCGCGAACGGGATGCCCGGGCTCGAGACGCGGCTGCCGCTCCTGTTCGATGCGATGGCGGCTGGCGGGCGGCTCGGCCTCGCGGCCTTTGCCCGCCTGCTGTCCGAGGCGCCGGCCGACCTCTATGGTCTGCCGCGCAAGGGGCGGATCCTGCCCGGGCATGACGCCGACCTCGTGCTGTGGGATCCCGCGCGCGCGCATGTCTACGGAGCCGACGATCTGCACGACAATGTGGGCTATAATCCATGGGAAGGGCACCGCGTCCGCGGCTGGCCGGTGATGGTCCTTCTGCGCGGGACGCCGGTGATGCGCGAGGGCGAATACCTCGGGACGCCCGGGGCGGGGCGCTGGCTGCACCGGCCTGGCATCGGCGCGCATCCGGCCGATCTGACGGGTGCGCCGCGATGACCGCGCCCCGGCGTCCAAGCCCGCCCCGGCCCCCGCAGATGGCCATCACCTTTCTCTATTACCGCGACCTGCCGCGCGCCTTTGCCTTTTATCGCGATGTCCTCGGGCTCGAACTCGCGATCGATCAGGGTGCGCTTGCCAAGATCCTGCGGATCGCGGGCGAGGCCCATGTCGGGCTGGTCGACGAGGCGCTCGGCATGAACCGCTGGCAGCCCGAGAAATGCGTCCAGCTCTGCCTGCGCGTCCACGATCTGGATGCCTGGCACGACCATCTGCGCAGCCATGGGGTCGATGGGCTGACGGCGCCGCGCGCCAATCGCGCGATCGGGATCAGGGCTTTCGTTCTGCGCGATCCCGAGGGTTATCAGATCGATATCCAGGAGGCGATTCGCGTCGCGCCATGACGGGCGCGCCGCTGGCCCGACGCGCACCGAGGGCGCGCGGGGGCTCGCCTGCGGGAAGCTTGCGGGGTAGCTTGCGGGGCGGGGGCGAGTGGGTGGCCCAAGCAGCCGGTTCCCCGACGGATGCCGCAAGGCGGCACCCCCGCCGACATCGCGGCCGCCCGATAGTGCCGCCCCCGCGCTGGCGCGCGCGGCGTTGACAGCCCGCGCGAGGCGCATCACATTCGGGGTCGCGCCAAGGCCGGGCCCCAGCGCTAGAGGACGAGGACCAGCCCCCGATGGACGACTACATGCGCCCCGCGACGCTCGACGAGGCGCTGGCGCTTCTGCCCGGCAGCGGGGCGGGGATCCTCGCGGGCGGGACGGATCTCTTTGCCGCGACCGACCGCCGCCGCCTGCCCGGGCGCGTGCTCGACCTCGGCGGCATCGCGGAATTGCGCGGCGTGCGCGCGGTGCCGGGCGGCACGATCATCGGCGCCTGCACGAGCTGGGACGAGATCGCGCGCGATGACACGCTGCCGCCCGCGCTGCGCGCGCTGCGCTCGGCCGCGCGCGAGGTCGGCGGCTGGCAGGTCCAGACGCGCGGCACCATCGCGGGCAACCTGTGCAACGCCTCGCCCGCCGCCGACGGGGTGCCGCCGCTTCTGGTGCTCGACGCCGAGGTGATGCTGCGCGGGCCCGCGGGCGCGCGTCAGGTGGCGCTTGGCGCGTTCATCACCGGCCCGCGGCGAACCTCGCGCGCCCCGGACGAGATCGTGACCGGCATCTTCCTGCCGAGGGCCGCGCTTGGCGGCCGCTCGGCCTTCCTCAAGCTTGGCGCGCGCGCCCATCTCGTCATCTCGATCGCGATGGTCGCGGTCCGGCTCGAGGTCGCGGAAGGGCGGATCGCGCGGGCGGCCGTCGCGGTCGGGGCGTGCAGCGCCGTCGCCCGCCGCCTGCCCGCGGTCGAGGCGGCGCTTCTGGGCGCCACCCCTTCTGATGCGCCAGGCCGGGTTGACCGCGCGGGCGTGGCGGCCGCGCTCGAGCCCATCGACGATATCCGCGCAAGCGGCGCCTATCGCGCCGAGGCGGCGGGCGAGCTGGTCGCCCGCGCCGTCGCCGACGCCCTGGAGCAGACGCCGTGACCCACCACCGCCCGCCGCTGCGCTTCACCCTGAACGGCGCCCCGGTCGAGATCGAGACCGACGGCGCGCGGCGCCTGTCGGACCTCTTGCGCGAGGGGCTGGGGCTGACCGGCACCAAGGTCGGCTGCGATGCGGGCGATTGTGGCGCCTGTACGGTCCTTCTCGACGGCGCGCCGGTCTGCGCCTGCCTGACGGCCGCGGGCCAGGTCGGGGGGCGCTCGGTCGTGACAGTCGAGGGGCTCGGGGGCGCGGGCTTCGGCCGGCTTCAGGCGGCCTTCTTGCGCCATGGCGCGGCGCAATGCGGGATCTGCACGCCGGGGATGCTGACGACCGCGGCGGCGCTGATCGCGCGCAATCCGACGCCGACCGAGGCCGAGGCGCAGGCGGCGCTGGGTGGCGTGCTCTGCCGCTGCACGGGCTACCGCAAGATCCTCGCCGCTGTCTGCGACGCCCACGCCGACCCCGCCCCCGCGCCTGCCCCCGCGCCCGGCTCGGCCGTCGGCGCGCCGATCGCCCGGCTCGACGGGGCGCCGAAGGTCGAGGGGCGCGACAGTTTCGGCGCCGACGACTGGCGCGAGGGCGGCCTCGTCCTGCGCGCGGTCCGCTCGCCTCATCACGCGGCGCGCTTCGCTTTCGGCGACATCGCCGGCTGGCGGGCCGCGCGCCCCTCGGTCGCGGCGGTGTTCACGGCCGCCGACATCCCCGGCGAGAACCGCTTTGGCGTCATCCCCGCCTTCGCCGACCAGCCCGCCCTTGCCGAGGGGATCGCGCGGCTGCGCGGCGAGGCGGTCGCGCTCGTGGCCTTCGAGGATGACGGGTCCGAACCCGACCTCGGCGGTTTTCCGGTCGACTGGGAGCCGGTCGAGCAGATCCTCGATCCCGCCCTCGCAGAGGCCGAGGGCGCCCGGCGCATCCACGCGGGCCGGCCCGGCAATCTGCTCATCCGCGGGCGGGTGCGGCGGGGCGATGCGGCGGCGGCCCTCGCGGGGGCGGCGCATGTCGCGCAGGGCGTGTGGGAGACGGGCTTTGTCGAGCACGCCTATATCGAGCCCGAGGCCGGTGCGGCCTGGCTCGAGGGCGAGACGCTCGTGATCCGCGCCTGCACGCAGGCGCCCGTCATGGACCGCGACGATACCGCGCGCATCCTTGCCCTTCCGCCCGAGCGGGTGCGGATCATCCCCTCGGCGGTGGGCGGCGGGTTCGGCTCCAAGCTCGACCTCTCGCTCCAGCCGCTGCTGGGGCTTGCCGCGCTGCGGACGGGGCGGCCGGTGCGGATGACCTACAGCCGCGCCGAATCGATCGCCTCGACGACCAAGCGCCACCCCGCGCGGATGGAGGTGCGCGCCGGCTGCGACGCCGAGGGGCGGCTCGTCGGCATGATCTTCGAGGGCCGCTTCGACACCGGCCCCTATGCGAGCTGGGGCCCCACCGTCGCCAACCGCGTGCCCGTCCACGCGACCGGCCCCTACCGCGTGCCCGCCGTCCTCGCCGAGGCGCGCGCGGTGCATACGAACGGCGCGATCTCGGGCGCGTTCCGCGGCTTCGGCGTGCCGCAGGCCGCCATCGCGCAGGAGCAACTCTTTGACCGGCTGGCCGAGGCGGCGGGCCTCGACCGGCTGGAGTTCCGCCTGCGGAATGCCCTGCGCGACGGGGACGCGACCGCGACCGGCCAGATCCTGCGCGCCGCCGGCATCGCCGAATGCCTCGAGGCGCTGCGCGCGCCCTGGGCCGAGGCGCTCGGCCGCGTGGCGGCGGCGAACGCGCGCGCCGCCGCCTCGGGCGGGGCGGAGCGGTTCGGCGTGGGCGTCGCCTCGTGCTGGTATGGCTGCGGCAACACCTCGATCCCCAACCCCTCGACCATCCGTCTCGGCCTCTCGCCCGAGGGGCGGGTCGTGCTCCATCAGGGCGCGACCGACATCGGGCAGGGCTCGAACACCGTGATCGCGCAGATCTGCGCCGATGCGCTGGGCCTGCCGGTGGGCGCGATCGACCTCGTCGGCCCCGACACCGCGCTGACGCCCGACGCGGGCAAGACCTCGGCCTCGCGCCAGACCTATGTGACGGGCCGCGCGGCCGAGGCGGCGGGGCGGGCGCTGCGGGCGGCGATCCTGCGGCTCGCGAATGCGGGCGAGGGCGCGCGCATCGCGCTGCGCCCCGGCGCGGTCGCGATCGACGAGGGCGGGCGGCAGAGCCGGATCGACCTCGACCGCCTGCCGCGCGACGCGCGCGGCTACGTCCTGACCGCCGAGGAAACCTACGACCCGCCGACGACGCCGCTCGATGCCGACGGGCAGGGCAACCCCTATGCGGTCTACGGCTACGGCGCGCAGATGGTGGAGCTTGCCGTCGACACGGCGCTTGGCACCGTGCGGCTCATCGGCATCACCGCCGCCCATGATGTCGGCCGCGCGATCAACCCCGCGCTCGCCGAGGGGCAGATCGAGGGCGGCATCGCGCAGGGCATCGGCCTTGCGCTGATGGAGGAGCATGTGCCGGGCCGGACGGAGAACCTGCACGACTACCTCATCCCGACGGTGTCGGACGTGCCGCCGATCCGCTCGATCCTGATCGAGAAGCCCGACCCCGAGGGGCCCTTCGGCGCCAAGGGGCTGGGCGAGCATGTGCTGATCCCGACCGCGCCCGCGATCCTCAACGCCATCCGCCACGCGACCGGGGCCGAGATCGCGCGCCTGCCCGCCCTGCCGCACCGCATCCGCGAAGCCATCGCGCGCGCCGCCGGGGCCGGGGCATGAGCGCGCAGGCCGGAGAGGCCCCCCCGCCCGAGGCGGAGGCCGGCGGCGGGCCCGTCAAGATCCGCTGCGACGCCTGCCCGGTCATGTGCTACATCGCCCCCGGCCAGACCGGCGCCTGCGACCGCTACGCCAACGAGGGCGGGCGGATCGTGCGCACCGATCCGGTCGTGCTCCTGTCGCGCACGATCGGGCAGGGCGGGGCGGTCGTGCCCTTCGCGGCGCGCGACTGGGCGCGCGACTGGGACGGCACGCTTGTGCCCGCCGACGCGGCGGTGACCGGGATCGGTTCGGGCACGACCTATCCCGACTACAAGCCCGCCCCCTTCATCATCGCCGCCGAGGTCGACGGCGCCGAGATGGTCACCGTCGTGACCGAGGCGATCTTTTCCTATTGCGGCGTCAAGGTGAAGATCGACACCGACCGCCACCTCGGCCCCGAGGGCGCCCCGGTGCGGGCGGGCGGCGAGGTGGTGGGCCATGTCACCACCGCCGAATACGGCAGCCAGATGCTCTCGCTCGGGGGGGTGCATCACCTCACGGGCGGGTCGAAATACGAGGGCCGCGCGACCTGCGCGGCGCTGCTCGCGCTCTGCGAGGGCAGGGCGGTCGAGCTTGCGATCGAGGGCGGCGCCGAGATCGTGGTGCAGGCGGGTGCCGCCCCCGTCATCAACGGCGTGCCCGAGCGGCGCATGCGCGTGGGCTGCGGTTCGGCGACGATCGGGATGTTCGCGAGCCAGTGGGCGGGCCTTGTCGACGAGGTGGTGGTGGTCGACGACCACATCACCGGCGTCGTGTCCGAGCATCAGGCGGGCAAGGTGCTGGGCTGGCCCGACACCGGCATCCGGATCAAAGGCCACCGCTCTACCCCGGGGCGGTATTTCCGCGTCTCTGAGCCCGGCGCGGGCTGGGGCGGCACGAAGATCCGCGACCCGCTCGAAATCCTCGGGCCGTGGAACCCGAAAAAGGGCGCGCGGCCGGGGCTCACGCTCCTCATGGTGTCGACGACGGGCGAGGATCACGCCTATTACATCCTCGACGACGATCTGGTGCCGCGCCCGGCGCCGCTGCCCGAGGCGCTCGTGCCGACGGTGCGACTCATCGACGACAATTGCGAGCCCGCGCTCTGCACGGTGCTGTTCATGGGCGGCGCGGGGGGCAGCCTGCGGGCGGGGGTCACGCGCAACCCGGTCGAGCTCACCCGGTCGGTGCAGGCGGGGCGCACGCGGCTGACCTCGGGCGGGGCGCCGTGCTATGTCTGGCCGGGCGGCGGGATCACCTTCATGGTCGATGTCACCCGCCTGCCGCCCGGCGCCTTCGGCCATGTGCCGACGCCCGCGCTGGTCGCGCCGCTCGAATTCACGCTGCCGCGGGCCGATTACGTCGCACTCGGCGGCCACGAGGGGGCGATCCGCACCCTGCCCGAGATGCTGGCCCATGGCGGCGAATACCCGACCGCCGCGATGGTCCGCCGCTGGCCCCCCGACGGCTGGCCTCCAGACGGCGGGCCGGCATGAGCGCGGGGCCCGCCGTCGCGCGCCTGCCCGACGGCCGGCGGCTGCACCTCCAGCACGGCCCGATCGACATCGTGCTCGAGGCCTTCGGCCCACCCGCGGCCGTCGCCGAGGGCGAGCGCCGCGCCGTCGCGCGCTTCGCCACCATCCTCGACGAACTCGTGGCCGAACTGCCCGCCCTGCGCAGCGACCGGCCGGGGCCGCTCGCGGGCCGCGTGGCGGGGCGGATGGCGGACGCGGTCGCCCCCTTCCGCCCGGACTTCATCACGCCCATGGCCGCGGTCGCCGGCGCGGTCGCGGATGAGGTGCTCGGCGCGCTCGTCTCGGGTGGCGGCATCGCGCGCGCCTATGTCAACGACGGCGGCGACATCGCGCTCCACCTCGCGCCGGGCGAGGTGCTGACGGCCGCGATCGCGGCATGGCCGGGCGCGCCCGACCGGGTGCGCGTCGCGCATGGCGATCCGGTGCGCGGCGTCGCGACCTCGGGCTGGCGGGGGCGCAGCTGGTCGTTCGGGATCGCCGATGCCGTCACGGTGCTTGCCGCGACGGCGGCAGCGGCCGATGCGGCGGCGACGATGATCGCCAATGCCGTCGATCTGCCCGGCCACGCGGCCATCGCCCGCCGCCCGGCCTGCGAGATGCAGGCCGACAGCGACCTCGGGCCCCGCCCCGTCACCGTCGCGGTCGGTGCCCTCGGCCCGGCCGAGGCCGAGGCTGCGCTGGCGGCGGGTGCCACGCTCGCCGCCCGCCTCGCCGCGCAGGGGCTGATTGCAGGGGCGGCGCTTTTCCTGCAAGGTCTCGCGCGGACGGTCGGCGATCCGCGCCTGATGCGCCTTCCCGACCCCGAACCGGAGCTCTGCCGTGACTGAATTCCGCCTGCGCAAGACCTGCATCATCCTCGAGACCATCGCCCATGACGGCGGCCCGCCCCCGGCCGAGCCGCATCGCCGCGGCGCGATCCTCGCCATCGTCGCGAACCCCTTCGCGGGCCGCTACGAGCCCGACCTGCAACCGGCGATGGAGGCGCTGAAGCCGCTGGGCCTCGCCATGTCGGCCGAGCTGATCGCGGCCCTCGGCGGCGCGCAGGGGATCGACGCCTATGGCAAGGGCGCGCTCGTCGGCGCGGCGGGCGAGCTCGAGCATGGGGCGCTGTGGCATGTGCCGGGCGGCTACGCGATGCGCGCCCATCTGGGCGAGACGCGCGCGATCGTGCCCTCGGCCAAGAAGGTCGGGCCGATGGGCGCCACGCTCGACGTGCCGATCGGGCACGCGAACGCGGCCTATGTGCGCAGCCATTTCGACGCGATGACCGTCTCGGTCCCCGACGGCCCCCGCCCCGACGAGATCGTCTTCGCCCTCGTCATGGCGCGCGGCGGGCGGGTGCATGCGCGGATGGGCGGGCTCGAGGCCTCGCAGGTCAAGGGCGAGGACGGGCTGCGCTAGCGGCCGGCGGGAGGCGGAAGATGGCGGGGCTCGTGGCCGGCGTCGATGTCGGCGGCACGTTTACCGACCTTGTCGTTTGCGATCCGGCGACCGGGGCGGTGAAGCTCGCCAAGGTGCCGACCTCGCTGCCCAACCAGGCGCCGGGGGTGCTCGCGGCCTTCGACGCGGCGGGTGTCGGGCTCGGCGCGGTCGATCTCGTGGTGCATGGCACGACGACGACGACGAACGCCGTGCTCGAGCGGCGGCTGGCGCGGACGGGGATGATCACGACCGCGGGCTTTCGCGACGTGCTCGAGCTCGGCCGCCGCACCCGCCCGCAGCCCTATGGCATGACGGGGCGCTTCGTGCCGGTGATCCCGCGCGATCTGCGCCTCGAGGTGCCCGAGCGGATGGATGCGCGCGGCCGCGTGGTCCGGCCGCTCGAGGAAGGGGCGCTGCGCGCGGCCATCGGTCAGTTGCGCGCGGCGGGCTGCGAAAGCCTCGTCATCCATTTCCTGCACAGCTATGCCAACCCCGCGCATGAACGCCGCGCCGCCGAGATCGCGGCCGAGATGTGGCCGGGGGTGCATCTGACCTGCGGGCATGCGCTCCTGTCCGAGAGCCGCGAGTATGAGCGCGGCGTCACCGCCGCCGTCAACGCCGCCGTCCAGCCGATCCTCGAGCGCTACGTCGCGCGTCTCGCGGCCGAACTCGCCGGGCGCGGCTATGCGCGCGAGTTGCTCGTGATGAACGGCAACGGCGGGATGGTCTCGGCCGCGCGAGTCGCGCGCGAGGCGGTCAAGACGGTGATGTCGGGCCCGGCCTCGGGCGTCATGGCGGCGGTCGCGACCGGGGCGCAGGCGGGGATCGCGAACCTCGTGACCTATGACATGGGCGGCACCTCGACCGATGTCGCGCTGATCCGCGAGGGCCGCGTGCCCGTCTCGAACGAGATCGAGGTCGAATACGCGATGCCCATCCATGTGCCGATGGTCGATGTGCGCACCGTCGGCGCGGGCGGGGGGTCGATCGCGCGCATCGACGGCGGCGGCATGCTGCGCGTCGGACCCGAGAGCGCGGGCTCCGAGCCCGGCCCCATCTGCTATGGCCGGGGCGGGACGCGGCCGACGGTGTCGGATGCCAATGTCCTGCTCGGCCGGCTGAACCCCGCGCGCTTCGGCGCCAACCACGCGGCGCTGCGGGCGGCCTTCGCCGAGGCGATCGGCGCCCCCCTCGGGCTCGGGGCCGAGGCCGCGGCCGAGGCGGTGCTGCGGCTTGGCAACACCCATATGGCGGGCGCGATCCGGATGGTCTCGGTCGCGCAGGGCGCCGATCCGCGCGATTTCGCCCTCTTTGCCTTCGGGGGGGCGGGGCCCTTGCATGCGACCGCGCTCGCGCGCGAACTGGCGATCCCGCGGGTCCTCGTGCCGGCGCGGCCGGGGCTCACGAATGCGCTGGGCTGTGTCGTCGCCGACCTTCGGCATGATTTCGTCCGCACGCTGAACCTGCCGCTCGATGCCGTCGACATGGCCGAGGTGGCCGCGATCTTCGCCGCGCAGGAGGCCGAGGGGCGGGCGCTGATCGGCGCCGAAAAGGTCGCGATCCGCGAGCTGCGGGCCGAATTCAGCGTCGAGATGCAGTTCGTCGGGCAGACCCACCTGTTGCGCGTCGCCCTCCCCGATGGCCGCCCGACCCGCGCCGCGTTGCAGGAGGCCTTCGAGCGGGCCTATTTCGCGCGCTTCCGGGTCGAGCTGCCGACGATCCGCGCAGCACTCGTCAACCTCAACTGCTCGGTCGTGGGGGCGCGCCCGCCCTTCGACCTTGCCGCACTGATCGACCCCGCCCAGCGCCGCGCGACCCTGCCCGAGGCGCAGCGCGGCACCCGCCCCGTCTGGTTCGCGGGCGGCTGGGCCGAGACGCCCGTCTATTGGCGCGACGCCCTGCCTGAGGGGGCACGCATCGCGGGGCCGGCCGTCATCGAGCAGATGGACACCACGATCCTGATCGAGCCCGGCGATGTCGCGACCGACGACGGGCGCGGCAACCTCATCATCATCGTCGGGGGGCTCTGATGGCCGTCGATCCCGTCACGCTGGCCGTGATCCAGGCGGGGCTCCAGCAGGTCTGCGACGAGATGGACCTGACCTTTTCGCGCGCCGCCTTCTCGCCCGTCATAGCCGAGGCCGACGACCGGTCGGACGGCATCTATGCGGCGGCCGACGGCGCGCTGATCGCGCAAGGCGCGCGCGGTCTGCCGGTCTTCGTGGGCACGATGCAGTTCTCGACCCGCCACCTGATCGCGCGCATCGCGGCAGGCGAGACGGCCCCGCCCGAGCCGGGCGACATCTACATCGTCAACGACCCCTATCTGGGCGGGACGCATCTGATGGATGTGCGCTTCGCCATGCCGTTCTGGCGGGGGGGGCAGATCTTCTGCTGGCTGTCGAACACCGGCCACTGGCCCGACACCGGCGGCATGGTGCCGGGCGGGTTTTCGGCGAGCGCGATCTCGGCCGAGCAGGAGGGGCTGCGCCTGCCGCCCGTGAAGCTCTTCAAGCGCGGCGTGCTCGACCGCGAGATCTGGCAGATCATCTGCTCGAACATCCGCGTGGCCGACCAGCGGATCGGGGATGTGAACGCGCAGGCATCCGCACTGATCGTGGGCGCCGAGCGGCTCGGGCTCCTGCTCGACCGCTATGGCGACGCGACGGTGGCGGATGCCATCGCCGAGATGCGCGCGATCGCGGCGCGCCAGATGCGGGCGCATCTCGCGGGGGTGCCCGACGGCCGCTATGCCGCGCGCGCCATCATCGACAGCGACGGGGTGGTGAACGAGCCCCTCGTCATCGCGCTTGCCGTCGCGAAGGCGGGCGAGGGGGTCGTGTTCGACTTCGCCGGTTCCTCGGCGCCCTGTGCGGGGCCGATGAACTCGGTCCGCGCCACGACGGTCTCGGCCGTCTACCTCGCGATGCGCCACATCTTCCCCGACGTGCCGCTCTCGGCCGGCGCCTTCGAGCCCTTCGAGATCCGCGGGATCGAGGGAACGTTCCTCGATGCCCATTATCCGCGCCCCGTCTCGGGCTGCGCGGCCGAGGTCAGCCAGCGCATCGCCGAGGCGGTGTTCGCGGCCCTCGTGCAGGCGATCCCGGACCGCGTGCCGGCGGCGCCCGCGGGCACCTCGGGCAATTTCGCGCTGGGCGGCCACGACCCCGAGACGGGGCGCGACTTCGTGATGTACCAGATCTCGGGCGGGGGCTATGGCGGCAACGCCGACCATGACGGGCTGTCGAACGGCTGCTCGACCATCGGCATCTCCAAGGCCCCGCCGATCGAGATCATGGAGCAGCGCTTTCCGGTGCTCTATCGCCGCTACGCGCTCCACGAGGGCTCGGGCGGGACGGGGCGGCAGCGCGGCGGCTTCGGCGTCGATTACGAGGTCGAGCTACTGCGCGGGACGGCGCGCGCCTCGTTCGTCATGGACCATGGCCGCACCGGCCCCCTGGGCGCGCTCGGCGGCGCCGACGGGGCGGTGAACCGGGTCGAGGTGATCCGGGGGGGTGAGACCCTGATCCCCGAGCATCTCTCGAAGGCGCAGGACATCCCGCTCGGCCCGGGCGACCGGGTGCGGGTGCGCACGCCGGGCGGGGGGGGCTATGGCCCGGCATCCGAGCGCGACCCGGCCGCCGTCGCCGAGGATGTCCGTCTCGGCCGCTATGCGCCCGAGGCGGCGCGCCGCCTCTTTGGCTGGCGGGGCTGAGCCGCGCCTTTGCCCCTTGCCGCCCGCCGCGGCGCGGTTAACTTGGGGCGGTTGACACCCTGACAGGCGGAGGCAAGGCGATGGGCTGGCTGGCGGATTCCCACATGGCGAAACGGGGCGTGGCGGGGGGCAGGGCGGGCGCCTTCCACCGGCTGACCGAGGCCGCGCAGGGCACCTATCATTACGTCTACGGCCCCTATTCGGCGCCGGTGCTGCGCATCAACCCGGGCGACGTGGTCGAGTTCGAGACGCTCGACGCCTTCGGCGGCGCCGTGCAGACCGAGGATGACCTGCCCTCGAAGGTGCTCAACATGCCCTTCGTGAACCCCCAGAACGGCCCCGTCGCCATCGAGGGGGCGGCCAAGGGCGACGTGCTCGCCGTCCATGTCCAGAGCCTGCTGCCCCGCGGCCCGCAGCCGGCGGGGACGACGGCCCTCATCCCCGATTTCGGGGGGCTGACCTCGACCTCGGCGCTCATGCTCAACGCCGCCCTCCCCGAGCGCGTCAAGAAGATGGTGGTGACACCCGAGGGCGTCGTCTTTTCCGACCGCGTGACGCTGCCCTATGAGCCCTTCGTCGGCACGATGGGCGTCAGCCCCGAGATCGAGGCGGTCAGCTCGCTCCAGCCCGACTATTGGGGCGGCAACATGGACCTGCCCGATGTCGCGCCGGGTGCCGTGATCTATTTCCCCGTCCAGCGCGAGGGCGCGCATTTCTTCATCGGCGACTGCCACGGCCGGCAGGGCGATGGCGAGCTCTGCGGTGTCGCGGTCGAGATGGCGGCGACGGTGCGGGTGCAGATCGACCTCATCAAGGGCTGGTCGATCCCGGGCGTGCGGCTCGAGACCGAAGAGATGATCATGGCCGTGGGCAGCGCCCGCCCGATGGAGGACGCCGCGCGGATGGCCTATCGCGACCTCGTGCGCTGGCTCGTCACCGATTACGGCTATGAGGAATCCGAGGCCTATTTCCTCTGCACCCAGGCCGGGCGCGTGCGGCTCGGCAACATGGTCGATCCGAAATACACGCTCGGCGCCTCGATGGCCAAGCGCTTCCTCGGCTGAGGGGGGGCAGGGTGGCGGGGCAGGGCGCGCTGGTCGTCGGCCTCGACGCCGGCACCTCGGCGATCAAGGCCGTGGCCTTCGACCTCGCGGGGCAGGAGATCGCCTCGGCCAGCCACCGCAACGCCTATGACATCGGCGCGGATGGCGCGGCGACCCAGCCCATGGCGCGCACCTTCGAGGATTGCGCGGCCGTGCTGCGCGCGCTTGGCGGGAAGGTGCCGGGATTTGCCGCGCGCGTCGCGGCCCTCGGCGTCACCGGTCAGGGCGACGGGACATGGCTCATCGACGGGGCGGGAGAGCCGGTGGGTGACGGGCTCTTGTGGCTCGACGTGCGCGCGGCGGGCGTCGTGCGCGACATGGTGGGGGGTGCTGCCGACCGCGCGCGCTTTGACGCCACGGGAACGGGGCTGACCGCCTGCCAGCAGGGGCCGCAGCTGCGCTATCTGGCGCAGACCCAGCCCGAGGCGGTCGCGCGCGCGGCGAGCGCGATGCACTGCAAGGATTACATCCACCTGCGCCTGACGGGGGTGCGCGCGACCGACCCCTGCGAGGCCGCCTTCAGCTTCGGCAACTTCCGCACCCGCGCCTATGACGAGGGGGTGATCGCGGCGCTCGGGCTCGGAGCGCTGCGCCATCTGCTGCCGCCGATCCTCGATGGCGCGCGCCAGACGCATCCGCTCCTGCCCGAGGCTGCGGCGGCGACGGGGCTGCGGGCGGGCACGCCCGTGGCGCTCGGCTATCTCGATGCCGCCTGCACCGCGCTCGGGGCGGGCGTGTACGAGGGCGGGCGGGGGCACGGCTGCACCATCGTCGGCTCGACCGGGGTGCACATGAAAGCGGTGGCGGCCGCGGATGTGGTGCTGCCGCCCGACCCGACCGGCTATGTGATGGTGATGCCGGTGCCCGGGATCGTGGCGCAGATGCAGACGAACATGGCGGGCACGCTGAACCTCGACTGGATCCTCGGGCTTGGCGAGGGGCTCTTGCGCGACCTCGGGCTGGCCAAGGCCGACCTCATCGGCACGCTCGACCGCTGGCTGGCGGCGACACCGCCGGGCGGGCCGCTCTATCAGCCCTACATCTCGCCGGCGGGTGAGCGGGGGCCCTTCGTCGATCCGGCAGCGCGGGCGGGGTTCGTCGGGCTCGAGACGCGCCACGGTTTCGCCCATCTCGTGCGCGCGGTGGCCGAGGGGATGGGGCACGCCGCGCGCGATTGCTACGATGCGATGGGGGGTGTCCCGGCCGAGGTGCGCCTGACGGGGGGCGCGGCGCGGTCGGGGGCGCTGACGGCGCTCTGGGCGGCGGGGATCGGGGCGCGGCTGCGCCCCTCGCGCCGGGCCGAGGCGGGTGCGGCGGGGGCGGCGATGATCGCGGCGACGGCGGTCGGTGCCTTTGCCGACATGGAGGCGGCGATCGCGGCCTGGGTGACACCCTGGCTCGGCGAGGCGGTCGAGCCCGACGCAGCGCTCGCCGCGACACTCGCGCGGCGGTTCGATGACCACCTCGCGGCGCGGCGCGCGCTCGCGCCCGTCTGGGCGCGGATGGCCGTGCGGGGCGGCGGGGCGAAAGAGGGGGTGGGGGAATGATCCTCGTCACGGGGTTCACCGGCTATGGCGGGCGCAGCGCGAACCCGGCCGAGATGGTCGCGCGCGCGCTCGATGGCGCCACGATCGGGGGCGAGCGCGTTGCGGCCGAGATCCTGCCCATCGATTTCGCCGCACTCCAGACCCTCATCCCCGAACTGATCGAGACCCACGCCCCCAACGCGGTCATCCTGCTCGGCCTCTGGCCGGGCGAGGCGGTGATCCGGCTCGAACGCGTCGCGGCCAACCGCGCGCAGTTCGAGATCCCCGACGCCGCCGGGCGGCTCGTGAATGCCGAGGTGGTTGCGGGCGGGCCGGGCGGGTATCTTGCGACCCTGCCCGCCGACCGGATCGAGGCCGCGGTGCGCGCGGCGGGCGTCCCCTGCCGGCAGTCGGGTACGGCGGGCAGCTTTCTGTGCAACGCCACGCTCTATCTCGCGCTCCACCATGCCGCGCGCCACCGGCCCGGGATGCGGGCGGGCTTCATCCACCTGCCCTATCTGCCCGCCCAGGTGGCGCAGCTGCTCGATGACCTCGCCGCCGAGGCGCGGACCGAGCTGCATCAGCGCGCCGACCTCGCCTCGATGGATCTCGCGCTCATGCGCCGCGCGGTCGAGATCGCGATCGCCGAGACGGCGGCGGGCTGAGCCGCGCTTGCCGGTGGCGCGTGGCGGATTATCATAGCCGGGTCAGAGGGATGGAGGGTTTCGCATGGATCTCGGACTGAAGGGGCTGCGCGCGCTGGTCACCGGCGGCAGCAAGGGCATCGGGCGGCACTGCGCCGAGATCTTCGCGGCCGAGGGCGCGCATGTCTCGATCTGCGCCCGCGACATGAAGGGCGTCTCGGAGGCGGTCGAGAGCCTCAAGGCCAAGGGCGTGCAGGCGATGGGGCGCGGCTTCGACGTGGCCGACCGCCACGCGCTGCGGTCCTGGGTCGCCGATTCGGCGGCGGCACTCGGCGGCATCGACATCGTGGTGGGCAATGTCTCGGCGCTCGCGGTCGCGGATGACGAAGAGGCCTGGAAGGCCGAGTTCGAGACTGACATGATGCATTCGGTCCGCCTCGTGAACGCGGCGATGCCCTGGCTCGAGAAATCGAAGGCCGCCTCGATCACCCTCATCTCCTCGGTCTCGGGGCGCGAGATCGACTTCACCGGCCCGGCCTATGGCGCGTTCAAGGCGGCGATCGTGCATTACGCGCAGGGGCTTGCCCACAAGCTCGCGGGCAAGGGCATCCGCGCCAACACCGTCAGCCCCGGCAACACCTATTTCGACGGCGGCATCTGGCAGTGGATCGAGAAGAACAACCCCGCCCTCTTTGACGAGGCGATGAAGCTCAACCCGACCGGGCGCATGGCGCGCCCCGAAGAGATCGCGCGCGGCGTCGTCTTCCTCGCGAGCCCGGCCTCGAGCTTCACCACGGGCACGAACCTCGTGATCGACGGGGCGCTGACGCGGGGCGTCCAGCTCTGAGGCGCGCTCAGCGGGCGAAGATCTCGGTCGCCGTCACCACCGTCACCGGCCCGTCAAGGAGCGGGCCGGCGTCGCGGAAGAACCCCTGCGAGCCCGCACCCGCGTTGTGCCGCTCCATCGCCGCGCGGTCGGTGAACCGCTCATAGGTCGTGAAGCGGCAGGGGTCGTCGGGGTCCTGCGCGACGAAGAAGCCGAGCGTGTCGGGTTCATGCGCGCGCACATGCGCGCCAACGGCCAAGAGTGCCGCCCGCACCGCCTCTTCGTGGCCCTTTTTCGCGCGGATGATCGCGGTCAGCGTCTGCATCGCCTCAGCCCCCCGCCTTGATCCCGAGTTCGGCCATCATCGTTTCCTGCATGCGGAACTTCTGCGGCTTGCCCGTGGCCGTCAGCGGCATGGCATCGACGAAGCGGACGTGGCGCGGGATCTTGAAATGCGCGATCTTGCCCCGGCACCATTCGCGCAGGCCCTCGGCCGTCAGCGTGGCACCCGGGCGCAGGATGATCCAGGCTGCGACCTCCTCGCCCATCTTCGGGTCGGGCAGGCCGAAGACCTGCGCCTGCGCGACATCGGGATGGGTCGAGAGGAACTCCTCGACCTCGGCGGGATAGACGTTTTCGCCGCCGCGGATCAGCATGTCCTTGATCCGCCCGACGATGCGCGCATAGCCCTGCGCGTCGATGGTCGCGAGATCGCCCGTATGCATCCAGCCGTCGCGGATCGCCTCGGCCGTGCGCTCGGGGTCGCCCCAATAGCCCTTCATCACCAGATAGCCGCGCGTCACCAGCTCACCCTTGGCGCCGACGGGCAGGGTGCGGCCCTCGGCATCGATCACGCGGCATTCGGCGTGGGGCTGGATGCGCCCCACGGTCGAGACGCGCTCGGCCACCGGGTCGTCGACGGCGGTCTGAAAGGAAATCGGGCTGGTCTCGGTCATGCCGTAGCCGATCGTGATCTCGCGGCAGTGCATCTCGGTCATGACGCGCCGCATGAGCGGCTCGGGGCAGGGGGCGCCGGCCATGATGCCGGTGCGCAGGCAGCTCAGGTCGTGGCGGGGGAAATCGGGGTGGTCGAGCATCGCCGAGAACATGGTGGGCACGCCGTGGACGGCGTTGCACCGCTCGGTGGCGATGGCGGCAAGCGTCTCGCCCGCGTCGAACCCTTCGCCCGGGAACACCATCTTGACCCCGTAGGAGGCCGCCGCGAGCGTGCCCAGCACCATCCCGAAGCAGTGATAGAGCGGCACGGGGATGCACAGCGCCTCGCCCGGGCGGAGCCGCATCGCGCGCGCGGTCGAAATCGCGTTGTTGATGATGTTGCGGTGGCTGAGCGTCGCGCCCTTGGGCGCCCCGGTCGTGCCCGAGGTGAACTGAATGTTGATGTCGTCGCCCGGGTCGAGCATGGCCGAGATCGCATCGAGCCGCGCCTTGGCCCCGGTGCCGCCGCGGGCCATGATCTCGTCGAAGGAAAAGGCCCCCGGGATCGGCTTCGGGCCAAGCTCGATCACCGCCCGCAGCGCCGGCAGCCGCGCGGCGGCAAGCCGGCCCGGCGCGGCGGTGGCCAGTTCGGGCGCGAGGTCCGCGATCGTCGCGGCATAGTCCGAAGCCTTGAAGCGCGGCGCGAGGATCAGCGCCTTCACCCCCA
This sequence comes from uncultured Gemmobacter sp., assembly GCA_964472135.1. Lineage (GTDB taxonomy): Bacteria > Pseudomonadota > Alphaproteobacteria > Rhodobacterales > Rhodobacteraceae > JAUREX01. The sequence continues at coordinate 34,127 of CAYYJB010000001.1, forward strand.
CCTTGTTCAGCGCGTATTCAAGCTCGGAGCGCTGATAGGCCGGGTTGATGTTGACAAGGATCGCCCCGATCCGGGCCGTCGCGAATTGCGTGAGCAGCCATTCGGGCCGGTTCGGCGCCCAGATCCCGACCCGGTCGCCGCGATAGACCCCGATCGAAAGGAGCCCCGCCGCGAGCCGGTCGACCGCGCGGGCAAACTCGCGGTAGGTCCAGCGCACGCCCGGCTGGCAGAAGACGGCCGCATCGCGCGCCCCGTGGCGGCGCACGATCTCGGCCAAGAAGGCCGGGAGCGTGGCATCGAGGAGCGGCCGGTCGGTCGTGCCGCGGACATGGGCAAGCCCGTTCGCGGGCACGATGCCGGGGTGGGCGTATCCGCCCGGGTGGTTCGCCATGGCTTCCTCCGGCGGGGGCGCGCCCCCTACATCTTGCGCCAGTCGCCCATCTGCTCGAAGGCGCCGGCGGCGCGGTAGATCGTGCTTTCCTCATACCGCCGCCCGACGAGCATGAGCCCCACCGGCAGCCCCTGCGACATCCCGCAGGGGATCGACATGGCGGGGTGGCCCGTCACGTCGAAGGGGGCGGTGTTGGGCAGCATCTCGAAGGCGCGCTGGCACCAGAGCGCGAGCGAGCTGTCGGCGGGCGGGAGCGGCGTCGCCTTCATCGGCGTCGTCGGCATCAAGAGCAGATCGTAGCTCGCGAAGACCTTGTTGTATTCGGCGCGCAGCTGGCGCGCGAGGTTCTGCGCCTTGGCGTAATAGCGCCCGCGGGTGTGCTTGAGGTGATACTGCCCGACCAGCATCGAGATCTTGAGCGTGTCGCTCAGCTCATCCGCCCGGGCGCGCCAGTTGGCGTGATATTCGAGCAGCGAGGTGGTATAGAGCCCCTCCCAGCCGGTGCCCATGCCGTTGCCGAGCATCATCTGGTTCGTCAGCCCCTCGAGCCCGATCGGCGTCCAGATCGCGAGGCCCTTGAGGTGCCAGGGGATCGAGACCTCATCGACATTGGCGCCGATGCGGCGGAAGGCGTCGGCCGCCGTGCGCACCTTGGCGTCGACATCGGCCTCGGAGCTTGCGTGCCCGAAGCCCTCCTTGACCACCGCGATGCGCAGCCCCGACGCCCCGCGCCCGACGGCCGCCGTGTAGCGGTCGGTCTGCACGTCATACTGGCGCGGGTCGAGCCCGTCGGCGCCCGCCATCACCTCGAGCATGAGGGCATTGTCCATCACGTTCTGCGTCATCGGCCCGGCGTGGTCGATCGTCGACTCGATCGGCATGATGCCCGAATAGGGCACGAGGCCATGCGTCGGCTTCATCCCGTAGCAGCCGCAATACGATGCCGGCATGCGGATCGAACCGCCCTGATCGCCGCCCACGGCCATGTCGACCTCGCCCGCCGCCACCAGCGCCGCCGACCCCGAGGACGACCCGCCCGCCGAATAGCCGTGCCGGTGCGGGTTGTGGACGGGGCCCGTCGCGTTCGTGTGGCTGCCGCCCGAGAGGCAGAAATATTCGCAATGCGCCTTGCCGACGATGGTCGCGCCCGCATCGAGAAGCCGCGTCACGATCGTGGCGTCGATGTCGGGGGTATAGCCCTTAAGCGTCGCGGCCCCGTTCATCATCGGCACGCCCGCAAGGCAGATGTTGTCCTTGAGCGCGACCGTCCGCCCGTGCAGCGGCCCGCGCGGCGCGCCGCGGATCTCGGTCTTCACATACCAGGCGTTCATCGGGTTTTCCTCGGGCGTCGGCCGATAGCCCGAGGTGCGCGGATAGAGGACGGGCGGCAGGTAGTCCGGCAGCGCATCGACCACGTCATAGGCATCGAGCGTGCCCTGCATGACCTCGAGGAACTCCATGATGCGGGCGTCGGACATGTGCATGCCGAGTTCGGCCACGATGTCCTTCATCTGCGAGAGGGTGGGGCGCTGGACGGTCATGTAGGACATCCTCTCCTGCAAGGGCGGCGATGCGGGGCGTTGGGCGGTGGCCTTGGCGGCGGGCTTGGGGGTGGCGGCACCGGCGGTGGACTTGGCGCCCGGCGGCGCGAAGGCCGCGAGGCCCGCGCCCCCCTTGGGCGCCGTCCGCCCGGCGCCGAAGCCCGTGAATTCCTCGATGAGTGCGGGGTCCGCGACCTCGGAGCCCGCGACCTCGCCGATGATCTGCCCCTTCTGGAGCAGCAGCACCCGGTCCGACAGCGCGGTGATGAAGTCGAGGCTCTGCTCGACCAGCACGATCGAGATGCCGGTGCGTTCGTTCAGTTTCTTCAGAAGCTCGATGATCTCGTCGATGATCGAGGGCTGGATGCCCTCGGTCGGCTCGTCGAGCAAGATGAGGTCGGGCTGCGAGATGAGGCAGCGCGCCAGCGCCAGAAGCTGCTGCTCGCCGCCCGAGAGCGCGCCGCCCTCGCGGTCGAGAAGCCGCACGATGCGCGGGAAATCCGCGAGCACGCGGTCGATCGCGGTCTCTTCGTCCTCTTCATGGGCGGCGACGCCCATGCGCAGGTTGTCGCGCACCGTGAGGTTGGGGAAGATCCCGCGCCCCTGCGGCACATAGCCGATCCCGAGTTGCGCCCGCCCCGATGAGCGCAGCCGCCCCAGATCCTGCCCGTCATAGGACATCGTGCCCCGCGTCGCGGGCACGATCCCCATGATGGTCTTGAGCAGCGTGCTCTTGCCCATGCCGTTGTGGCCGAGGATGCCGAGGATCTCGCCCTCGGCCACCTCGAAGCTGATCCCGTGCAGCACCGGCACCCGGCCATAGCCCGAGGCGAGGTCCTGAACGCGCAGAAGTGTCGTCATGCCCGGTGCCCCAGATAAACTTCGCGCGCCCGCCGGTCGGCCGAGATGGCATCCATCGTGTCCTCCATGAGGATGCGCCCCTCGTGAAAGAGCGTCACCCGGCGCGAGATCATGCGGATGAACTGCATGTCGTGCTCGACGACGATGAGGGCGGCGGTGCGGTTGATCTCGAGGATGAGTTCGGCCGTGCGCGCGGTTTCCTCATGCGTCATGCCGGCGGCGGGTTCGTCGAGCAGCACGAGCCACGGCTCGGCCGCGACCACCATGCCAAGCTCGACCCATTGCCGCTGCCCGTGCGCGAGCCGCCCGACGAGGCTGCGGCGGATCTCGCCCAGCCGCAGCCGCTCGATCGTCTCGGCCGTCAGCGTGCGGGCGCGCGCCGCGCCGTGCCAGCGCCGGGCCGAGAGCCAGATGTTCTCTTCCGCCGTCAGCCCGTCGAAGACGTTCGGCACCTGCGTCTTGATGCCCACGCCGAGGCTCGCGATCTCGTGCGATTGCGCGCCGGCGACGGGCGTGCCGCGGATCGTGATCTCGCCCGCCGTGGGGGTGAGCTGGCCGGTCAGGCACTTGAAGAAGGTCGACTTGCCCGCCCCGTTCGGCCCGATCAGGCAGCGCAGCTCGCGGTCCTCGAGCGCGAAATCCACCTGGTCGACGGCCCGCACGCCGCCGAAATGCATGCACAGGCCGCGCGTCTCGACGACGGTTTCGACGGCGCGCTTCTTCATTGCCCGGCCTCCGAGGCGGCGGCCCGGCGACGCGCACGCCGCGCGGCGCGGTCCGCGCCCGCCCGGCCGCGCCGCCCGCCCGTGAACCAGTCGGCGACCGTCGGCGCGATCCCGCGCGGCACGAGCAGCACGAAGACGATGAGGATGATCCCGAGCACGAGGTTGTTGTTGAGCGTCTGCTGCCCCCCGAGCGAGGCCGTGAGGTAGAAGAGCCCGAAGGTCGCGATGATCGGCCCGATCAGCGTCCCGCGCCCCCCCACGATCACCCAGATGATCGTGAGCGCGGCGTTGTAGAGCCCGAAGACGTCGGGGGTGACCCGCCCGACACCGTTGCAGAAGAACACGCCCGCAAGCCCCGCGATGCCCGCGCTGATCGTGAAGATGCCGAGCTTGTAGGCGCGCGCGTCATAGCCGAGGAGTTCCGCGCGCGTCTCGTTCTCGCGGATGGCGACGCAGACGCGGCCGAAATGGGTGGTCACGAGCCAGCCCGCGAAGACATAGGCGATGATGAGTGCTGCCATCGCGACATAGAAGACCTGCTCGGGAAAGAGGAAGGCCTTGGTGTTCCACGGCAGGTTCAAAGGTGGCGAGCCCACCCCGTTGAAGCCGCCAAGGAGCGCGTTCCCGATCTTGTATTCGGGCCCCGAGGTGCGGCGCATCAGCGAATAGAGGATCAGCGTCACGGTCAGGGTGATGACGCCCAGATAGACGTCCGACACGCGGCCGTAGAACATGAAGTAGCCCACGACCGCGGCAAAGGCCGAGGCGATCACGACCGCGAGCAGGATCGCCCAGGTCGAGCCGCCGAAGTTGATCGCGCCGATCGTGTAGGCATAGGCCCCGAGCCCGAAGAAGGCGACCTGCCCGAAGCACAGGATCCCGCCATAGCCCCAGACGAGCGCGAGGCTGAGCGCGAGGATCGCGAGCGCGATCGCCGTCGTGAGGTTGATGATCGTGAAGAGCGCGAGCACCTGCGGCGCGATCAGCGTGAAGGCGATGCCGATCGCGGCGAAGACGAAGGTCGGGCGCATCGCGCGCAGGGAGGAGCCGGAGGTCACAGCGATTTCCTGAAGAAGCGTCCGGTGATGCCGCGCGGCATGAGGCGCAGCAGGATGATCGCGGCGACAAGGAGTGCCACCTCGCCGAAGGTCGGCCCGGTGATGTAGGCGACGATCCCGTTGATCCCGCCGAGCAGCACCGACCCCGCGGCCGTCCCGGTCAGGATCGACGCCCCGCCCGAGATCACGGTGATGAAGGCCTTGGCGATGTAGGTCGCCCCGATCGTGGGCAGCACGCCCGTGACGGGCGCGAGAAGCCCGCCCGCCAGCCCCGAGACCGCGGCGCCGAGGCCGAAGGTGATCATGTAGATCCGGCTCGTCGAGACGCCGAGCGCCGAGGCCATCTGCGCGTTCTGCATCGTCCCGCGCGCCACCAGCCCGAGTTTCGTGAGCTTGAGCACCGCAAAGACCGCCGCCCCGAGGACGAGGGTCACGAAGATCAGGAAGATGTCATAGCCCGAGACGGTATATTCGCCGATCCGGATGACGCCGATCGGCACCGAGACGGTCGTCGCGGTGGAGGCGCCGAAGATCGAGGTCACGATCCCGATGAGCAGGAGCGAAAGCCCCCATGTGGCCAGCAGCGTATCGACCATCCGGCCATAGAGCCATCGGATCAGCAACCGCTCCACGATCACCCCGATGATGCCGACGACGAGCGGCGCGAGGATCAGCATCGCGACCCACAGGTTCACGCCGTTGTTGGTCGCGACGACGACCGTATAGCCGCCGAGCATCAGGAACTCGCCATGCGCGAGGTTGATGACGCGCATCATCCCGAAGATGATCGCCAGCCCGAGGCTGATCAGCGCCAGATTGGCGATGCCGTAGGCTATCTGGATGATGAGCGCGGCGATCTGGTCCAAGGCGGGGCTCCGGGGCGCGGGGGAGGGCAGGGGTGCCCGGCCCCCGCGAAGGGGGGCCGGGCGGAGGGATCACATCTTGATGCCGGCGGCCTCGAGGCCGTTCTCGAACAGGAAGACGTTCTGGTTGGGGTTCGCCACGAGGTCGCAGACGAGCTGGGTATCGGCAGGCTGCTGGTCGGCGAAGCTTTCGAGGATCTCGAAACGCTGGTTCTTCGCCTCGGCGATATAGACGTTCTGGACGCAGTGGTTCGTCTTCGGGTCGACCGTGATCGTGCCCGAGGGGCCGTTGTAGGAGAGCGGCGAGCGCAGCGCCTCGATGACCGCGGCGCGGTCGGCCGTGCCCGCGGCCTTCACCGCCTCGGCCCAGAGCATCGCGCCCTCGTAGGAGCGGACCGACAGCTCGTTCATCGTCGGGCGCCCGGCACCCAGACGGGCCTCGAGGCGGGTGAGGAAGTCCTTGTTGGTCGGGTTGTCGATCGCCTCGAAGTAGGAATAGGCGGCGATGAGGCCGTCACCTTCCTCGGCCGAGATGAGCGTCTGCTCGTTGCCGACGCCGAAGGTCGTGGAGGCGATCGGGATTTCCTTGTTCATGCCGGCCGCGGCATACTGCTTGTAGAACGACACATGCGCGCCGCCGACCAGTGCCGAGATCACGAGGTCGGGCTTGGCGGCCTGGATCTTCTGGATGGTCGGGCCGAAGTTCGTGACGTCGAGCGGGAAGAACTCGACCCCGAGGGTCTCGCCGCCGCCGTCCTTGACGAACTTCTGCATCCACTGGGCGGTGATCTGGCCGTAGTTGTAGTCGGCGGCCACGATGTAGACCTTCTTGCCCCACTTGTTCATCACATAGGGCACGACCTTCGCCACCGTCTGGGCGGGCGTCGAGCCGGTGTTGAAGTTGTTGAAGTCGCACACGCCGCCTTCGTACTGGGTGTTGTAGAAGTAGAGCGTGTTGAACCGCGCGAGGGTCGGGCGGATGGCCTCGCGGCTGGCCGAGGTGATGCCCCCGTGCACGGTGTGGGCCTGCAGGCCCGCGGCCGCTTCGGTCGCATACTGGGTATAGAGCTGGATGTTCGACTGCGCGTCGTAGAGCTTGAGCTCCACCTGACGGCCGAGCAGGCCGCCCGCGGCGTTGATGTCGTCGATCGCCATCTTGGTCGCCTCGGCCATCGGCGCGCCGTAGATGTCGAGGCCGCCGGAAAGGTCGAGGATCGAGGCGAAGAGGATGTTGTCGCTGGCGAGCGCCCGCCCGACGAGCGCGGGGCTCGCAAGGGCGAAGGCCGAGGTGCCGGCGATGAACTGTCTGCGCGAAAAGGCCATGGGTGTCTCCTGTCGGGGTTGGTGGGGGCGCGTTCGCGCCGGTCGTGGAGGGGTCAGGGGATCAGGCTTGGGCCGGCCCCTCGCCGGATTTCGCCTTGCCGCGGCTGGCAAGCGGGCCCGTCAGGCCGCGCACGCCATCGCCGATGTTCATGCCGACTTCCTCGCCGAGCTTCTGGACGGCCGGCAGTTGCAGCGCCATCGACAGCACGCCGTCGACGACCTGGTTGACGGTGCTGCGCTCGCCGCCGCCCTCGCCGGTGCCGGAGGTGCCGCCCATGCCGGTGATGTGGTTGATGCGGATGCTCTCGATCTTCTCGGCGGGTTTCATCACGCGCTCGAGCACCTCGGGCAGGGCGCGGATGCGCGCCTCGTCGAGCTTCATCTCCATCAGCTCCGCGCTCTGGGCGTTCTCGGCCGCGATCAGGGCGGCGCGGCCCTCGGCCTCGGCCAGGAGCTTGTCGCGGGCGGCGGTGGCGCGTTCGAGCGTCGCCTTCGCCTCGGCCTCGGCCATCGCGAGCAGCGTGCCCACCTCGGAGCGCACGCGCGTGTCGTCGACCTCGGCCTGTTCGGCGGCGCGGATGAGGGCAAGCACCTTGTCGCGCTCTGCCGCCGCGCGCTCGCGGGCGGTGCGCACCGCTTCCTCGGCCTCGGCGCTCGCGGTGCCGGCGGCGATGGCCTCGGCCTCGGCCTTGGCCTCATCGACGCGCTTGGCGGCAAGCGTGAGGGCGTTGTCGATCTTCGTCATCGCGGTCGAGAGTTCCGATTGCAGCGTCTGCTGGCGCACCTCGCGGTCGCGCTGGATCTCGCTCAGCCGCACATCGCGCTCGCGCGCGATGCGGGCGGCCTCGCGGCGCTTCTCGCTCGCGGCCTGTTCCTCGGCCGTCTCGGCCACGCTGCGCGAGCGCGCGATCTCGATCTCGCGCTGCTGGGCGATCACGGCTTCCTCTTCCTCGCGCGCGATGCCGAGCCGGCGCTTGGTGGCGTCAAGCTGGCTCTGGCGGACGGCGACGTCGGCGTCGGCCTCGATCGCGGCGCGCTCCTTCTTGTTGACCGCGATGATCTCGGCCAGCCGCCGCATCCCGAGCGCGTTGAAGGCGTTGTTTTCATCGAGCGCGTGGAAGGGCGTCTGGTCGATCCGGGTGAGCGAGACGGATTCGAGCATGAGGCCGTTCTGCGCAAGGTTTTCCGCCAGAAGCCCCGACACCTCGCGGGCATAGCCGCCGCGGTTGTCCTGAAGTTCGTCCATCGTGTAGCGCGCCGCAACCGAGAGCATCGCATCGACGAGCTTGCCCTCGAGTGTCTCAGCCAGCTCGGCCGCGCGGAACGACTTACCCGCCAGCGCTTGCGCCGCCGTCGCGACGCCTTCGGGCGTGGCGCGGACGCGGACGTAGAACTCGGCCGCCACATCGACGCGCAGACGGTCGCGGGTGATGATCGATTTCGCGCCGTTGCGCTCGATCTCGAGGCGCGTCGTGCGCATGTTCACCTCGGAGACCTTGTGCAGGAAGGGCAGCGCGATGCAGCCGCCGTCGAGCACGATCTTCTGTCCGCCGAGACCGGTGCGGATCACGCTCACCTCCCGCGTCGCCTTGCGATAATACCTGTTGAGGAACAGGATCAGCAGCACGACCGCGATGAGCAGGATGACAATGCCGAGGAACCAAGCCATCGCTTCAGCCTTCCGATATGGCGCCGCGACCCGACGCACGCATCACTTCGCAAGGGGACGGGATCCGGACGGCAGGACTCGCCGTTTTTTCGATCCCGCCCCCCTCAGGATCGGAAGCAGCTAAGAAGTGCGTCGTTTCGGAGTCAATAGCACCGATCACGGATGGTCGAGCGATCCGAACCACCTTGGTGGCGTCCGATAAGATCTTGCGATAAAAGGAAAAATCCGGCATATGGCGGGATCGTCTGCCCGGCCTGTCGCAGCTCGTTTTCGCCCTTCGCCCGACCAATGGCCAGATTGGATCGGGCGTGGCCAGGCGGCATTGATTAAAAATTATGCAAAGTGCTACGGATCAGTCATGCCGCGCAACGCCGTTGAAACGGTCGCTAGACGGTGGCGCGCGGCCTCGATTCGCGCCGTCGCCGCGCCTCAGCCGCCGTGGTGCTTGCGCGCGATGATCTCGCCCAGTTCTTTCAGGATGACATTGGACGGCCGCAGATAGACCTGCGAGCGCTTGGGGCCGGGATGATCCTCGATCAGGCCCGAGTCGCGCATGATGCGGATGCGCTTGATGATGCCCGACTGGCTCGAGAATCGCGACTGGATCGATGTGATCAGCTCATAGACCGGCAACCCCTCGTCGAACTTGTTGACGAGCATCAGAAGAGCCTCGTAGGCCCCGAGATTTTCGGAGGCAAGGATGAGGTTCCGGCTGGACCCGAGCTTGCGGATGTAATCGAGCTCGATCTCGGCACCGGCCTTGATCTGATCGTTCAGTGGCAGTGGGTCGCTCTTGCCGGCCATCGCTCGACTCTCCAATACCAAGATGATACGATTATAGCCCGGCTTGATCCATATCTTGAAGCACTAAATTTGGTCGATGATCGTGCCGCTGCCCCGCCCGCGCCGCTCGACTGCGACCGCTTGCCTCGCCCGTGGCGCCGCGCCTAGGATCGCGCCGCAGCAGAACCGAGGAAACCAAGGTGCCGCGCCGGTTGCCCCCCCTCAATGCCATTCGCGCCTTCGAAGCGAGCGCCCGCAAGGGCGGGTTCGTCGCCGCCGCCGCCGATCTGGGCGTTACGCCCGCGGCCGTCAGCCTCCAGATCCGCAAACTCGAGGCGTTCTACGAGGTCGCCCTCTTTCGCCGGATGCCGAGCGGGGTGGAACTGACCGAGGTCGGCGCCGCGATCCACGCCGAATGCGTCGCGGCGCTCGCGACGCTCGAGGCGACGACCGACATCGTCAGCCAGCGCGAGGCGCGCGCGCGCGTGGTCATCAGCTGCATCAATTCGCTCGCCCATCGCTGGCTTGCGCCGCGGATCGCCGGGCTCGGGCTGGCGCAGCCCGAGGCCTGGATCGAGCTGCGGGCCGAGGCCGATCCGGTCGATATCGACGGTGGCGGGGCGGATATCCGCATCACCTACGGGCTGCACCTCTATCCCCACCACGATGCGCGCGCGCTCTTCACCGATCTGCTCGTGCCCCTCTGCACGCCCGAATTCGCGGCGCGCGCCGGGCTCGACACCGCCGATCCGCGATCGCTGGCCGATGAGCACCTGATCGAGACCTGGTGGTCGCCGAGCTTCTGGGCCTATCCGTCCTGGGCGGACTGGTTCGCCGCGGCGGGGGCGCCGCGCACGCCCCGCGCGGCAAGCGGACCGGCCGCGAACATGCCCGCGCTGTCCATCGACATGGCGCTGGGCGGGCTTGGGGTCGCGCTGGCGCAGCGCGCGCTGGCGCGGGCCGAGGTGGCGGCCGGACGGCTGATCGCGCCCTTCGCCGCGACCCTGCCGATGCCGAACCCCTATGCGGTGGTGACCCCGCGCTCGGCGCGGCGCAAGCGGCGGATCGCGCAGGTCGTCGCCTGGTTGCGGACCACGGCGGAGCTTGAGGCAAAGCCGCTGCAACCGTCACCTACCCCCTAGAAAAGCTGATTCCTTGACAGTTTTTCTCGGCTTGAGGGGACAATCTGCGCCGCATAGCGTGCCCTCTGGCCGAACCGGTTAACGCCACCGGATCGCGAAAGGCAGAACATGAACGAACAGCCAGCCCCGCCCCGCACCGGCGATGTGATCCCCGAACTCAGCGACGGGCCGAAGCGGTCCTTCCTGAACCTTGAGGGGCTGCACAAGCCGCTGAAATCCCCGATCCCGCAATCGACGGTCGACCGGGCGCGCGCCTACCGGATGAAGCGGCTGCGCGACCAGATCGCGGCGCATGACTGCGCGGCGATCCTGCTCTACAACCCCGTCAACATACGCTACGCGTTCGACTATTCGAACATGCAGATCTGGAGCACCCGCGAGGCGACGCGCTACGGCGTCATCTTCGCCGACGGCCCCGGCATCATGCACGAATACAAGGGCGCCCAGCACCTCACGCGGCAGGGCGCCGGCGTCGACGAGGTGCGCCCGGCGACGACCTGGATCTACAGCATCACCGACGCCGACACCGAGGCGCAGGCCCGCCGCTGGGCGGCCGAGATCGCCGACCTGATCGCGACGCATGGCGGCGGCAACTGCCGGCTCGCGGCCGACAAGCTCGACCCGCAGGGCTTGCGGGCGCTCGAGGCGCTCGGGATCGAGGTGGTGGACGGGCAGGAGCTGACCGAGAAGGCCCGCTGCATCAAGTCGCCCGACGAGATCGAGCTGATGAAGTGGACGCTGCGTGTCGCGGAATCGGGCATGTGGCGGATGCACGCGGCCTCGGTCCCGGGCGTGACCGAGAACGAGATCTGGGCCGAGCTGCACCACGAGAACATCCGCTCGGGCGGCGAGTGGTTCGAGGCGCGGCTGCTCTCGTCGGGACCGCGCACCAACCCGTGGTATCAGGAGGCCTCGGACCGCGTCATCGCCCTGGGCGAGATGATCAGTTTCGACACCGACATGATCGGCCCCTACGGCTATTGCGCCGACCTGTCGCGGTCCTGGACCTGCGGCCATGTGCCGATGACGCCGGTGCAGCGCGGGATCTACCGCCTGGCGCTCGACCAGATCGAGCACAACACCGCGATCCTGCGCGCGGGGCTGGAGTTCGCGGAGTTCAACGAGAAATCCTGGCGCATCCCCGAGATCAACCAGCCCTTCCGCTATTCGCTCGCGATCCACGGGGTCGGGCTGGTCGACGAATGGCCCGTGGTGCCCCTGCATGTCGACATGACGGGCGGCTGGGGCGCGCGCACGGGCCGCTTCGAGGAAGGGATGGTCGTCTGTGTCGAAAGCCTGATGGCCGCCCCCGGCACCGAGAGCGTGAAGCTCGAAACGCAGGTCCTCATCACCGCGGGCGGGCCGGTCCGGCTCGATGTCTTCCCGTGGGAGATGTGACCGAGGCGGCCGGTGCCGCAACGAGGGGCCGGCGCGGGCGCGAGGCGCAATCGCGCGAACGCAGCGCGCAGGCGCTCTGGCAGCAACCGCCGCGGCCCGCGATGCCCGGCGCGCTCGCGCCCGCCCGGCTTCTGCCCGACGAGGCGCTCGCGCGCATCCATGACGCGGCGCTGACGATCCTCGAGGAGGTCGGGCTCGACTTCCTCTCGGCCGAGGCGCGCGCGATCGCGGTGGCGGCGGGCGCGACACCCGGCCCGGAGGCCGAGCGGCTGCGCTTCGACCGCGCGCTGATCGAGGCTTGCGTGGCGCGCGCGCCCGCCTCCTTCACCATCCGCGCCGCGAACCCCGCAAACGACCTGCCGATCGGGCAGGGCTTCACCCATTGGGGCTGCGTGTCCTCGGCGCCGCAGGTGAACGACCTCGACGGCGGCCGTCGGCCCGGCACGCAGGCCAATTTCCGCCGCTTCCTGCGGCTCGGCCAGACGCTCAACGTCATCGGCTTCTTCGGCGGCTATCCGGTCGAGCCGCAGGACCTGCCGGCACCGACGCGCCATCTCGACTGCATCGCCGACTTCATCACCATGACCGACAAGGTCTTTCACCCCTATTGCCTCGGGCGCGAACGCATCCGCGACGCGCTCGACCTCATCTGCCTCGGCCGCGGGCTCGACCGCGCGGCGCTCGAGGCGGGGCCGGTGTGCTACACGGTCGTCAACTCCTCCTCGCCGCTGCGCTACGACAAGCCGATGCTCGAGGGGCTGATCGAGATGGCGCGCGCCAACCAGTGCGTCTGCTTCACCCCCTTCACGCTCGCGGGCGCGATGGCGCCGATCACGCTTGCGGGCGCGATCGCCCAGCAGCACGCCGAGGCGCTCGCGGGCGTGGCCTTCGCGCAGATGGTGCGGCCCGGCGCGCCGGTGATCTATGGCGCCTACACCTCGAACGTCGACATGCGCAGCGGCGCGCCCGCGATGGGCACGCCCGAATACATGAAATCGGCGATCATCTCGGGCCAGCTTGCCCGCCGCTGCGGGCTGCCCTACCGATCATCGGGCGGCAACGCCGCGAACGCCCCCGACGCGCAGGCGGTCTATGAGACGTCCTTCGCCCTCTGGGGGGCGCGGCTCGGGGGCGCGGACATCGTGATGCACGCGGCCGGCTGGCTCGAGGGCGGGCTGTCGGCGAGCCCCGAGAAGCTCGTGATCGACGCCGAGATCCTGCAGGGCATCGACGCCGCCACCGCCCCCGTGACGGTCGATGACGCGACGCTCGCACTCGATGCGGTGCGCGAGGTGGGCCCCGGTGGGCACTTCTTCGGCGCGGCGCACACGATGGCGCGCTATGCCTCGGAATTCTACGTCCCGCTGCTGTCGGACTGGTCGAACTTCGGGAGCTGGACGGCCGCCGGATCGCGCGAGACGCTGGCGCGCGCCCACGCGCTCGCCCGCGTCATCGAGGCCGCGCACGAGGCCCCGCCGCTCGATCCCGCGCGCGCCGAGGCCATTGCCGACCATGTCGCGCGGCGCAAGGCCGAGGGCGGCGTGCGCGATGACTGAGGCGGTGCGCGCGGGGCTGCGGCCGCTCTTCGAGCCGCTCACGCTGCGGGGCCGCACGCTGCGCAACCGCATCGTCAGCACCGCCCACGCGCCGGGCTATGCCGAGGGGGGCATGCCGCTCGAGCGGTATCAGGCCTATCACGAGGAAAAGGCGCGCGGGGGCCTCGCCCTCACCATGTGCGGGGGGTCGTCGATCGTCTCGGGGGATGTGACCTCGATCTACGGCCAGATCGACCTCAGCCGCGACGCCGTGATCCCGCATCTGCGCGCGCTTGGCGCCCGCGTCCATCGCCACGGCGCGCTCATCATGTGCCAGATCAGCCACATGGGGCGGCGGACGGCCTGGGACAGCGGCGACTGGATCGCGCCCATCGCACCCTCGGCCGAGCGCGACCCCGCCCACCACGCCATGCCCCGCGCGATGGAGCCCGAGGACATCGCGCGCGTCATCGCCGATTATGCCGCCGCCGCCGGCCGCTGCGCCGAGGCGGGGCTCGACGGGGTGGAGGTGTTCGTCACCTCGCATCTGCCGGGCCAGTTCCTCTCGCCCGCCGCGAACCGCCGGACCGACGCCTGGGGCGGCAGCCTCGAGAACCGGATGCGCTTCCTGCTCGAGGTGCTGCGCGGCGTGCGGCGGGCGGTGCCGGGGGATTTCATCGTCTCCTTGCGCCTGAGCCACGACGAAAGCAGCGAGGGCGGCCCGGACGGCGCCGAATGCCGCGCGGTGGTGGCACGCGCGCGCGACGAGGGGCTGATCGACCTCGTGAACCTCATCGGCGCGGGCGGGGCCACGAATGCCTCGATCGCCGAGGTCATCCCCGGCATGGCCCGCCCGATCGCGCCCTGGCTCGCGCCCGTGCGGGCGTTTCGCGCCGATGCGGGGCTGCCGGTGCTGCATGCGACGCGGATCACCGACATGGGCACGGCCGCGCATGCGGTGGAAAGCGGAGCGGTCGACCTCGTCGGGATGACGCGCGGCCACATCGCCGACCCGCATATCGTGGCCAAGCTCCTCTCGGGCGATGAGGCGCGGATCCGGCCCTGCGTGGGCGCGGCCTATTGCATCGACCGCGTCTATGCCGGCAAGGACGCCGTCTGCCTGCACAACGCCGCCACGGGGCGCGAGACATGGCTGCCGCACGCCGTGGCACCCGCCCCGCGGCGGTTGCGCGCCGTCGTCGTCGGCGGCGGGCCCGCGGGGATGGAGGCCGCGCGGGTGCTCGCGCTGCGGGGCCACGCGGTCGTGCTGTTCGAGGCCGGGCAGCGCCTCGGCGGGCAGATCGTGATCGCCGCGCGCGCCGCCTGGCGGCGCGACCTGATCGGCATCGCCGACTGGCTGGCGGCCGAGATCGCGCATCTGGGCATCGACCTCCGCCTCGGGACGCTTGCCGACGGGGCGACGGTGCTGGCCGAGGCGCCCGACATCGTCATCGACGCGACCGGCGGCCTGCCGAAGCCGCCCGCGATCGCGGGCGCCGAGCATGTCGCGACATCGTGGGACATCCTTGCCGCCCCGCCCGAGGCGGGCCGGTCGGTGCTGATCCACGACGAGGCGGGCGGCCACAACGCGGTCTCGCTCGCCGAGTTCCTCGCCCGGCGCGGCCTTGCCGTCGAACTCGCGACCCCCGACCGGATGATCGGGCGCGACCTCGGCGGGTCGAGCTATCCGGTCTATCTCGGCAACCTCGCGCGTGCGGGCGTCACGCTCAGCACCGACCGGCGGCTCGGTGCGGTGCGGCGGGCGGGAAACGGCTTCGAGGCGGTGCTCGCGCATGAATACGGCGGGCCCGAGGAGGTGCGGCAGGTCGATATCGTCGTCGCCGAATGCGGCACGGAGCCCGTGGGCGAGATCTTCGCGGCGCTGAAGCCCCTTTCGGCCAACCGGGGCGTGACCGACCTCGCGGCCCTGCTCGCGGCCGGGCCGCAGCCCGGGGCGGGGGGCGGCATGCGGCTCTACAAGGTGGGCGATGCGGTGGCCGGGCGCGACATCCACGCGGCCCTTCTCGATGCGCTGCGGCTCTGCAAGGATCTCTGATCCCCCGCCCACCCGGCCTTGACCCCAGCCCCCCGACGCGGGCACCCTGACCCCGCCAACCGACAGGAGCCCCCATGCCGCGCCTTGAGATCGAATACCTCGGCAAGCCGCAGATCGACCGCGTCGCGCTCACGAACGACGAGATCCTCGCCGCGGTCGAGGCCGGGCTCGTGGCCGCCGGGCGCGGCCAGACGGTGATCGAGCCGCGCCTGCACCTCGTGCCCGACCCGGCGGTGGACGGGCATTTCAACGTGCTGCGGGGCTATGTCGCGCCGCTCGGCTATGCCGGGGTCAAGGTGGTCGGCGACTTCGTCGACAACTACCGCTCCGGCCTGCCCTCCGAGCTTGCGCTGCTCAATCTCTTCTGCCCGCGCACCGGCGCCCCGCGCGCGGTGATCGACGCCTCGGGCATCACCGACATGCGCACCGGCGCGCTGACGGCGCTCGGGGCGAAATGGCTCGCCCCGCCCAATCCGCGGGTGCTCGGCCACATCGGGGCGCGCGGCACCTCCTACTGGAACGTCCGGCTGCTCGATCACCTGTTCGACTTCGCCGAGATCCGCGTCCACTCCCGCCGGCCCGAGAGCCGCGCGGCCTTCGGCGCGCGGCTGGCGCGCGATCTGGGCAAGAAGGTGATCGTGACGGATGACTGGCAAAGCTGCCTCGACGGCGCCGACATCCTCGTGGAGGCCTCGCGGCTTCGCGCACCCGAGCCGCTCTTTCGGCGCGAATGGGTGCGCAAGGGTGCCCTCGTCATCCCCTATGGCACGATGAGCACGCTGCCGCTCGATTTCACCGACGGGATCGACAAGTTCGTGATGGACGATCTGGGGCAGATGCGGGCGGGGCATCTGGGCGCGCTGCGCCCCCACATCAACGCGGGCAAGATCAGCGAGGCGAGCTTTCACGCCGAGATCGGCCAGATCGCCGCGGGGCTGCGCCCGGGGCGCGAGCGGCCCGACGAGACGATCCTCTTCTGGCACCGCGGCATGTCGACAAGCGACATCGCCCTCGGCGCCGCGATCCTCGAAAAGGCGCGCGCGATGGGGATCGTGCAGAACCTGCTCTATCGCGAGGGCGGCGATGATGACGATCACGCTTGACGGCGCGACGCTCGGGGTCGGGGCGCTGCGGCGCGCGGCCCTGGGCGCCCCGGTCGCGATCGCCCCCGGCGCGCGCGACCGCATGGCCGCGAGCCGCGCCGCGATCGAGCGCGCCATCGCCGAACGGATCCCGGTCTATGGCGTCACGACGGGCCTTGGCGCGCGCGCGTCCGAGACGCTCGACGCCCCGACGCTCGCGGCCTTCTCGCTGCGCACGCTGCGGGGACGCGCGCAGGCGGTCGGCCCGGCCGAAGAGGCCGCGGTCGTGCGCGGGGCGATGGTCGTGCGGCTCAACACCCTGCTTGCGGGCCATGCGGGGGCGTCGGTCGCGGTGGCCGATCATCTGCTCGCCTGCCTCAATGCGGGCCTCGTGCCGGTCGTGCGGCGGATCGGCTCGATCGGGCCGTCGGACCTCGTGCAGAACGCAGCCCTCGGGCTCGCGCTCACGGGCGAGGGATCGATGGAGGGGCCGGGCGGGACGGGCCCCGCGGCCGAGATGATGCGCGCCCACGGGATCGCGCCGCTCGTGCCCGGGCCGCGCGACGGCCTCGCACTTGCGGGGCATTGCGGCATCACGGTCGCGACCGCGGCGCTTGCCCTTGCCGAGGCCGAGACGACGCATGCGGCGGCGCAGACCGCCGCGGCGCTGACGCTCGAGGCGTTCCGCGCCAATCTCTCGCCGCTCGATCCGCGGGCGCTCGCCGTCAAGCCGCTGCCGGGGCAGGCGGGGGCCGCGCGCGATCTGGCGCGGCGGCTCGAGGGCAGCGCGCTCTGGCAGGCGGGGGCGGCGCGGCGGTTGCAGGATCCGCTTTCGATCCGCAACCTCGTGCAGATCAACGGCGCGCTGAACCTCGCGCTCGATCAGGCGCGCCCGATCGTGGCCGTCGAGCTGAACGGGGCGAGCGACAGCCCCATCGTGCTGCCCGACACGGGCGAGGTGATCTCCTGCGGGGCGTTCTATACGGCCGAACTCGGGCTTGTGTGCGAGACGCTCGCGCGCGCGATCCTCGGCGTCGCGATGGCGCAGATCGCGCGGATGGCGAAGCTCCTCGATCCGCGCTTCAGCGATCTGCCCGTCTTCCTCGCCCGGCCCGATAGCGGCTCGAACGGCTTTGCCCCGCTGATGAAGACGGCCGAGGCGCTGGTGGCCGAGATCGCGCATGCCGCGCAGCCGCCCGCGATCTGGCCGAGCATCAACGCCAACGGGGTCGAGGACACGATGTCGACCGCCCCGGTCGCGGCGCGCGCGCTGCGGCGCGCGGTCGGGGCGTTCCGCACCCTCGTCGCGCTCGAACTCATGATCGCGGTGCAGGGGGTGGAGTTGCGCGGCACGCTCGCCGCCGCCGCACCCTTGCTGCAGGCGCGCGCGCGCCACCTGCGCACCCTCTGCGCCCCGCTCGACGATGACCGCCCGCTCGACTCCGATCTAGACCGGATCGAGCAGGCGATCGAGGCGGGCGACTTCGGCTGAGGCGGGCACGTCGGCACCGCCCGAAGGCCAAGAAAACCTTGGGGCTGGTGCAGGATTTATGCAGTTGCTCCGGCGAAGCTTCGTGTTCCTACTCGGCCCCAGACAAGAAAAGTTCAGCCATGCGCGCCGGCGCCACGCTTCATGCGTCCCGTCGCGATCAACAAGGGAGCCGCATAATGTCGGGATACATGCTCACGCAGCGGTCGCTGCATCCCTTCGCCGAGGAAACGGCGAAGGCGTTCCGCGAAGGCAAGATGGACCGCCGCGAGTTCTTCGCGGTCATGGCCGCCTGGGGCGTCAGCGCCTCCGGCGCGCTCGCGCTCGGCGGGATCGCGCCCGCCGAGGCGCAGACGGGAACGCCCGTCAGGGGCGGCAAGCTGCGGGTGCAGATGCTCGTCAAGGCGTTCCGCGACCCGCGTCTCTTCGAATGGACCGAGATGGCGGTGGTGGCGAACTGCTGCTGCGAATACCTCGTGCGCTGGGACAGCGATTTCACCTACAAGCCGCACCTGCTCGAGAGCTGGGAGGCGAGCGACGATGCCCGCACCTATACCTTCAACGTCCGCAAGGGCATCAAGTGGTCGAACGGCGACGATTTCACCGCCGACGACGTGATCTTCAACCTCAACCGCTGGGCGGATGCGAGCGTCGAGGGCAACTCGATGGTCGCGCGCCTCGCCGCCCTCGCCGACCCCGACACCAAGCAGCTTCTGCCCGGCGCGATCGAGCGGGTGGACGACTATACCGTCCGGCTCAACCTGCGGCAGGCCGACATCGCGCTGATCGCGAACCTCGGCGATTATCCCTCGATCGTGATGCACCCCTCCTATGACGGCTCGGACGACCCGTTGAAGGCGCTCGCGATCGGCACCGGCCCCTTCGAGATCGTCCGCTACGAAACCGGCATCGGCGCCGAGGTCCGCCGCAAGGAGAGCGGCTGGTGGGGCGGCGAGGTCTGGCTCGACGGGGTCGAGTGGATCGACACGGGCACCGATGCGACCGCGATGGTCTCGGCCTTCGATGGCGGCGAGATCGACGCCAACTATCAGACCGCCCCGGCCTTCATCCCGCTGCTCGACGGGTCGGGCATCGTGACCGAGGGGATCGCGACGGCGCAGACGCTGGTGCTGCGCCTCAACCAGCTCAACAAGCCCTATGACGATGTCCGCGTGCGCCGGGCGCTGCAACTCGCGGTCAACAACGCCGCCGTGCTCGAGCTTGGCTACAACGGCGCCGGCATCGTCGCGGAGAACCATCACGTTGGCCCGATGCACGCCGATTACGCCGACATCGGCCCCGCGTCGCACGACCCCGCGGCGGCCCTTGCGCTTCTGCGCGAGGCGGGGCAGGAAGATCACGAATTCGACCTCATATCCCAGGAAGAGGAATGGCAGGCCGACAGCTGCAACGTCGTCGCCGCGCAGATGCGCGATGCGGGCTTCAAGGTGAAGCGCACCCTGATCCCAGGCGCGACCTTCTGGAACGACTGGGACAAATACCCGTTCTCGGCCTCGCAATGGGCCGGGCGGGCGCTGGGCGTGCAGGTCTACATGCTCGCCTACAAGACGGGCGCGATCTGGACCGAGACGGCCTTCAGCAATGCCGAGTTCGACGAATTGCTGACGGTCGCCATGGCCACCGCCGACCCGGTGAAGCGGCGCGACATCATGGCGCAGCTCCAGAAGATCCTGCGGGACGAGGGCGTGATCGTGCAGCCCTACTGGCGGTCGGTCTATCGGTCCTACCACCCGAAGGTGAAGGGGCTCGGGGCGCATCAGGCGTTCTATCAGTTCCTCGAGCGGGTCTGGATCGAGGGCTGAGGGGCGGGCGGCAGCGGGGCAGGGCATGATCGTCTCGCTGCCGATGTACGACCTGCCCGAGGTCGCCGCCGCGACCGAGGCGTGGTGGCAGGCGATCCGGGCGGCGCTGCGCGCGGCCGGCCTGCCGGCGCCTGCGACGCGCGACCGGCCCGAGGGCGATCTGCGCGCGCATTGGCTCCGGCCCGATCTGCTCCTGTCGCAGACCTGCGGCCTGCCCTATCGCAGCGCGCTCCACGAACGGGTCGAGCTGGTGGGCACCCCCGATTTCGGGCTCGAGGGCTGCCCGCCCGGGCATTACCGCTCGGTCATCGTGGTGCGCGCCGATGACGCGCGCCCGCGCCTTGCGGAGTTCGACGGCGCGCGACTGGCCTACAACGACGCCCTTTCGCAATCGGGCTGGGCGGCGCCCGTCGCCCATGCCGCAGCCGCGGGCATCCGGCTCCGGCCCGGGCCGCGGACGGGGGCGCATCGCCTCTCGATGCGGGCGGTCGCGCGGGGCGAGGCCGACCTTGCCGCGATCGATGCGGTCACGTGGCGCCTCCTGCGCGACCGCGACCCGGTCGTGGCCGGGTTGAGGGTGTGCGACCGGACGTCGCCGACGCCGGGGCTTCCCTGCATCGCCGCGCGGGGGCAGGATGCGCCCGTGCTGGCGGCGGTGCTGACGCGGGCGACCGAGGAGCTCGACCCCGCGGCGCGCGCCGTGCTCGGACTGCGCGGGATCGTCCCGATCGCGCGCGAGGCCTATCTTGCCCTCGACCTTCCGCCCCCGCCCGAGGCCTTCTTGGAATGAACGACACCCACCCGCCGCACGCAACGCCGCACGCCGGGCTGCCGGCGATCGAATGGCCGACGCTGGGCATCCTCGGCGCGAGCTATGCGCTCTGGGCGCTCGGCACGACGCTGGCCTATGGCCTCGCGCCCATCTTGGGCATCGTGCTGACCGGGATCGCCATCGCGCAATTCTCGTCCTGCCAGCACGAGGTGCTGCACGGCCATCCCTTCCGCGCGCGGCGGCTGAACGAGGCGCTGGTCTGGCCGGCGCTGACGCTGACGGTGCCCTACGGGCGCTTCCGCGACACCCATCTCGCCCATCACCACGACCCCGCGCTGACCGATCCCTACGACGATCCGGAATCGAACTATCTCGACCCGGCGGCCTGGGCGCGGCTGCCCGGCTGGGCGCGGGCGCTCTTTCGCGCCAACAACACGCTGCTCGGGCGCGTCGTCCTCGGGCCGATCCTCGGGAACGCGCTGTGGCTGCAGAGCGAATGGCGCCTCGTGCGGGCGGGCGAGGCGGCGGGCGGGGCGGCGGTGCGGCGCGACTGGGCGCTGCAGCTCGCGGGGCTCGTGCCCGTCATCGGCTGGCTGTGGTGGGCCGAAATGCCGTGGTGGGGATATCTGGCGGCGGCCTGGGTCGGCCACGGCCTCCTGCGCATCCGCACCTTCCTCGAACACCGCGCGCATGAGGCCGCGCGCGCCCGCACCGTCATCATCGAGGATCGCGGGCCGCTCTCGGTCCTCTTCCTCAACAACAACTTCCACGCCGTCCACCACATGCACCCGGCGGTGCCGTGGTACCGGCTGCCGGCGGTCTATCGCGCCAACCGCGAGCACTATCTGCGGCGCAACGAGGGCTATCGCTACGCCTCCTACGCCGAGGTCCTCGGCCGCTTCCTGATCCGCGCCAAGGATCCCGTGGCGCATCCGCTCTGGCCGTGGCCGGGCAGCAGTGGCGATCGGGCAGGTAATCGGGAGGGTGCCGATCGCGCGTCCTGAGGGGCGGGGCGCCGCGAGGAATAATCCGCACCCGCGGGACACGGGAGCGTTGACTATGCGCGTCCGCGCAAGGCAACATCCGACTTCGAAAAATTGAATCAGGCCAGAGGGAGGAAAACATGCTCAACAGACGTCATTTCCTGATGCAGACGACGGCGCTCGCAACGGCGCTGTCGCTGCCCGTTGCGGCGCAGTCGGCGCCGGCGGTGGATATCTTCATCCCGGCGAACCCGGGCGGTGGCTGGGATCAGACCGGCCGCCTGATGGAGCAGGTACTTCTGTCGGAAGGGCTGATCTCGGGGGCGACCGTGACGAACGTCGGCGGCGCCGGCGGCACGGTCGGGTTGCCGCAATTCGCCAGCCAGTTCACTGGCAACGGCAATGCGCTGATGCTTGGCGGCATGGTCATGGTCGGCGCGATCATCGCCAACAAATCCCCGGTCACGCTGGCCGATGTGACGCCCGTCGCCCGCCTGACCGGCGAGTCGCTCGCTCTCGTGGTGCCGGCGGCGTCGCCCTTCCAGACGGTCTCGGACTTCGTAGAGGCGCTCAAGGCCAATCCCGGGGCGGTTCCGGTCGCGGGCGGTTCGGCGGGGGGCTCGGACCACATCCTGCTCGGCCTGATCGGCAAGACGGTGGGCGTGCCGGCCACGAGCATGAACTACATCCCCTATGCCGGCGGGGGCGAGGCGCTTGCGGCGCTGCTCGGCAATCAGGTCGCGGCGGGGATCTCGGGCTATGGCGAGTTCGCCGAGCAGGTCGCGGCCGGGACGCTGCGCCTGCTCGCCACATCGGCCGGCGAGCGGCAGGAGGGCATCGACGGCCCGACCCTGCGCGAGAGCGGGGTCGATGTCGAACTCTTCAACTGGCGCGCCTGCTTCGGCCCGCCCAACCTGAGCGACGAGGCCAAGGCATCGCTGGTCGCGATGGTCGAGGCCATGGCCAAGAGCGACGCCTGGGCGAAGGAGTGCGAGGCGCGCAACTGGACGCGCATCCTGTTGACCGGCGCGGAGTTCGAGGCGTTCATCGCCGAGGATATCGAGCGTATCACCGGCATCCTGCGCGATCTCGGCCTCGCGACCTGAACCGGCGTCGGGTCCGGGCGGGGCCATGCCCCCGCCCGGACCATCGCCGGCGCAACCAGAGGATGATCGAATGGCCCGCGAGGTTGCGCGCGACGTCCGCCGCCCGATAGCCCTGCCCGAGACGACGCTCGGGCTCGGGGTCGTCGCGGTGGCCGCGGTGGCGGGCTGGCAGGCGGCCGTCATACCGGTCACCCCCCTCTATGCCCGGATCGGCCCGACGGTGTTCCCCTCGATCGGGGCCGTCCTGCTCGGGGTGCTGGGGCTCTTGCTGGTCGTGCAGGGGCTGCGCGGCGGCTGGCAGGAGAGGGCCGAGGCCGAGGTCGCGCTCGACTGGCGCGCGCTCGGCCTCATCGGCGCGGGGCTTCTCGCGAATGTCGTGCTGATCGGCCCGCTCGGCTTCAGCCTGTCGTCGACCGTCATGTTCACGCTGATCGCCGCCGGTTTCGGCAGTCGGCGCCCCGTGCGGGACGCGGCGATCGGCCTTGCGCTTGCCTGCGCCGCCTTCTTCGGCTTTGCCGAGGCGCTCGGGGTCAACATCGGCATGGGGGCGTTCGAGCGCGCGCTGATCCATGCCGTCGGCCTCTAGGAGGGGGGGATGGACACGCTCGCCCTTCTCGCGCACGGGTTCACGGTCGCGCTGTCGCCCGACAATCTGATGTGGTGTCTGCTCGGCTGCCTGCTCGGCACCATGATCGGGGTGCTGCCCGGGCTCGGGCCGGCGCTGACCATCGCGCTCCTGCTGCCGATCACCTTTCAGGTGCCGCCCGAGGCATCCTTCATCCTGTTCGCCGGCATCTATTACGGGGCGATGTATGGCGGATCGACGACGTCGATCCTGCTCAACACCCCGGGCGAGAGCGCGACGGTCGTCACCGCGCTCGAGGGCAACCGGATGGCGCGCTCGGGGCGGGCGGGGGCGGCGCTCGCAACCGCCGCGATCGGGTCGTTCATCGCCGGCACGCTCGGCACGCTCGGCGTGGCCTTCCTCGCGCCCCATGTGGTGAAGGTGGCACTCGGGGTCGATGCGGCGGGCTATTTCTCGCTCATGGTCCTGTGCTTCGTGATGGTGTCGGCCGTGCTCGGGTCATCCGCCACGCGGGGGCTTACCTCGCTCGCGCTCGGGCTGCTGATCGGGATGGTGGGAATCGACCTGCAGACGGGGCAGCCCCGGTTCACCTTCGGACAGGTGGCGCTGCTTGATGGCATCGATGTGCTGATCGTCGCCGTCGGGCTTTTTGCCGTGGGCGAGACGCTCTATGTCGCGGCCCGCCGCCATGCGGGGCGCGACGAGGTCCTGCCGCTGTCGGGGTCCCTCTACATGACGCGGGCGGAATGGCGCAGGTCATGGAAGCCGTGGCTGCGGGGCGCGGCCATCGGATTCCCGATCGGCGCGATGCCAGCGGGTGGCGCCGAGATCCCGACCTTCCTTTCCTACGCGTCCGAGCGTCGGCTTTCGCGGCACAAGTCGGAATTCGGCACCACGGGCGCGATCGAGGGCGTCGCCGGCCCCGAGGCGGCCAACAACGCGTCGGCGGCGGGGGTGATGGTGCCGCTCCTGACGCTCGGGCTGCCGACATCGGCGACGGCCGCGATCCTGCTCTCGGCGTTTCAGAGCTATGGCCTCAATCCCGGGCCGCTCCTCATGCAGACCGAGCCCGATCTGGTCTGGGGGCTGATCGCCTCGCTCCTGATCGCCAATGTCGTGCTGCTCTTTCTCAACCTGCCGATGATCGGGTTGTGGGTGAAGCTGCTGCGCATCCCGCCCCCGTTGCTCTATGGCGGGATCCTCGTCTTCGCGACCGTCGGCACCTATGGCATCTCGCGCTCGCCGCTCGATCTGGTGCTGCTCTATGCGATGGGGGCGATCGGGCTGCTGATGCGCCGGTTCGATTTTCCGACGGCACCCGTCATCATCGGCGCAATCCTCGGCCCGATCGCCGAGGTCCAGTTCCGCCGCGCGATGATGATCTCCAACGGGGACTGGACGGTGTTCTTTACCGGCACCGCATCGCTTGGCTTTCTCATCCTCGCGCTCGTGGCCTTCGTCGCGCCGATCCTGCTCGGCGTCCGCCGTCGCCGTCGCGCGGCGAAGATGCAGCGCCATGGCTGAGGGGCTGCTGGCCGGGGTGCGGCTGCTCGATCTGACCAATGTGCTCGCGGGGCCCTATTGCGCCTATCAGTTCGCGCTTCTCGGGGCGGATGTCCTCAAGATCGAGGCGCCCGAGGGCGATCTGGCGCGCGGTCTCGGGGCCGATCCGGCGTTGAACCGCATCGGGATGGGGGCGAGTTTTCTTGCCCAGAACGCCGGCAAGCGTTCGGTCGTGCTCGACCTCAAGGCGGCGGCGGATCGGGAGCGCTTCCTTGCCCTCGTCGATGACGCCGATGCGCTGGTCGAGAACTTCCGGCCGGGCGTGATGGACCGGCTGGGGCTGGGCGCCGAGATCCTGCGGGCGCGCAAGCCGTCGCTGGTCTATTGCGCGATCTCGGGTTTCGGCCAGACGGGGCCGATGCGCGCCAATCCCGCCTATGACCAGATCGTGCAGGGGCTTTCGGGGGTGATGTCGATCACCGGCACCCCCGAGGCCGCGCCGCTGCGGGTCGGTTATCCGGTCGCCGACACGCTGGGCGGGATGGTCGGAGCCTTCGCGATTGCTGCGGCGTTGTTGCGGGCGCGGCAGACGGGACAAGGCGCGACGCTCGATGTCTCGATGCTCGACTCGATGCTCTCGGCGCTGGGCTGGCCGGCGTCGAACTGGCTGACGGCGGGGATCGAGCCTCGGCCGATGGGCAACGACAACATGACAGCCGCCCCCTCGGGCGCCTTCGCGACGGGGGCGGGGCTCATCAACATCGCTGCGAACACCCACACCCAGTTCGAGCGTCTGATGGCATTGCTGGGCCTTGGCGAGCTGTGCCGCGATCCGCGTTTTGCCGAGCGCGACGAACGCAAGCGCAACCGCGATGCGCTCAAGCGCGAGATCGAGGCGGTGCTGCGGACCGCGACCGCCGAGGAGTGGGAGGCGCGCCTCAATCATGCGGGCGTGCCCGCCGGCCGTATCCTGAGCGTGCCCGAGATCCTGCGCGAACCGCAGATCGTGGCGCGCGACATGGTGCATCGCTTTGATGATGTTCCGGGCACGGGCCGCCCGCTGACGGTGATGCGCGGGGGATTTCTGGTTGACGGTCACGCGCCGGCGCCGGCGGCACCGCCGCCCCGGCTCGGCGCCCATCAGGACGAAGGTTTCGCACCCTGACCGGGCGGCCCGAGGTCGCCCGAACCGCGGGATGGCGCGGGGCTCGCCCGCGCCGGCCGCGCCGCTTGCGCCACGTCAAGGCGACGGCGCACCGGGCGTGACAGCATGCGCGGGCTTCGTGAACCCGATACGCCATGCCGCCAGACCAGCCGACGCCCGCCTTTCACCACCTTCCGGCCGAACGCTGCGTCAGCTTGCTGAATGCGCGGCCCGAAGGGCTGGGGGCCACCGAGGCGGCGCAGCGGCTTCGGACGCTCGGACCGAACCTCTTGCCGGCGCCTGCCCCGCCCGGACTGCTGCGGCGGTTTTTGGCCCAGTTGCGCAGCGTGCTGGTGCAGGTCCTGATCGCGGCCGCTGCGATCACCGCAGCGATGGGCCATTGGGTCGATACGGGCGTCATCCTTGCAGTGGTGGTCGCGAACGCGCTGATCGGGCTCACGCAAGAGGTGCGGGCCGAGGCCGCTGTGGCCGCCATCCGCGGGATGCTTGCGCCGCGGGCCACCGTGCTGCGCGACGGCCGCCGCATCGGCATAGCGGCGGCGGCGCTGGTGGTCGGGGACATCGTCTTGCTCGAGACCGGCGATCAGGTGCCGGCCGATCTGCGCATCCTCGAGGCGACGGGCCTCGCGGCGCAGGAGGCGATCCTGAGCGGCGAGTCGCTTCCGGTCGCGAAGGACGTCGCCGAGGTCGCGCCCGGGGCACCGCTCGGCGAGCGCGCCTCGATGCTGTGGTCGGGCACGATGATCGTTCAGGGCAGGGCGCGAGGCCTCGTGGTCGCCACCGGGCCCGCGACCGAGATCGGGCGCATCGGCGCCCTCGTCGGGCAGGTCGAACGCCCGACGACGCCGCTTGTGGCGCAGATGGATCGCTTCGCGCGCTGGTTGTCGGCGCTGATCCTCGCGATGGCTGGGCTGCTGCTCATCCATGGCCATTTTTTCGCGCATCGGGATTTTCCCGAGCTTTTCATGGCGGTGGTCGCGGTCGCGGTGGCGGCGATCCCCGAGGTGCTGCCGGCCGCGATGACGATCACGCCCGCCGTCGGCGCGCAGGAGATGGCGCGGCGCAACGCCATCCTTCGCAATCTGCCGGCGATCGAGACGATCGGCGCCGTGTCGGTCATCTGCACCGACAAAACCGGCACCCTGACCCGCAACGAGATGTTCGTCTCGCGTGTTGAGACGCCAGCGGGGATCTTCGATGTCACGGGCGAGGGCTATGCGCCCGAGGGGATGATCCGGCCCGCGGCCGACCTGTCCGCGATCGCGCGCGCGGCGGCGCGGTGCAACGATGCGGCGCTCGTGCGCGCGTCCGACGGCTGGTCCGTCGAGGGCGATCCGATGGAGGGCGCGCTGCTCGCATTCGCGGCAAAGGCGGGGGCCGCAACCGAGGCGCGGCGGCGCGATGCGATCCCGTTCGAGAGTACGCACCGCTTCATGGCCGTGCTGAGCGATGCGGCGGGGGAAGGGTGGCTCGACGCCAAGGGCGCGCCCGAGCGGATCCTGCGGATGTGCGAAGGCATCGATCAGCATCACTGGCACGCGCGCGCCGAAGCCATGGCCCGAGGCGGGCTGCGGGTGCTCGCGCTCGCATCGAGGCGCTGGGACGGCCCGCGGATCGAACGGGCCGCGCTCGAGGGCGGGATGACGTTCCTCGGGCTGCTCGGCCTGATCGACCCACCCCGGCCCGAGGCCATCAGGGCCGTGGCCGCCTGCCGCGCGGCCGGCATCGGCGTGAAGATGATCACGGGCGACCACGCCGGCACGGCATCCGCCATCGCCGCGCAAATGGGAATCGAGCACCCGTCCCGCGTCCTGACCGGGGCCGAGATGGACGGCATCGACGATATCCGCCTTGCGGCGCTGGCCGCGCGCGTCGATGTCTTTGCGCGCACCAGCCCCGAGCACAAGCTGCGGTTGGTGGCGGCGTTGCAGGGGCAGGGGAAATCCGTCGCGATGACAGGCGACGGCGTCAACGATGCCCCCGCCCTGCGGCGCGCCGATGTCGGCATCGCAATGGGTCGCAAGGGCTCGGCCGCGGCCCGCGAGGCCGCCGACATCGTGCTCGCGGACGACAACTTCGCCTCGATCGCGGCGGCGGTGCGCATCGGGCGGATGGTGCGCGACAATCTGGAAAAGGTCATCAGCTGGACATTGCCGACCAACGCGGGCGAATCCGCGACCGTCGTCCTCGCGCTGCTTCTCGGCCTCGGCATGCCGGTGACACCCGTTCAGATCCTTTGGATCAATCTTGTGACCGGGATCACGCTCGCCATCGCGCTGGCATTCGAGCCGCCCGAACCTGGCAGCATGCTGCGCCCGCCCCGGCCGCGAGATGCGCCGCTGTTGTCGGGGGCGCTGGTGTGGCATGTCGTCTTCGTTTCGGCCCTGTTCGTGGTCGCGGTATTCGGTGTCTTCGCCTATGCCGCCGAGCGGGGCCATTCCCTCGCCCTCGCGCAGACAATGGCGATGAACACGCTCGTCGTGCTCGAGATCTTTCACCTCATCTTTATCCGCAACATCTACGGCACCTCGCTGCGCTGGCGGGTCATCCGTGGCACGAAGGTGGTATGGGGCGGGGTGGCGGCGATCCTGCTCGCGCAGATCGCGGTCACCTATTTGCCGCTCGCGCAGCGAATGCTCGGCACGGCGCCTGTCCCGTTCGGGGATGCGGTGCTGATCGGCGCGGTCGGCGCGGTCTTCTTCGTCGTGATCGAGATCGAGAAGCAGTTGCGCCTCAGCCTGCGCTGAGGCGGCCGGCCTCAATTCAGCCCGAGCATCCTGGGGAGCCAAAGCGAGAGGGCGGGGAAGAAGGTGACGAGGATCTGGATCGGCACCGCGACCGTCAGGATCATCAGAACGGCGGGCCGGATCGCCCGGTGCACCGAGACGCCGCCGATGCGGCAGGCCATGTAGAGGCAGGGCGCGACGGGCGGGCTGTTCGCCCCGATCACGACCGAACAGGCCACGATGGCGCCGAACTGGATCGTCGAGATCCCGTGCAACTCCATCAGCGGAACGAAGAGCGGCGCGATCACGACTGTCACCGACAGATCGTCCATCACCATCCCGACAAGGATCAGGAAGAGGTTGACCATCAGCAGCACGAGGATGTGGCTGTCGGTGATACCCGAAACCGCCCGCGTCAGATCCTGCGGCACCCCTTCAAAGGCGAGGATGCGCCCGATCATGAACGAGAAAAGCAGGATCAGGATGATGGTGCCGGTCGTCTCGCCGGCCGCGATCAGGCTCTGGCGCAGCCGCCCGAGCGTCAGGTCGCGATAGATGAAGAAGCCGATGCCGAGGGCGGCGACGACCGCGATCGCGGCCGCCTCGGTCGGTGTGAAGATGCCGCCATAGATGCCGCCGAGGATGATGACGGGCAGCGACAGCGCCGGAAGGGCGCGCAGCGTCACCTTGCCCGTGCCCTCGGAGGTGCTGGCGGGATCGTTCGCGCGACCCTCGGCACGGCGGGAGAAATAGATGCGGTTGAAGATGACGAGCCCCAGCATCAGCATCAGGCCGGGCACGATCGTCGCGGTGAAGAGCGCCGTGATCGATTGCCGCGTCACGACCCCGAACAGGATGAGCGTGATCGATGGCGGGATCAGGATCCCGATGAGCGAGGACATCCCGAGGAGCGCGCTCGAATACCCCCGGTCGTAGCCGCGCTCGGCCAGCGGGCCGATCATGATCGTGCCGACCGAGGCGATGGCGGCCGTCGCCGTCCCCGAGATCGCGCCGAACACGGTCGAGGACAGCACCATCGACGCCCCAAGCCCGCCCTTGCGGCCGCGCACCATGTGCTCGATGAAGGTGATGAGGCGCTGCGCGACGCCCCCGCTCTGCATCAGATAGCCCGCGAGCACGAAGAGCGGCAGCGCCAGCAGGATGACGGAATCGAGCGCGCGGTAGCCCTGGAGCAGCAAGGTCGCGGTATTGGTGTCATATGCCCAGACCAGATAGGCCAGCACCCCGCCAAAGGCCCAGGCGACGGGCACCCCGAGGACCATGAAGAGGATCAGGAGGCCGATGGCGACAAGCGGGATCATCGGCCGCCCCGCGCGAGCGAAGCCACCGCGACCGCAAGGTCGCGCACCGCATAGACGACTGCCAGCCCCGCCGCCACCGCCACCGCCGCCTGCGCCCAGAGTTGCGACAGCCCGAGGGCAGGGGTGCGCTGTGGCCGTGCGAGCGCCCAGACCACCAGATCCTGCGCGAGGCGCGCGAAGAACAGCGCGACGCCAAGCACGATGAGCGCCGTCACCACCGACAGCACGGCACCGAGCACCGGATGGGTGATCTTGCCCGCCAGATAGTCGACCTTGATGTGCTCGCGGTTTCGCATCGCGACAATCGCGCCCACCATGTAGAGCCACATCGCCGCCATCAGCGCGAGTTCATGCGTGCCCATGAAAGAGGTGCCGATCGCGATGCGATCGAGCACGAGGAAACTCACCAGCAGCACGAGCGCGAGCGATGTCACGATGATGATGCCCGCGCAGATCCGCATCAGCGCCGCGTCGAGCGTTTCAAGCAAGCGCATCTCTTCCCCGATCTCGGCCCGGACCGGCGGGGGTGCATCGCATCCCCGCCGGGTGGTATCGTGTCACTTCGCGCGCTCGCGGATCAAGCCCATGATCTCGGGGCCGATCTCGGCGTCCATCTGGGGCCAGACATTGGCGCGGACTTCTGCCGCCAAGGCGGCAAGCTGTTCGTCGGTGGGCAGGATGTATTCGAGCCCCGACTGCTGGGCGAGGGCGATGTATTTATCGTCCTCGGTGCGCGCGCTCTGGAACTGCTTTTGCATCTCCGCGACGGCGGTCGAGCGGACGAGCTCCTGCTGTTCGGGCGTCAGGCGCTCAAACGACGCCTTGTTGGCCAGCAGGTTGCCGGTGACGAAGTTGTGGCGCGTCTGGACGTAGTAATCGAGAACGTCGCGGAAATACTCGTAATCCCAATAGATGACGTTGCCCGCCTCGCCGTCGACGACGCCGGTCTGGATCGAGGTGAACACCTCGCCCCAGGCGATCGATGCCGTCTGATAGCCCATCGCCTCGAGCGTCTGCGCCATCGGGAAGAAGGGCGGCACGCGCACCCGCATCCCGAGCGCCTTGGCCTCATCGACCGTGATCGCCTTCTTGCCGCGCGTCGCGACGCCGTTGAAGCCCTCGGGCCAGGCGCCGAAATAGACGAGGCCGATATCGTTGAACACGACGTTCAGCACGCCGTTGACCCAGCCGCCGGGCTTGTAGGCCTCGAACGCCTCTTCCCAGGTCGTGACCATGTAGGGGGTGTTCAGCACCCCGATCCGGCGATCATAGGAGGTCGAGGGCCAGCTCAGCATCAGGTCGACCTCGCCCGCGACGAACAGATCGAAGACCTCGAGCTGGTTTCCGAGCTCTTCCTGATAGAACACCCGCACCTCGATCGCGCCGTTCGATCCTTCCTCGATCGCCTTCGCCCAGTTGGCGATGGCGTCGCCCGAGGGCGATCCGGCCGCACCCGAGTCAGTTGCCACCCGCAGCACCGTCTGGGCGTTCGCCGCAAGGGCAAGGCCCGCGACCGTTCCGAGCGCGAGAATCCCCGCCGTCGCGGTCCGTCTCAAGACATCAAGCATCCCAACCTCCGTTGATGAGTCGATTCGATAACGCTTGTTACGCTAAGATAACGTATGTTACGCACTTGTCTCGTGTCAACAT
>CAYYJB010000001.1:65778-133691 GCA_964472135.1 uncultured Gemmobacter sp.
ATAACGCTTGTTACGCTAAGATAACGTATGTTACGCACTTGTCTCGTGTCAACATGTCTGGCATCACCCGAGATCATGAGGCAGGAGATGAAGATCCCGCGACGGCGCGGCGAACTCGGCCGCGACGACTGGATACGCGCAGCGAGCGAGATCCTGATCGAAGGCGGCATCGCAACTCTCAGCCTGAGAAAACTTGCAGATGCGCTCGGCGTCACGACCGGGGCATTCTATTCGGCCTTTCAGAACCTCGAGGACCTGCATCAGGCGATTCGCGAAGAATGGGTGCGACGCAACACCGAACCCTTTGGCCGCGCGATCGAGGCGGCGGGCCCGGACGGGATGGCGCAGTATCTGGCCTATGTGCGGGTTCTCGTCCTCGACGCCCGGTTCGATCCGCGCTTCGACAACGCCATCCGCGAATGGGCCCACAGCGCGCCCGAAACCGCCGAAGTGCTGCGCCGCATCGAGGATCTGCGGATCGAGCAGTTGCGGCGCATTTTCCTTGCCCTGGGCTTCGGCGATCGGCAGGCGCTGATCCGGGCGCGGATCACCTATTTCCACCAGGTCGGCTACAACGCGATGCAGATCCGCGAGACGCTCGATGAGCGCCTGATGAACATCCCCCTTTACGCCGAGGTGCTGACCGAACGGACCGACCTGCTCGGCCTGCGCGACGCGCAAGGCGTTCGGGAATGGCTCGAAGGGAAGCGGCGGGCCTGACGGCCACCCTCGCACCTTGCCGAGCCGACGCGACGGGCGCTAGGAGGCATCGGGCAAGCGCAGGGGGGCAAGATGAACTGGGCGCGCATGATGATCGCAGACGGCCGGATCCTGACCGGCATCCTCGGCGAAGGCAGCCTTGAGCCGCGCGCGGCACTCGGCGCGACCGAACCGGCCGGCGCGCCGGTGGCGACCGAGGGGGCGAGGCTGCTCGCCCCCACCGTCCCCGGCAAGTTCATTGGACTGTGGAACAACTTCCACGCTGCGGCCGAGCGCAACGGCTGGGGGCGGCCGACCCATCCCCTCTATTTCCTGAAATCGCCCGAGAGTGTCGTGGGACCCGGGGCCGAGGTCGTGATCCCGCCCGACATCGGGCGCGTCATCTTCGAGGGCGAACTCGGCATCGTGATCGGACGGCGCTGCCATGGCGCCGATGTGGCAGACGCCGAGGCCGCAATCCTCGGCTATTGCTGCGTCAATGACATCACCGCGCTCGATCTGCTCTTTTCGGATGGTTCCTTTCCCCAATGGACCCGCGCCAAGGGCATGCCGGGGTTCGGGCCGATCGGTCCGGTTGTCGCGACCGGCCTCGACTGGCGCCAACTCGGGGTGCGCACGCTCGTGAACGGGCGGGAGCGGCAGGCCTACGCGCTGTCGGACATGATCCTGCCGCCCCCCGAGATCGTGCGCCTGATCTCGCGCGACATGATCCTCGAACCCGGTGACGTGATCGCCTGCGGCACCTCGCTCGGGGCGCGGCCAGTGCGGCCGGGCGATCGAGTGGAGGTCGTCATCGAGGGGATCGGCAGTCTGGGCGTCACCATGGCGGGCGATGCCGCGGCCGAGGGCTGAACGCGGCCCCCTCCCACCCAGCCCCGCCTTGGCCGGGCGGCCCCGTGTTGCACAGACCGCGACCGTCGGCTAATCCGACCCGGTAACGCCGGGCTTGGCCGCGGCGATCCGGGGGGCGGGGTCATGGTGAAGGCGGCAATCGTGGGGCTCGGCTGGTGGGGGCGGACGCTCGTCAAGGGCGCAAAGGCCACCGGCGCGATCGAGATCGTGGCCGGCGCGACGGGCAGGCGCGCCCTTGCCGAGGATTATGCGCGCGCCGAGGGCTTCGCGCTTCGTGACGACCTCGGCGCGCTCCTGTCCGATCCCGCGATCGAGGCGGTGATCCTCGCCACCCCGCATCTGGATCACGACGCGCAGGTGATCGCGGCGGCAAGGGCGGGCAAGCATGTGTTTGTCGAAAAGCCGTTCACCCTGACGCGCGCCGGGGCCGAGGCCGCCATCGCGGCGGTCGAGAAGGCAGGCGTGGTGATCGGGCTCGGCCACAACCGGCGCTTTCATCCGCATATGGCGCGGATGCGCGCCCTGACGGCCGAGGGGCGGATCGGCACGCTTCTGCACGCCGAAGGGACGATGACGGCGCCGAACGGCCTGTTCCTCAAGCCCGACAGTTGGCGGGTCGATCCGCGCCAGTCGCCGGCGGGCGGCATGGCGGGGCTCGGCATCCACATGATCGATGCGATGATCGACCTCGTGGGCGAGATCGCCGAGGTGCAGGCCCTCAGCCATCACCGCGCGACGCCGTCCGGGGCGCAGGACACGACCGCGATCATGCTGCGCTTTGCCGGTGGGGCTTCGGGCTATGTGAGTTGCATGACCGCGACCGCGCCCAGCTATCGCTTCTGCCTCTATGGTTCGGGCGGGGTCGCAGAGATCCGCACGCCTGGGCTCGACCAGTTCTCGTTCGTGCCGACACCGGATGCGCCCCTTGGCGGGCATGCCACACCCAAGCCCCCCGAGACGAGCGAGATCCGCGGCTTCGACACGGTCGCGGCGGAGCTTGCCGCATGGGCCAGCGCGATCGGCGGGGGGGCGGCGTTTCCGATCGGGCACCGCGCCATGATCCACGGCGCGGCCGTCTTCGAGGCCATCGCACAATCGGCCGCAACGGGGGCGCGCGTCAGCCTCTGACGCGCAGGCCCCCTCGCACCCGTTCCCTAGCGCGCGGCCAGATACCAGTCGGCGATCTCCTCGCCCGTCATCCAGGCCACGCCCTCGTGGCCGAGGATGTGGTCGATCGCGCGCTCGAGATAGCCGATCCGGTGGGGCACCCCGGACAGATAGGGGTGAAGGCTGATCGCCATCACGCGCGGCTGATCGGCCCCTTCGGCCCAGAGCCGGTCGAATTGGGCGATGCAGCGGTGCATGAAGGCATCCGACGGCAGGTGCTGGATCGCGTGGACGACGATGTCGTTCGTCTCGAGCGTATAGGGCACCTGCAGGATCGGCCCGTGCCTGGTGATGAGTTCCGAGGGCAGATCGTCGATCGGCCAGTTGCAGACATAGTCGAGACCGGCCGCCTTGAGGTGATCGAGCGTCGATTCGGTCTCGGTCACGCCCGGGCTTTCCCAGCCGCGCGGCGGGCGGCCGGTAAAGCGGCGGATCGTCTCGACGGTGGCATCGATGGCCGCGCGCTGGTCATCGAGGTGGTGCATCGGGCGCTGCACGAAGCCGTGGCCCATGAACTCCCACCCCGCGGCGAGGGCCGCCTCGGCGATGCGGGGGTAGGAGTTGATGATGTTGCCATTCAGCGCCATCGACGCCCGCAGCCCCCGCTGCGCCAGCGCGTCGCGGATGCGCCAGAACCCCACGCGGTTGCCGTATTCGTGCCAGGCCCAGTTCGGCAGATCGGGATGGAGCACGTTGCCCATCGGCGCGGTCAGGGTCTGGCGCGGCATGGGCCGCTCGATCGCCCATTCCTCGACGTTGACGATGAACCAGACCGCGACGCGCGCCCCGTCGGGCAGGCGCATCCGCGGACGGTCGGGAAAGGCCACATAGGGCGCGCGGTCGGTCAAGCGCATGGGGATCAGCCTCCGCGATCAGTCGAGGCCGAGCAGCCGGCGCGCCGTGCCGCCCGCCACCGCTGCCGTGTCTGCCGCCGAGAGGCCCGCGCTGATGACATGCTCGACCGGGTCGTAGTCGCACATGTCATAGGGATAGTCGGTGCCCATCACGATCTGGCCCGCCCCGAACACCTCGACCAGATAGCGCAGCTGGTGGGGGGTGAAGACGACGTTGTCAAAGAAGATCTTGCGCAGATAATGCGTCGGCGGCTTGGGCAGACCCGCGTGGCTGTCGCGCCGCGCCCCCCATGCGTGATCGATCCGGCCCGAATAGGAGGGCAGATAACCCCCGCCGTGGACGGCCAGGATGCGCAGCTTCGGGAAGCGCTCGAGCGTGCCCGAGAAGATCAGGTGGTGGAGCGCGATCGTCGTCTCGAGCGGGTTGCCGATGACGTTCGAGAAGTAGAAGTCGTGGAACCGATCGCCATGGGTGAAGCCGTTCGGGTGGATCATCACGAGAGCGCGCAACTCTTCGGCGCGCTTCCAGAAGGGCTGGAACTGGGGCGCCGACAGCTCGGCCCCGTGCACGTTCGTCAGCACCTCGACGCCCTTGAAGCCGAGCGACATGCAATACTCAAGCTCGCGCACCGCCTCGGCCGCATCCTGCAGTGCGACGGTGCCGAGGGCTGCGAAACGGTCGGGGCGCTTGGCGACAAAGGCCGCGAGCCCGTCGTTGACCATGCGCGAGCCCTTCACGGCGATCTCGACCGGCAGCGAATAGTAGCACTGGAAGGGCGGTGGCGCGACGACCTGGAAGTCGATCCCCATCGCGTCGAGCACCTTGAGCCGGTCGTCCATGTCGACCATCGCCACCTTGCGGTCGGCGTCCTGCTGCATGTTGATCGCGCGCGTCTCGGCGTTCGAATGGCGCACCATCGCGATGTCGGTCATCACCAGATGGGGGGCCACGAAGGCCGCGGCCTCGGGCACGGCGACATGGGCGTGGATGTCGACGGTCGGTGTCGAGAGGCGCCTCGCCTCGCCCGGTGCGGGGCGGGCCGCCGTCGGGCCGTAGCGGTTGACGGCATCGCCGAGGGCGGGGGTGTCGATCGTGCTGTGGGTCATGGCGCGGATCCTATCGGGGGTCTGAGTGTGAACCGCCGCCCGGAAGGTCCGGGCGGCGGCAATGGCGGACGGGGTCCGAACCTTACTTGTTGGCCGCGAGCCAGGCGGCGGCCTCGGCCTCGACCTCGGCGCGGTCCCAGTCGTTCGCGGCGGCGATGTAGGTGTCATTGAGGAAAGTCGCGACGTCGATCTCCTGCGGGATCGCTCCCGACGAGAGCAGGCGCGGTTGCAGCGCAGTCCAGACGCCGGTCTGCAGATCGCCGAGGCGCTCGGTCGTCGACAGGTTCATCCCGATCGACATGCTGAGATAGAGTTGACCCGACGCCTCATTCTCCCACTCTTCGGGCACGGCCTTGCGCAGCGCCTGGGCGACCATCTCGGGGTTCACCTTGGCGACATACATCCCCTTCGACCATGCCTTGAGGAAGCCCTGCACGGCGGCGCGCTTGTCCTCGATGGCGCTGGCGTTGATCGCGAAGGTGTTCGCGGGCGAGGGCAGCAGTTCGGCCGGGGTGATCAGGCGCACCTCGATCCCGTTGGCATTCAGCGCGATCCAGTCCGGTGCCGCGCCCGAGATGGCCGAGACGGTGCCATCGCGCAGCGCCGCCGCAAGCGTCGGGCCGTTCTCGCCCAGAACGACGGTCTGGACCTGGTCGATGTTGGCGCCGACGGTGTCGAGTGCCGCCTGAAGGAAGGCGCGGTCGCGATCCGACACGAGGCCCACGGTCGTGCCCACGAGGTCATCGACCGAGTCGATCTGGCCCGAGGCCAGCACGCCGATGCCCTCGGGGGCGTTCTGCATCACCTCGTAGACCGTGTTGATGCCCGCGCCCGCGACGACGGCGTTGATCGTCTCGACCGGGTCGAGCATCGCGAGATCGGCCTGGCCGTTCTGCACGAACGCAACATAGGGGATCGAGGTGTCGGACGGCAGCAGGTTCACCTCAACGCCTTCCTCGGCGAAGTAGCCGAGCGCCTCGCCGACGACGAGCGGAAAGAAGTTCGTCGAGCGCGGCAGCGGGTTGATCATGTTCACGGTGGTCAGGTTCTGCGCGACAACCGGCGCCGCCGCCGTGGCGAGCGCCGTTCCGAGCAGGATCGTCTTGAAGAGCGTCATTCTTTCAGTCCTCCCATCAGGTTGCAGTTTGTCGTTCAACGCCCGAGTCGCGTCTGCCACGCCCTCGCGCGGGCACGCGAGATGGCCGTCATGCGGGCATCCCGACGCCAGAACACCACCCGGTCGTCGAGAAACTCCATCGCGTAAAAGAGCAGGAGCCCGATCATCGTCATGCTCAGGAGCGAGGCGATCGAATTCGCCATGTCGAGCTTGAACGAGAAGCGGTTCATCAACACGCCGACCCCGGCCGTCGCCTGCGCGAACTCTGCCACCACCGCCCCGATCAGGGCCGTGGTCAGGCCGATCTTCATCCCCGCGAACATCATCGGCAGTGCCGCGGGCACGCGCAGCTTGACGAACACATCGCTGGGCGTCGCCCCGAGCGAGCGGAACAGCTCCTCCCTGTCGGCATCGCGCTGCGAGAGGCCGGTCAGCGTGTTCACGAAGATCGGAAAGAACGAGATGATCGCCGCGAGCGCGATCTTCGAGCCCATCCCGAACCCGAACCACGCGATGATGACGGGCGTGAGCGCGATCCCCGGCGTCACGTTCAGCACGACCGCATAGGGCGCGACATAGCGGCGAAACGGGTCCGACAGCGCCGAAGCGACAGCTAGCGAGATGGCGATGCCGGCACCCGCGGCGAAGCCCACCACCGCCTCGGTCAGCGTGATGCGGAAATGCGGCCAGATCGTGCCCTGCAGGACATAAAGATCGACCATCGCGCCGATTACGGCCGACGGCCGCGGCACCATGATCGAGGTGATCGCCCCGCTGACAACCGCATATTCCCAGAGCGCGAGCAGGAAAGCGAGAAGGGCCAGATGCGGCGCCATCCGCACGACCAGCGCGCCCGAGCGGACCGCCTGAGCGGGCACCCCGTCAGACATGCTGCCCCCCCGCAAGCGCGGCATGGGCCGCCGCGCGCGCCCTGCTCACGCGGCGCAGCCCGTCCTCGTTGGTCCAGAAGGCGACATGGCGGTCGAGCATCTCCATCCCCTTGAAGATCGCGAAACCGATTGCCGTCAGCGTGAAGATGCAGGCGAAGGCCGACGGCATGTTGAGGTTGCGCGTATAGGTCAGGATCAACGCCCCGATCCCCTGGTCGCGCTGGATGAATTCAGCCACCAGCACCCCCGACAGCGCCGCCGTCAGGGCCAGACGCTCACCCGCCATGATGACGGGCACCGCCTCGGGCATGACGAGCTTGCGCAGGATCTGCCACTTCGACGCCCCGAGCGAGCGGAACAGTTGCAGCCGTTCCTCGTTCACGTTCACGACGCCCGAGAGCGTGTTGATGAAGGGCGCAAAGAAGCACACGAGCATGATGATCGCGATCTTCGATTGCGCCCCGAAACCCACCGCCGCGATGATGAGGGGGGCGACCGCGATGCGCGGCGTGGCCTCCATCACGATCACATAGGGTTGCAGGAACCGCCGGACCAGCGCGTTCAGCCCCACGATCGCGCCAAGTCCGACGCCGAGGATCGAGCCGATGGCGAAGCCCGCGAACACGAGCCCGAGCGAAACGCCCAGATGCGGCCAGATGTTCATCTGCACGACATAGATGCGCCAGAAAGAAGCAAGGATCGCCGACGGGGCAGGGAAGAACAGCGGATCGAGCCAGCCCGCCCGAGCGCCGATTTCCCAGCCGACGATCAGGCACAGGAAGATCGCCCCGTGGGTCGCGGCACGCCGGACCGCCAGCGTGCGATCCGCATCGGTCGGCATCAGTGCTCACCCAGGGTGGAGCGGACCTCTTCGACGATCCGGTTGAACTCGGCCGATGTCTGAAGAGACAGGGCGCGCGGACGCTCGAACGGCACCTCGATGATGGCCGAGATCCGCCCGGGTCGCGGCGACATCACCACCACCTGATCGGCAAGGAAGATCGCCTCAAGGATGTTGTGCGTGACGAATACGGTCGTGGCGCGCACCTCCGCGACGATCCGCATGAGTTCGACGTTGAGCCGCTCGCGCGTGAATTCGTCGAGCGCACCGAAGGGTTCATCGAGCAGCAGCACATCCGCGCCTGTCTGCAAGAGCCGCGCGAGCGCCACGCGCTGCTGCATCCCGCCCGAGAGTTGCGAGGGGAAGGAGAAGGCGAAATCGCCCAAGCCAACCATCTTGAGCAGGTCGAAAGCCCGGCGGCGATCCTCGGCCGTGGGCGTGCGGGTGATCTCGGTCGGCAAAAGCACGTTCTCGAGCGCGGTGCGCCAGTCGAGCAGCGTCGCCTTCTGGAACATCAGGCCCACGTCCGTGTGCGGACCCGTCACGGGCCGGCCATGCACGCTGAGGCTGCCCGAGGTGCGCTCGATCAGGCCCGCGATCAGGCGCAGCAGCGTCGATTTCCCACAGCCCGAGGGGCCGACAAGCGAGACGAAGGAACCTTGCGCGACATCGAAGCTCGCGCCCTGCAACGCCACGACCGCCCCGCCGCCGAAGGTCTTGCCGACATCCCGCGCGCTGATGATGGGCACCGCTGCGCTGTCGGTCCGCGGCGTCTCGGCCTTGCTGTTCATATTGGCCTCCCCCCAGGCTGGCAGGGCGATGCTGAAGCAGCCCCGCGGCCGGTGATATTTCAGTCTCGATGTTTAACGCCGATTCGAGGAATATCAAGCGCGAGTTATCACCCGATAATCGGGCGTTGCCCGAGCCCGCGCATCAGCGAGTTTCGCGACCGCCCCACATGCTTTTCCAGCCGGCGCGCCGCCGCAGTGGCATCGCGGCGCTGCAGCGCTTCGATGATCGCGACGTGGTCGGCGAGCGGTTCATCGAAGCTGCCGCCGCGCTTGTTGGCCAGCGAGACCATGCACAGGCGATCATACATCTCCATCAGCCGCCGCATTTCCTCGGCCAGCCGCTGGTTGCCCGACATGCGCCCGAGGGTAGAGTGGAAGTCCCTGTTGTAGATGGCAAAAGCTTCGATCGACGATGTGTCGGGCGCGCGGAAGCGATCGAGCGATGCCAGTTCGGCCGCCGA
The DNA here is from genome assembly GCA_964472135.1 of uncultured Gemmobacter sp. GTDB lineage: Bacteria > Pseudomonadota > Alphaproteobacteria > Rhodobacterales > Rhodobacteraceae > JAUREX01. The sequence goes on from CAYYJB010000001.1 coordinate 74,579, forward strand.
TGCCGTGCGGGCGATCTTGCGGACGGCAGAGGTTTCGAGGATGACGCGCAACTCAAGGATGTCCTCGGCGTCGCCGACAGAAACGGGGCGGACGCGATGGCCCCGGCGTGGTTCGATCTCGATCAGCCCCTCGGCCTCGAGCTTGCGCATGGCATCGCGCACGGGCGATTTCGAGACGCCATATCGCTGCGCCAGCTCTGCCTCGCGCAGTTCCTCGCCGGGCATGAGGCGACAGGCGAGGATGTCGCCCCGGACCATCTCGAAGACGATGTTGCGCGCCAGATTCATCAATGGACCAAGCTGGTGATATTTCACCAAAAGCTATTCATTCGCGGAGCCGCGTCAAGTCCCCGGCCTGCGCGGCCGGCGCGTCAGATGCGCACGCACGCCCCCGTCGCGGCCGAGCGCACGATCGCCTCGAGCACGGCGATGTTGCCGATCTTCTGGGCGTCGGTGAAGGGATAGCTGCCCCGCCCGGTCGCGGCGCGCGCGAAGAGGTCGAGGTTGGCGCGCACCGAATCGGTCCATTCGTGGCGGTGCACCTCTGGCGGGGCGCCCGTCCGCTGGATCGTGAGCGTCGCGGGCCCGGGCGTGTCGGGGTGGGTCTCGTTGCGGTATTCGACCCAGGCGGTCGTCCCGAAGATCGCCAGACGGAGATAGAGCGGCGTGTAGAGCACGGCATTGAGATAGGCCGTCGGCCCCGAGGCGAAGCGGATCAGCGCCGAGACGACATCGCCGTTCTCGCCGGGCAGGACGCGGGCGGCCGTCTGGGCCTGCACCTCGGTCGCCTCGCCAAAAAGGTTCACGAAGGCGTCCGACAGATGGATCCCCATCGCCGTCATGCCGGCCGCCGGGCTTTCGTCGGCGCGCCGGCGCCAGTCCGTCGGCGGCACGTTGATGAGCTTGTCGTGGCTGAAGTTCGCCTCGGCGTGCATGATCGTGCCAAGCTCGCCCGCGCGCACCATCCGCTCGATCTCGAGCATGGCCGTCTCGAAGCGCCGCTCGTGGCCGATGCCGAGCTGGACCCCGTGCGCGGCGCAGATCGCGACCGACGCGCGCGCCTCGGCTGCGTTGAGCGCGAGGGGCTTTTCGCAAAAAACGTGCTTTCCCGCCCGCGCCGCCGCCGCGACCTGCGGCGTGTGGAGCGAATTGGGGGTGCAGAGGATCACGGCATCGATCGCCGGATCGGCCAGCACGGCCTCATAGCTGTCGCCCACGGGAATGCCGTGGCGCGCGCTGTAGTCGGCGTGGTTCTGCGGCCAGAGATCGACCGCGCGGGTGATCCGCATCTCTTCCGAAGCGCGCATCCGATCCGTGATCGTGCGCCCCCACCAGCCCAAACCGACGATTGCTGCCCTGAGCATTCCGCCCCCTCATGCCTTTCCGTTGTCGGCGGCAAGGCCCGAAGCGGCCACGCCATCCATGATGCAAAGCTCGTCCATGTCGCCGGTGTCGCCACTCACGCCCACCGCGCCGACGATCCGGCCCGCCGCGTCGCGCAGCAGCACGCCGCCGGGGTTGGGTACGAAGCGTCCGCCCGACGCCGCGGCGACGGCGGCGAAGAAGGTCGGATTGCCCGGCGCGCGCTCAAACAGCGTGCGCGAGGCAAGCCCCATCCCGAGCGCGCCATAGGCCTTGCCGAAGGCGATCTCGACCCGCAGGATGCCCGCGCCGTCGGCGCGCTTGATCACGACGGCATGCCCCCCCGCATCGAGGACGGCCACGCAGAGCGGATCCGCCCCCCGCGCGCGCCCTGCCGCAAGGGTCGCATCCGCGATCAGGTCCGCGACCTCAAGCGTCAGCATCGGTCGCCCCGGCAAGGCGGCGCAGCACGGCAAAGAGGGCGGCGGTGTCTTCCTTGTCGCGCCCCTGCGCCAGCGCCGCGCTGTAATAGGGAACCGAGGCAGCCATCAGCGGCACCGGCGTGCGCATCGCCGCCGCGTGATCCAGGATGACATCGAGATCCTTCTGGTAGACATCCATCTTCATCGTCGCCGGTGTGTAGCTGCCCGCCACCATCAGGGGACCGCGCACCTCGAGCATCCGGCTCGACCCCGCCCCGGCCGTCAGCGCATCGAGCGTCGCCGCCAGATCGAGGCCGGACCGTTCGGCCAGCAGCAGCGCCTCGGCGGCGGCGAGGTTGTGGATCGTGACCAGCAGGTTCGCCACGATCTTGAGCTTCATGCCATGACCAAAGGGGCCGATGTGGCGCACGTCGCGGGCAAGCCCCGCGAACACGGGCCGCAGCCGCTCCGTCGCCGCTTCGGGGCCCGACATGAACACGACGAGATCGCCGCGCGCCGCCTGCGCGCCCGTGCCCGAGACCGGGCAATCGGTAAGGATCGCGCCCGTGGGGGCGATGCGAAGGCGCGCGGCCTCCTTCTCGGCGATGGGCAGCGTGCCCATCTCGGCCAGGATCTGGCCGGGCCGCAGCGCGGGCACCATCGCCTCGGTCACGGCATGGAGCGCGGCGGCCGAGGGCAGGGCCAGCAGGACGACATCGCAGGCCCCTGCAACCGCCGCGGCGTCGGGCAAGGCGCTGCCGCCTGCCTCGGCGAGCGCCGCCATCGCCGGTGCCGACGGATCGGTGCCCGCCACATCGAAGCCCGCCTTGCGCAGGTTGCGCGCATAGGCCAGCCCCATGATGCCGAGCCCCACGATGCCGACGGTCGGGCCGCTCATCGCAGCGCTGCCGCGTCGCTGAGCCAGGGTGCCACTGCCGCCTCGAAGGCGGCGGGATCCTCCATGTTCGGCACATGCGCGAGGCCCGGCAGAAAGACCGCCTGCGCGTCGGGCGTCGCGGCGGCCATCGCCTCCATCGCCGCACGCGGGGCGCCCATGTCCTCGGCGCCGCCCAGATAGCGCACGGGGCGCGACATCCGCGGCAGGTGGCGCAGGTAATCGAGGCCCTTGAGCGCCGCCGCGCAGCCCGCATAGCCCGCGATCGGCGTCGCGAGGATCATCGCAGCCGCGCGCTCGCGCGCCGCGGGCGGACAGGCCGGGGTGAACCAGCGCGCGAGCGTGCCCTCGAGGATCGCCGCCATGCCGCCCGCGCGAATCGCCGCGATCCGGTCGTCCCAGCTTGCCACGAAGGGGGGCGGGGCATCGGCGCGCGCGTCGCACACGATCAGCGTCCCGACGCGCCCCGGATGCCCGAGCCCGAGCCCCAGCGCCGTCATCCCGCCAAGCGAAAGCCCCATCACGTCAGCCCGCGCCGCGCCGACATGGTCGAGAATCGCGACCATGTCCGCGACCAGCATCGCGAAGTCATACGCGCCCTCGGGCGCCTCCGATCCGCCGTGGCCGCGCGTGTCATAGCGCAACACGCGGTGTGTTCGGGTCAGCAGCCCGATCTGGTCGTCCCACATGCGCAAATCGGCCGCGAGCGAGTTCGACAGCAAGAGCCACGGCTTGCCTGCCGCACCATCGACGCGGAACGCCAGCCGCGCGCCGGCCGCCTGAACGTGCCCCGTCGTCATTCCGCGGCCTCGGTCATTGCGGGTCGGGCATCGATGCGCGGCAGGACCTTCTCGGCCAGAAGCACCATCGACCGTCGCGCCAGCGCCGGATCGGCCCAGTCGTGCCCGGCATAAAGGAGCGTGCCGAAATCGCCGACCGAATCGCGGAATGCTGCAACCTCGTCCGCGACCTTGTCGGGCGTCCCCCAGATCACCAGACGGTCGAGGACATGCTCGAGCGTCACCTCGCTGTCGGGCATCGACTGGTCTTCCTTGAAGAGGTTGGCGCGGCCGTTCTTCACGAGCTTCGTCAGAAGCTGCTTGTAATAGAAGACATAGGGCGACTGCGGATCGCGGGCATAGGCGCGCGCGGTCGCGAGGTCATCGGCGACGAAGATCGACTTCGCCACCCGCCAGTTCGACAGATCGCCCGGCCGCCCGCCCTGCGCGCAGCCCTCGAGATAGCTGTCCTTGTGGGTCGCAACCCACTTGGGCATCAGGAAGTTCGCGCTGATCGGATCCCAGCCCCGCGCCGCCGCCGCCGCCACCCCCTTGGAGAAGGGCGCGACCGCCGTGACGACGATCGGCGGGTGCGGCCGCTGCAGCGGCTTGCCCACGATCCCCTGCCCGATCTGCGGCAGATGCGTGCGCTCGGTCGTGATCTTCCAGAACTTCCCTTCGAGATTGTAGGGCGCCTCGGTCGTCCAGAGCGCGAGAACCATGTCGATGGCCTCGAGGAACATCGCGTTGCGGTCATTGCCAAGATTGCCGAAGATCTCGGCATCCGACAAAAGCCCGCCGGGCGAGATCCCGAAGATGAGCCGCCCGTCCATCAGGTGATCGAGCATCGCGATCTGGCCGGCGACATGCGCGGGGTGCGAGTTGGGCAGGTTCACCGTGCCCGTGCCGATCCGCATCTGCCTCAGCCGCCCGGCAAGCGAGGCGATGAAGAGGGCCGACGAGGTGATGTTCTCGGCCAGATCGGTGACATGCTCGCCGACATAGGCCTCGGCGAAGCCAAGTTCATCTGCCAGCAGGAACGCGTCCTGATCCTCGCGCAGGCACTGGCGCCAGTCCTTGTCGATCGGGTGGATCGGCATGGTAAAGAATCCGGCCTTCATCTTGTCACCTCGCACGCAGGGTTTCGGGCGGCCGTGCCGCCGCCATGGGCGTGAGATAGCGCGCCACGGACTTCAACGGAAATGATGATCTCTGATATTGCCGATCAGGTTTCCGGCTGGCCCGGGCGCGCGGCCCGCCCCTCGGCGATGATGCGCGACCAGCGGGCGTCGCTCTCGGCGTGGGCGATCCGGAGGCGGTCGAGGAAGGCGCGCGCGGCGGGCGAAAGGGCGCGTGTCGCGGGCGAGATCAGCGCATAGCTCACGCTCAGCGCAGGATCCACGATCGGGTGCAGCCAGCGTTCCGCCCCTGCCAGATCCGCCGAGCAGATCGTCGCGGGCAGGATCGTGGCATAATCCGACCGCGCCACGAAATCGAGCGTCGCGATCATCGCGTCCATGTCGAGCGTCGCCGCGGGCACGAGACCCGATTCGGCGAAGGCTGCATCGAGCCTGTCGCGCCGCGCGTTGCCGCGCAGAGGCAGCACGAGTTTCATCGACGCGATTTCGGCCAGCGCCACGGGCGCGAGATGGGCGCGCGATCCGCCCGCCCGGGTCACGAGGATCTCGCGGTCGCGTCCGAAGGGTTCGATCCGCAACCCGTCGCGCGTCACCGGATGGGGCACCACCGCAAAGTCGAGTTCCGCCGCCGCCACCATGTCGACCAGAAGCGCGCTATAGCCCTCGATCACCCGCAGCGTCACGTCCGGATGGTCGGCGATGAGGTCCGTCAGCACCGGCGCCAGCACGCCCCGCGTGAAGGTCGGCATCAGCCCGACCGCGAGCGGCCCGGACACCCGCCCTGACAGGTTGCGCAGATCCTGCTCGGCTGCATCGAGACGATGCAGGATCTCAACCGCCACGCCATAAAGATGCCGCCCCGCCTCGGTCGGGGTGACCCCGCGCGCCGATCGGTCGAAGAGGCGCAACCCCAGCCTGTCCTCCATGTTGCGGATCTGCATCGACAGGCCCGATTGCGTCGCGGCAAGGCGTTCGGCCGCGCGGCTGAAGGATCCTTCCTCGTAGATCGCGACAAAGGCGGAGAGCTGGCGCAGGTTCATGGGCATCACTCTGGGTGATATGGGCGAATAGAAAGTATTGTTTTTCCTAAAGCCTGTCAGCCCCTATCTGAGGATCGCAGCACGCGTGCGGAGGCCCCGATGAATGCGCTGAACGACATCAGATCGCCCTCGGGGGCGTCCCAGGTGACACCGCAACGCTTCCGCGATGTGCTTGGTGCCTTTGCGACGGGCGTCACCATCATGACGGCGCGCGGCCCGGACGGTGCGCGCGTCGGGTGCACGGCCTCGTCCTTCAACACCGTCTCGCTCGAACCGCCGCTGGTGTTGTGGTCGCTCGGGCTGCGCGCCGCTTCGCTCGCGGTCTTTCGCGCGACCGATCACTTCGGCGTCAGCATCCTCGCCGAGGATCAGCGCGATCTCGCTCTGCACTTCGCCCGCCCGGCCGAGGACAAGTTCGCCGGCATCGCCATTCGCGAGGGGTCGCATGGCGTGCCGCTCATCTCCGGCGCGCTGGCGCATCTCGAATGCAGGATCGTCGCCCGCTACGCGGGGGGAGACCACGAGATCATGCTCGGCGAGGTGCTCGATCTCGAGCGGCGCGATGGCGCCCCGCTCGTCTATCATCGCGGTGGCTTCCACGGTTTGCGCGGCCTCTGAGGTCAGAGCGGCAGCGGCGCGTTCGCGCTGCGCTTGTCCTCGACGGTGGTAAAGGTCAGCACCGTCTCACCGATGTTCTCGAGATCGTGGGTCATGCTCTCGCCCGGGCCGAAGGCCATGTGGCGCGTCAGGCCGGTGTGATAGTCCATCTCGGTCACGCTGCCGTCCGGGCGGCGGGAACGGGCGCGCCCTTCGGAGGTCGCGACCCAGAAATAGTCGAGCACATGGGTGTGAAAACCTAGCCGCGCGCCGGGTTCGAGCGCGATGAGCCAGACGCGATAGCGATCGGTCTCGGACACGAGCGTGCTGCCCACGCGACCGTTGCGCGCCGCCGCGCGGGCTTCGGCTGCGAGGGGGGCGCTCCAGTGCGGGCGGCCGGCGAGATCGGCCGGCGTTTCGGCGGGGGCGGGCAGATCCATCGCGACTCTCCTGTGCTTGTGCCGGATACGGGTCCGAGGCTATTTATAGGACGATAAACAACGCGAGGCGAGTCCTTGCCGCGCGCGACGGAAAGGGCAGGAATGGGCGGCAGGGCAATCATCGCGGGCGGATCGATCGGCGGGCTTTTCGCGGCCGCCATGCTGCGCCGTGCGGGGTGGGAGGTGATCGTCCTCGAACGCGCCCGGGCTGAGCTGGCCGGACGCGGCGCCGGGATCGTGACGCATGATCTGCTCGTGCGGCTGATCGAGGCGGCGGGCGCGGATACGGCCGATCTCGGCGTGCAGGTCATGCGGCGCATCGCCTTCGACATGTCGGGCGCCGTCACGGCCGAGATGCCGCTGCCGCAGGTCGTGACAAGCTGGGAGAGGGTGCATTCCTCGCTCCGCCGCCTGATGCCCGAGGGCAGCTATCGCCTCGGCCATTCCATCGCCGCGGTCGAGGATCTTGGCACCTCGGTCCGCTTGCGCACCGAGGAAGGGGCCGTCGTCGAGGGCGACATCGCGATCGGGGCGGATGGTTTCCGCTCGGCGGTGCGCGCAGGGGTCGCGCCCGGCACGGCGCCCGAGTGGTCGGGCTATGTTGTCTGGCGCGCGCTGGCGACCGAGGCCGACCTGCCCGCGCACATCCGGCGCGACGTGTTCGAGCATTTCGCCTTCTTTATGCCCGCCGGGTCGCAGATCCTGACCTATCCCATCGCGGGCCCCGACAACGACCTGCGCCCCGGTCACCGGCGGCTGAACCTCGTGTGGTATCTGCCCGTTCGGCCCGAGGCGCTCGACGACATGCTGACCGACGCCGAGGGCCGCCGCCACGACATGACGATCCCGCCCCCCCTGATCCGCGACGAGGTGCTCGGGGCGATGATGGAGTCCGCGCGCGCGCGTCTGGCGCGGCCCTTCGTCGAGATCCTCGAACACGCCGAGCGGCCCTTCTTCACGCCGATCTACGACCATCTCGCGCCCGTCTTCGCCCGGGGACGGATCGCGCTTGCCGGCGATGCGGCCTCGGTCGCGCGACCCCATGTCGGGATGGGCGTCACCAAGGCCGCCGCGGATGCCGAGGCTCTGGCCCGCCACCTCGGGCAGGCCGAGCCGGTCGCGGCCTTGCGCGCCTATTCGGCCGAACGCCACGCGGCGGCGGCGCTGGCGCATGGCGTCGGCCGCACCCTCGGGTCTTGGATCGTTTCGGGGGGCGGGCGGGACGACGGCACCGCCCACCCGCGCGAGCGGGAATTTCTGGCGCAGACCGCCGTCGTGCCCGCCCGCCCCCTTACTTGATCGCCTGCGGGTTGGCGGGCGATCCCGCCCCTCCGGGCAGGTTCAGGGGCGGCGCGCAGAAGAAGAATTCATAGACCCCGTCCGCCGCGCAATCCTCGGCCAGTTCCTTGACATAATAGATCTCGCCCATCGCGATCCCGATGGCCGGGATCACGACCCAGTGCCAGGGCTGGTTGGCCTCGGTCGTCTCGTTCGGGCGCACCTCGCAGCCCCAGGTGTCGGCGCAGATGGCCGCGATATCCTTCTGCCGGATCCAGTAGCAGGTCTCGAAGGCAAGCCCCGGTGCGTCGCCGCCGGCGTATCCCGTCCAGTCGCCGCGCCGCAGGCACGATTCCTGATGCCCAGTGCGGACGATGACGAAATCGCCCTTGCGGATCTCCACCCCCTGCGCGGCGGCGCAGGCGTCTAGGTCGGCGTTGGTGATCGCATAGCCGAGCGGGAGCATCTCGACCCCCTTCCAGCGCGCGACATCGAGCAGCACGCCACGGCCCACGCAGCGGTCGCGATAGTTCTCGATCCCGTTCTTGCGCGCGCCCTTGGCATCGACCAGCGTCGCCGGATAGCCATTCCACATCTTGTCATCGAGGAAGATGTGCGCGAGCGCGTCCCACTGGGTCGAAGCCTGGCAGGGCATGTTGATCGAATCGTCGGCATAGCGCAGGAATGCGCCCACGTCCTGATTGCCCGCCGCCGCGTCCGTGCCGGTCGCGAGCATGGTGTGGATGGGGTTCCAGCGCCCGCCGAAGAGGCCCGACTGGATCTTCTGGTCGAGCGCGAGGCCGAGCGCGAAGGTCTTGCCGCGCCGGATCAGTCGCGCTGCGGCCACCACATCCTCGGGCGTGACGTTGTTGAGCGTCCCGATCTGATCATCGGGCCCCCAGCGGCCCCAGTTCGACAGCTCGCGGGCAGCCTTGTAGATCGCCTCGCGGTTCACGGTCATCGGCATGTCGCATCCCTCCCTCGCCGGCGCAGCGGCTTTGTTTATCGGATGATAAAAAGCACGCGCCGCCCCATCCCGCAAGAGGCCCGTGGGCGCGCGGTTGCGCGCCGCGCCCGCCCGGCCTAGGGTGGGGCATGGACACGCGCGGCGAGGAACGGATGGCACCGGCGGGGCAGGGGGCCGAGGCACCCGCGCCCGCCCGCCCGCAGCGCATGCTGCCCGAGGAACGCCGGCGCGCGCTGATCGAGAAGGCGACCGACTACTTCTCCGAGGCGGGGTTCGAGGGGGGCACGCGCGAACTGGCCAAGCGCATGGGCATCACCCAGCCGCTGATCTATCGCTACTTCCCCTCGAAGGATGATCTCGTGAACGAGGTCTATCGCGCCGTCTATCTCGAGAAATGGAAGGACGACTGGGTGCACGGCCTCTGCCGGCGCGAGGTGCCGCTTGGTGAACGGCTGCTCGCCTTCTATGCAGACTATACCGCCACGGTGTTCGAGCGGCGCTGGATGCGGATCTTCTTCTTTGCCGGTCTGCGCGGGCTCGACATCAACACCCGCTACATCGAACGTGTCCGCGCGCAGCTTCTGGTCCCGATCTGCCTGGAGGCGCGCGCGAGCTTCGGCTTCGATACGCAAGCGCCTGTCACGGATGCGGAAATGGCGCTAGCCTGGGTCATGCACGGGGCGATCTTCTATCACGGCGTGCGCGCGGTGATCTACAACCTGCCTGACCGGACCGACCCCGGCCACACAGCGCGGCTGGCAGTCGCTGCCTATCTGGCCGCGGCACCGCGCACCATCGCCGACGCGCTCTCGACCCGGCCGCCGGCCTGACGGTCAGGCGTCTCCCGCACCGCCCTCCGCACTTCCTCGCGCGGCCGCGATCGCCCGCAGGACCCGCGCAGGCGTCATCGGCATCTGTGCCAGATGCGCGCCGAGCGGGCGCAGCGCATCGTTCACGGCGTTCAGCACCGCCGCCGGCGCCCCTGCCGTCCCGGCCTCGCCCGCCCCCTTGGCACCAAGCGCCGAGCTGCGCGTCGGCGTGACGACATGCGCGATGTGGATGTCGGGCATCTCGGCCGCCATGGGCACGAGATAGTCGGCCAGGCTCGCGTTCAGAAGCTGCCCGGCCTCGTCATAGAGGCATTCCTCAAAGAGGGCGGCGCCGATCCCCTGCACGACCCCGCCCCGGATCTGTTCGTCGACCAGAAGCGGGTTGAGGATCGTGCCCACATCCTCGACCACCCAGACATCAAGCAGGCGGATGAACCCCGTCTCGGCATCGACTTCGACATGGGCCGCCATCGCGCCATTCGAATAGACGAAGGGCTGGTCGGTGACGCGATAGTGCCGTGTCGCCACGAGTTCGGGCGCAAGCCCCGGCGGCAATTCGTTGCCCCGGTAATAGACCATCCGCGCCAGATCCTGCAGCGACAGGCGCGCCGCCCCGGTCGCGTCGGCGACATGGCCATCGCGCAGCGCGAGGCGCTCGGGCGGGGTTTGCAGGATCGTGCCCGCGACCTCCAGGATCTGCCCGGCCAAGGCGCGCGCGGCCTGCAGCACCGCCTCGCCCCCGATCCCCGCCCCGCGCGAAGCCCATGTCCCGCCGCCGTGGGGGGCGGTCATCGTGTCGCCCGTGCTGACGGCGATGCGCCCTGCAGGCACCGAGAGCACCTCGGCCGCGATCTGCGCCAGCACCGTGTCGGTGCCCTGTCCCTGCTCGGTGACCGAGGCCGCAAGGTGGATGTCGCCGCCGGGATTGAGCCGCACCGTCGCGCCGTCCTGCGCCGCGATGGGCGCCCCGCCGACGCCATAGAACATCGGCGACGGGTTCGTGATCTCGACCATCATCGCAAGGCCCACGCCGCGCAGGACGCCGCGCGCGCGCGCCTCGGCCTGCTCGGCCCTCAGCCGGTCATAGCCCATCAGCCGGCGCAACTCCGCAAGGCAGCGCTCGTGGCTGAGGTCGGCAAAGCGCAGGCCCTGCGGCGAGGTTGCCGGATAGCTGTCGTCGCGCCGGATGTTGAGGGCACGCAGCACCGCCGGGTCGCGCCCCGTCCGTGCCGCAAGATCGTCGATCAGCGCCTCCATCACCGCCATCGCGACGGGGTGGCCCACGGCCCGATACTGGCACATCGGCGCCTTGTTGAGGAACGCGATCCTGAGCCGCGCGCGATAGGCGGGCAGATCGTAGGGCGCGCCGATCAGGTTCACGACCTGGTTGCCCTCGATCCCCGAGGATCGCGGATAGACCGAATAGGGGCCGATCCCGGTCAGATCGTCGATCTCGACCGCGGTCAGGCGGCCGTCCGCGTCGACTGCGGCGCGCGCGCGCAGGGTGTGGGCGCGCGCGTGGATGTCCGAGGCGAAGCTCTCGAAGCGGTCGGCCACGAACTTGACCGGACGGCCCAGCCGGCGCGCGGCGACCGCGCAGGCGATCTCGTCGCCATAGGTGTGGATCTTGATCCCGAAGGATCCGCCCACATCCTCGGAGATGACCCGCACCTGCTCTTCGTTCAGGCCGAGGTGGCGGGCAAGGACGGCCTGCATCATGTGCGGCACCTGCCCCGAATAGTGCAGGGTCAGCCGGCCGTCGCCCGCGTCCCAGTCATAGAGGCAACTGCGCGGTTCGAGCGTGACGCCCGTGTGGCGGGCGAAATCGAAGTGCCGCTCGGCCACGGCGGCGGCCGTGGCGAAGGCGCCATCGACATCGCCGACCTCGATCCGCCGCTCGAGGCAGAGGTTCGAGCCGAGCGCGGGATGGATCGCCGCCGCCCCGGGCGCAAGCGCCGCCTCGGGGTCCGTGACGGGGTCGAGCGGGTCGAGATCGGCCTCGATCAGGGCGACGGCGTCCTCGGCCTCGGCGCGGCTGCGGGCAAGCACGATGGCGAGCGGCTCACCCTGCCAATGCGTCGTGCCATGCGCGAGCGCGGGCTGCGGCGCCGAGCGCATCCCCGCAAGGTGGGTGAGGACCCCCACGAAGGGCGCGACCTCTGCCGCGATCTCGGCCCCGTCCCATACCGCCACCACGCCCGCCGCCGCCCGTGCCGCCGCAAGGTCGATGCCGCGGATGCGCGCATGTGCGTAGGGTGAGCGCAGAAAGGCCGCATGCACCATCCGCGGGGGCGTGCGATCATCGACAAAGCGCCCGCGTCCGATCAGCAACCGCCGCGCGTTGGGCCGCGCCAGCGCGGCCCCGATCCCGCCCGCCGGCCTGTCGAACCGCCCCAGCGTCATGGCGCGCCCCCTCGGGCGGTGCCCGCCACCTCGGCCACGGCATCGACGATTGCCTGATAGCCCGTGCAGCGGCAATAATTGCCCGACAGCCAGTCGCGGATGGCCGCGCGGTCGGGTCCGCCCCCGAGGGCGATCCATTCCGCCGCCGTCAGCAGCATCCCCGGCGTGCAAAACCCGCATTGGAGCGCGTTGCGCCGGTGAAAGGCATCCTGCAGGGCGGCGATTTCGCCCGTGGCCGAGACGCCCTCGATCGTCTCGACGCGCGCCCCCTCGGCCTGCACCGCGAGCGTCAGGCAGGCGCGCACGATGGCGCCGTTCAGGCGCACCGTGCAGGCCCCGCACACCCCGTGCTCGCAGCCCACATGCGTCCCCGTCAGGCCGAGGGTCTGGCGCAGGAAATCCGCCAGATGCTGCCGCGGTTCCACATCGGCCGTCACCGCCTCGCCGTTGACGATCAGCGAAACCCTCATTCCGTCAATCCCGCCTGAACGAGCGCGCGCCGCAGCACCACGCGCGCGATCTGCGCGCGCGTGGCGGCGTCGGTCGCGTGATCCGAGGCCACCTCGATGCCGGCAAGGGCCGTGTGGGCGATTTCGGCCGCCGTCGCCCCCGTGGCAAGGGCCGCTTCGGCCGCGCCGTCGCGCCGCGGCCCGTCGCCCACGCCGAACCACACGATGCGCGGCGCCGCCGCCCAGCACACCGCGACCCCGGCCAGCGCGTAATCGCCCCGGCGGCGGGCCAACTCGCCGAAGGCCCAGCGGGCCGCGGGCGCGGCAATCGGCACCTCGATGTGGGTCAGCAATTCGTCCTCGGCGCGCAGCGTCTCGTAATAGCCACGAAAGAAGCCGTCCGCCTCGACCACCCTCGCCCCTTTCGGCCCGAGCAGGTGCAGCCGCGCCCCGAGCGCCACCGCCACCGCCGGCATCTCGGCCGCGGGATCGGCATTGCAGATCGACCCGCCGATGGTGCCGCGGTTGCGGATCGCGGCATGGGCGACGAAGGTCGCGGCATGGGCCAGGATCGGCGCGTGCCGCGCGATGAGCGGATCGCGCTCTATCATCGCATGGGTCGTGAGCGCGCCGATCCGCAGCCACCCGCCGTCTTGCGTGACGCCCCGCAACGACGCGATCGGCCCGATGTCGATCAGGGTCGCGGGCTGGTCCAGCCGGAAGGCCAGCGCGGGCAGAAGGCTCTGGCCCCCGGCGATGAAGCGTGCCCCGCCCACTGCCTCCCGCGCCTCGGCAAGCAGCCGCACCGCCTCTGCCGCGTCGGTCGCGCGCAGATAGCTGAAGGGGGCGAATTTCATGACGCGGGCCTTTGCATGCGCGCAACCTTCTGCACCCGCGCGAAAAACGCAAGCCGTCCGTGGCATTGCCCAGCCGCGCGATCCGCGCGATACCGCGCGCGTACTCACCCCGCGAGAGGAACCGCCATGACAGATGCTGCCGCCCGCCCCCCCTATATCCCGCTCGCGCAGATGACGCCCGAGCAGCGCGCCGCGCATGACGCCATCGTGGCAGGGCCGCGCGGGTCGGTGCCGGGGCCCCTGCGCGTCTGGCTCGTCAACCCGCCCCTGGCCGAGGCCGCGCAGCGCCTCGGGGCCTATTGCCGCTATGGATCGCACCTGCCGCCGCGCCTGTCGGAGCTCGCGATCCTCATCACCGGGGCCTTCTGGCGCTCGGGCTACGAATGGGTCGAGCATCTGCCGATCGCGCTGCGCGCGGGCGTCGATCCCGCTGTGGCCGAGGCAATCCGTACCGGCGCCACGCCCGTCTTCGCCGCCGAGGACGAGGCCGCGCTCCATGCCTTCGCGCAGGAATTGCTGCGCACCCGACGCGTGTCGGACGCCACCTATGCCGGCGCGGTCCGGGCACTCGGGCGAGAGGGGGTCGTCGATCTGGTGGGCATCCTCGGCTATTACACGCTCATCTCTCTCACGATCAACGCCTTCGAGGTGCCGCTTCAGGATGGCGCGTCCGAGCCCTTCCCCGAGGGCTGAACCGCGCCCGGCTGCTGACTTCCGCGACTGCGCCGCTATCATCCTGATGCCGATTCGCCGTCTTGGTCGTCAAATGCGGGAGCCGCCGAAATGAAATTGCGACCGTTGCCCGGCCAAGGGCGCCGCGACGCCGCCCGGCCGCGCGGCCTGCCGGCGATGGCGGCGCTTCTGCCGCTCGCGGCCTGCGGCGGCGCCGCGACCCCGGGCCGCGACGGCAGCGCGCCCGCGACCTCGGGCCTGCCCGCAGGCTACGCGCCTCCGCCCTCGGCCTATGTTCCACCGGCGTCGGCCGATCCGGACGCGTTTCTTCTGCTGCCCGAATACATCAATCCCTACTGGGTGCAGGCGCTCGGCAACGCCGATCACGACTGGCTTTCGGAGTTCTACGATTCCTTCGACGACGTCGTGGCCTTCACCTTTCCGCAGACGATGCCCGATTATCTTGCCGGAGACGACACCGTTGGATGGGCGCCCGCCTCGTCGGCCGTGCGGGCGGCGTTCCGGGCCGTCGTTGCAGACCTCGGACAGATGTTCGATGTCACCTTCACCGAAACAGATGACCCGAACGGTTTCAATGTCATCGCGATATCTCAGAACGATCAGGAAGGGCTTGCGGGCTATGCCTATTTCCCGCTCCCGGGCCTTTACATCGGATCGGACATCCTGATTTCGAACGAGATGGACGCCCCCGCCCGCAGCGGACCGACCACCAACGACGATTACGAGGTACTCATCCACGAACTCGGTCACGCGCTCGGCCTCAAGCATCCGTTCGAGGCCGACGGCGAGGCATCGGTCATCCTGCCCGAGGCCGAGGACAACACGCGCTGGACGGCGATGACCTACACTCTGGAGCCCGGCTATTACGACGGGGGGTTCAGGGATCTCGACCTCATGGCGCTTGCAGGGATCTTCGGCGTCAATCCGGGCTGGCGGGCGGGCGACGACACCTATGCCTTTTCCGCGGGTGGGGGTGTCTTCGTGCTGGACGGTGGAGGGGTCGACACGATCAGCGCCGCGGGCCGGTCGGAGAGCGCGATGATCGACCTGCGGCCCGGCATGCACAGCCATCTTGGCCCCCGCGCCGACCTCATCACGGCGCCATGGCAGTTGACCGTCTCGGCCGGAAGCGGGATCGAGAACGCGACAGGTGGCGCGGGCGACGACCATCTGGTGGGCAACGCGCTTGCGAACCTCCTGATGGGCGGCGAGGGACGCGACCAGATCTTCGCGGGCGAAGGCGCCGATCGGGTCCGGGGCGGTCGGGGTGACGATGTGATCGATCTCTCGGAAGCCGCGCCCGGCGCGGACACGGTCGTGTTCGAGACCGATCCGGCGACGAACGGGGCAGATACGATCCATGGCTTCGTGCTGGGGCAGGGGGGCGACGTGGTCGAATTCGTGCCGCTTGCGGGTGCGGAGCTGCTTGCGGTCGTGGCGGCGGCGCGCGTTCCGGCCGCGAATGTGGGGGGCATGATCCTGCGTCTGGTTGACGATGGCCTCGTCAACGCCGATGCGCTGCGGGATGCGCTGTCAACGGGCGGCGATTTCGCCGCGTTGCACATCACCGAGGGGGCCGAGGCGCTGGTGCTGACCGCCCGCTCGCAGCAGACGGGCGCCGATCAGCATCTCTTTCACGTTGCCGCGACGGGTGCGGCGCTGATCGTCAGCGCGATGGCGACGTTTTCGGGCAACGCACTCGATATCGACGCCTGGCACGGGACAAATTTCGCCTGAGCGATCAGCCCCTCAGATCAGCACCGCGATCAGCACCGGCAGGGTCGCGAGCGCGATCAGCGTCGAGGCGATGACAAGGCCGGCGACCACATCGGCGTCGGCGCCGAACTTCTGCGCGAGCAGGTAGGACGTCACCGCGACCGGCATCGCGATCTGGAGCACGAGCACCGCCGAGGCGACCGCGCCAAGGCCGAAAAGCCGCGCCACCCCGACCCCGATCACGAGGCAGATGACAAGCCGCGCCGCCGAGAGGGCTGCCGCCGGGCCGAACTGTCGCGTCCCGAGCCGCGCCATCGCGACCCCGAGCGTGAAGAGCATCAGCGGGATCGCCGGCTGCCCTACGAGGTCGAGCGTGTTCTCGATCCACGCGGGCGGTCGCCAGCCGAGCACCAGCGCCGCCATGCCGCCGATGCTTGCCCAAAGCACCGGCTCGCGCAGGTGGCGCGTCGGATCTCTGCCGCCCGCCACCGCCCAGACGCCGACGGTGAAATTCAACAGGATCATCACCGCAAAGACGACGACCGCGAGGCCGAGCCCCTCCGTCCCGAAGGCAAAGAGCGCGAGCGGCAGCCCGAGGTTGCCGGTATTTCCGAAGACGAGCGGCGCGAGGTAGGTCGAGCGTTCGAGCCCCATCCAGCGCACCAGCGCCCAGATCACGCACCAGAGCGCCCCGTAGGCCGCGCCCGCTGCGAGCGCGATCTGCGAGAGCGCCTCGGGCGAGAGCGCGCTTTGCGTCAGCGCGACGAACACGAGCGCCGGCAGGCAGACGGACATCATCAGCCGGGTGATGAAGTCGACCGGAAACTCGAACCCCCGACGCGCCCAGACATAGCCCGACGCCGCGATCAGGACGACCGGCGCGGTAACCTCGAAGACCTGCGCCAACGCCTCCATCCCGCCCCCTCGATGCCGCCCGACCGCCCATAGGCCGCGCCGATCGGCCCCGCAAGGCCGCGCTGGGCGGTGGACCTCAACAACGCCAGAGGATAAGGCCGGGATCGTGGCCCGCCACTGGCAGGGGGGCCTGATGGGGTCGATGAGGTTGATGGGGCTGAGGCGCTTCTGGGCGTGGATGGGGTGGGGCGCGCTTCTGCTCGGCCTCGCGCTCCTGTTGCTGCCGGGGCAGGCGAGCCTGCCCGTCATCGATCAGGACGAGGCGCGCTTCGTGCAGGCGAGCCGGCAGATGGTCGAGGATGGCGCGCTGGTCGACATCCGCTTTCAGGGCGAGCCGCGCTACAAGAAACCGGTCGGCATCTACTGGATCCAGGGCGTCGCGGCGCGTCTGGCCGGTTTCGGGGCAGAGGCGCCGCTGTGGGTCTGGCGCCTGCCGTCCCTGATCGCGGCCGCCGCGGCGATCGGCCTGACGGCCGCCCTCGGCGCGGCGCTGTTCGGCGCGCAGGCCGGTGCGGCGGGCGCGGCGCTCTTTGGTGCCGCCTTCGTCCTCTCGGGTGAGGCGCGCATTGCCAAGACGGATGCGGTGCTGCTCTCGCTCATCCTCGTGATGCTGCTGGTGCTGGCGCGGCTGGCGCGGCCGGGGCGCGGCTGGCAGGCCGGCGCGATGCAGACGGGCGTGCGCACGGGGGCCGCCCTGCCGGGGCGCTGGGCGCCCTGGGCCTTCTGGATGGCGTTCGGGGGGGCGGTTCTGGTCAAGGGGCCGATCGGGCCGCTCGCGGTCGGGCTGACGGCGCTCGGTCATGGCGCGCTCATGCGGGATTTCCGCTGGCTGCGCCCCCTTGGCGCGCCGCTGCCGATCGCGGCCGCCTTCCTCATGGTGCTGCCTTGGCTGGTCGGCATCACCATTGTCGGCGGCGTTGCATTCTGGCGCGAGGCGGTACTGGGCGATCTGCTCTCGAAGGTCGCGTCGGGGCAGGAGGGCAAGGGCGCCCCGCCCGGCACCCACCTGCTGCTCATGTGGTTCGCCTTCTGGCCGGGGGTGGCGCTGTTGCCGCTCGCCTGCGCCGGGCTATGGGCTCGGCGTGGCGAGGCGCAGGTGCGCTTTGCCGTGGCGGCGATCGTTCCCTTCTGGCTCCTGTTCGAGGCGGTGCCGACGAAACTGCTGCACTACACGCTGCCCGCATGGCCGGCGCTCGCGATCCTTGTTGCCGCGGGCCTTCTGGGGCGGCGGCAGGTGCCCGGGGTCGCGGCGCGGATCGGGGTGGCGCTGGCGGCGGCGAGCATGCCCGCGGTGGCGGTGGCCTTGGTGGCGTTCCAGTTGCGCTGGGGCACACCGGCGGGGGCGATCGCGCTCGTGCTCGGCGCGGTTCTCGCGGCATTCGCGGGCGTGGCACTCGCGCTCGGGCTGCTCGGCCGCGGCCGCATGACCGGCGCGATCGCCGCGCTGGCGCTCGGCGGCGCGATCTTCAACGCGGGCTTCCTGTCAGGCGTCGCCCGCACCCCCTATCTCTGGCCGACCGAGGGCGCGGCCGGGCTTGCCGCCGCTGTGGCCGGGGCGCGCGGCTGCGGCCGGCCGTTCCTTGTGGGCTGGGGCTATTCCGAGCCGTCGGTCGTCTGGGTGGGCGGGCGCGACACGCCGCTGATTGCCGCCGATGCAGCACTTCCCGCCGCTCTCGTCGCAGAACCCTGCGCGGTGGTGCTGCGCGACGTCGACCTCGTGCGCATCGAGGCCCCCGGCTGGCAGGTCGTCGGCCGCGTCGAGGGGTTGGCGATCGGGGCGGGACGGATCGCGCGGCTCGACCTCCTCCAGCCGGTCGCGCCACCATGAGGGCTGGGGGAGCAGCGTACGTTGTGTTGCTGGGCGGGCTGATCGCCCTCGCCCTGCTGGCCGACGCCCGCCTGTTCGAGGTGGTGCGCGCCCATGCGGCCGAGTGGCGCGCGGTCTTTGTCGTCGTGACCGAGATCGGCAATTCGGCCTGGTCGGGACTGGGCGCGCTGACGGGAGTCCTGCTCTGCGCGCTTGCGCTGCGCCGCGCGGTCGGCAGCCAGGCGCGCGCCCTGCACCAGTTGCAAGGTGCGGCGTGGTTTCTGTTCGTCGCGGTCGCGATGGGCGGGATCAGCGTCTGGATCGTCAAGAACATGATCGGCCGCAGCCGGCCCGGCACCTTCGATCCGCCCGACCCCTTCGCCTTCGCCCCCTTTTCCTTCGAGGCGGCTTTTGCCAGCTTCCCCTCGGGCCATTCGACGACCGCGCTGACGGTGGCGGCGGTGCTGGGGTTCGTCGTGCCGCGGGCATGGGCGGTGCTGATCGCGATCGGCTGTGCGGCGGCAGCGAGTCGCGTGGTGGTGGGGGCGCATTGGGTGTCGGATGTGCTGGCGGGCGGGGGCTATGGCGTGGCGGCGGCGCATCTGACGCGGGCGTGGTTTGCGGCGCGCGGACGGGTCATCCGCCGCCCTCGGCCCGACGGGCGCGCCCGCCCCATCCTATCGGCCGCAATCTGGCGCCGGGCCCTGCGGGGCAACGCCCGGCGCCCGCGCGCCCGGTGATCGGCCCCTGTTCCCCGGCCACGCTTTGCGCTATGGCGCGACGACGGATTCAGCGTGTCGGAGGCGAGCATGGCAGTCAGGGTCGGCATCAACGGTTTCGGGCGGATCGGGCGCAATGTGCTGCGCGCGATCCTCGAATCCGGGCGGCGCGACATCGAGGTGGTGGCGATCAACGATCTCGGCCCGGTCGAGACGAACGCCCACCTCTTGCGCTTTGACAGCGTGCACGGCCGGCTGCCCTTCGAGGTGAAGACGGGCGAGGGCTGGATCGACGCGGGCCGCGGCCCGATGCGCGTGACGGCGGTGCGCGATCCGGCCCAGCTCGACTGGGGCGGGCTCGATGTGGTGATGGAGTGCACCGGCATCTTCACCGCCCGCGACAAGGCGGCGGTGCATCTGGCGGCGGGGGCGCGGCGCGTCCTCGTCTCGGCGCCCTCGGACGGAGCCGACCGCACCATCGTCGAGGGCGTCAACCATGACACGCTGCGCCCCGAGGACCGGGTCGTTTCGAACGCGTCGTGCACGACGAACTGCCTCGCGCCCGCGGCCAAGGTGTTGCACGAGACGGTGGGCATCCGGCGCGGCTTCATGACGACGGTGCACAGCTACACGGGCGATCAGCCGACGCTCGACACCATGCACAAGGATCTCTATCGCGCGCGCGCCGCGGCGCTCTCGATGATCCCGACGACGACGGGGGCGGCCCGGGCGGTGGCCCTCGTGCTGCCCGAGCTGAAGGGCAGGCTCGATGGCGTCGCGATCCGGGTGCCGACGCCCAACGTGTCGGTCGTGGATCTGACCTTCGAGACGCTGCGCGATACGACCGAGGCCGAAATCAACGACGCCTTCCGCGCCGCCGCGGCCGGGCCGCTCGCGCGCGTGCTGTCGGTCACCGATGCCCCGAACGTCAGCATCGACTTCAACCACGATCCGCATTCCTCGATCGTGCATCTCGACCAGACGCGGGTGATGGAGGGGCGCTTTGCCCGCATCCTGACCTGGTATGACAACGAATGGGGCTTTTCGAACCGCATGGGAGACGTGGCCGTGCGGATGGGGGCGCTCGGCGCCTGATCGGCGCGGGCCCCGGCCCCCGATCCTTCAGCCGATGTCGATCATGACGCGCCCGCCCTCGATGCGGACGGGGTGGGTGCGCAGGTCGATGCAGGCGGGCGCGCGCCGGGCCTTGCCGGTGCGGTAGTCGAAGGTGGCGTTGTGCTTGGGGCATTCGATCTCGTGGCCCATCACGAGGCCGTCGCAGAGATGGACCTGCTCGTGGGTGCACAACCCGTCGGTGCAGAAGAATTCCCCCTCGGGGCTGCGATAGATCGCGTAGCTCCGCCCGCCGTGGTCGAAGCGGATCAGATCCTCGGGGTCGATGTCGTCGGTGGCGCAGGCGTCGATCCAGGGCATGGGCGCGCTCATTCGGCGGGTTGGCCGAGGGCCGCGGCGTGCAGATCCTCGCGATAGGGGCGCGCGGTCGGGGGCAGGTCGCGGCGCAGGAAGTAATCCTCGTTGCGCAGTTGCCGCTTCAGCGCGGGCCACATCTCGGCAAAGCCCGCCGCGATCGAGGGGGAGGGCGGGGGCAGGTCGTGGCGGATCGCGGCGTGCAGTTCTGGCAGGCGGTGATAGGGCACCATCGGGAACATGTGGTGTTCGACGTGATAGTTCATGTTCCAGTAGATGAAGCGCGAGACGGGGTTCATGTAGACGGTGCGCGTGTTCAGCCGGTGGTCGAGCACGTTGTCGGCAAGCCCACCGTGCTGGAGGAGCCCCGTCATCACATGATGCCACGCGCCATAGAGCCGCGGCAGCCCGATGACCATGAGCGGCAGGATCGACCCCATCCAGAGCGCCAGCCCGATCGTCGCGGCATAGATCGCGACCCAGACGCGCGCCACCAGCACGACCTTGGGCTGCTCGGCGGCGGGGATCCACGTCGCCTCCTCGGGGTGGATGCGGCCCGAGGCGTTGTAGAGCATCCGCCCCCAGCCGTTCCAGGCATCGATGAGCCCGAAGAAATTCGCGATCAGCCGCAGAAATTCGGGCGGCCGCATGATCGCGATCTCGGGGTCGCGGCCGACGATGATGGTGTCGGTGTGGTGGCGGGCGTGGCTCCAGCGCCAGGCGACGGGGTTGCGCACGATGCAGAAGCTCGCGAAGTGGTACATCGCATCATTCATCCAGCGGGTGCGGAAGGCCGTGCCGTGGCCGCATTCGTGCCAGCGCGAATCCGATGCCGAGCCATAGAGGACGCCATAGGCCAGCCAGAAGGGCGCCGACCACCACGACGGCCAGAGCGCGATTCCCACCCCCGCGAGCACGACCATCGCCCCGAGCAGGATCACGCTGTCGCGGATCGCCGGCCCGTCGCTGCGCTGCATCAGATCCTTCATGACCTTGCGCGGCACCTCGGTATGATACCATTCCGCCGCCGCAAGCCCGTTCTCGACCGCACGCTGCGCATCCGGCCCGTGCATCGAATAGTCGCGTCTTTTCATGGCGTCGCCTCCGTCATGCGAGGCCATAGTAGCGCGGATAGGCCCGCTAGACGAGAGTGCGCGCGCGTCCGGTACCGCCCTCGCGGTCAGATCAGGCCGACCCATCCCCGCGCGAGCGCCAGCCCGATCGCGTCGGCCTCGGCGCCCTCGCTCCGGGCGCGCCGGTCGTGGTTCGCGGCGAAATCGGGGTCCATGTCGGCAATGGCCGCGGGAAAGCAGCGCAACCAGTCGGCCATCACGGCCCGATTCGCCTCGAAATGGAACTGGAACCCGTAGCCGGCGCGCCCGACCCGATAGGCCTGCACCTCGGCCCTGTCCGACCGCGCGAGATGCGCCGCCCCCGGCGGCAGGCTGAACGTGTCGCTGTGCCACTGCGGCGCAAGGAAACGCCCGGTAGGTAGGGCGCCGAGGATCGGGTCGTCCGCCCCGTCGCCGCAGCGCTCGACCCGGCACCAGCCGAATTCGCGCGCAACGCCGAGCCTGTTCTGCGCCCCGAGGCCGCGCGCGAGGATCTGGCTGCCGAGGCAGATCCCGAGCACCGCGACATCGGCGCGCGCCGCCGCGGCCATCCGCCGGGCAAGCTCGGGGATGTAGGGGTGCTCGGCATCGTCAAGCGCCGACTGCTCGCCGCCAAAGACCACGAGCGCGTCGTGCCCTCCCGCCTCGGGCAGGCGCCCGTCAGCGAAGGGGCGGAAGATCTCGATCCGCGCGCCCGCTTCGTTGAGGGCGACGCCCACCTGCCCGTGATGCGTGAGCGGCGAGTTCTCGACAATCGCGACATGCATGGCAGCCTCCGTTGGGCACGTCGGGGCGGAAATGGAACGGGCGCGCATTTGCACGCGCGCCCGTCCGCCGCAAGAGGGCAGCGCGCCCCTCAGTGGCCGCCGGCCGCCCGATGCGCCAGATCGGCGCGCGTTTCGGCAATGCGCTTGGCGACGAGGTCCGCCGGCCACGCCGGCCGGTCGGTGAAGCGCGCGCGCATGAAGGCCGCGAGGGCCGCCATCTCGCTGTCCGAGATCTGGTTGGCGCGGCCGGGCATCGCGCGGTCGAGCGACCCGAGCGGGCCGGGGGTGTTGCCCTCGAAGGTGATGCGCACGAGGTTTGCCGGCTCATCCGACCAGATGCTGGTGCCAAGGCCGAGCGGGCTCGGCAGGCCGCCCGCCTTGTGGCAGGTCGCGCACTGCGCCTCGAAGATGCGCGCGCCCTCGGCCATCTGTTCGCCTTCGGGCACGGGCGGCGCCTCGGGGTGGCCCCATTCGGCCTTGTCGGCGCGCGCGCGCGCCTCGGCCACGATCGCAT
Source organism: uncultured Gemmobacter sp. (assembly GCA_964472135.1). Classification (GTDB taxonomy): domain Bacteria; phylum Pseudomonadota; class Alphaproteobacteria; order Rhodobacterales; family Rhodobacteraceae; genus JAUREX01. The sequence continues at coordinate 97,708 of CAYYJB010000001.1, forward strand.
CCTGCTCGGCCGCGGGCTTCTCGCCACCCTTGAGGTGCATGATGTAGGCCGCGATCGCGAAGACATCGTCCTCGGACTGCTCATAGAGGTCGTTGACGACGGGCTTCATCGGCCCCGCGACGATGCCGTGGTCGCGGTCCCAGCCGTCGATGAGGTAATTCACGAGCGCGATCTCGGTCCAAGGGATCGGCGCGGTCGTGGCGGCTGTCAGGGGCGGCGCATACCAGCCCTCGGCATAGCCGCCCGCATAGGCATCGGGCCCCGATTTCGGCGCGGCACCCATCGCGTTGCGCGGCGTGTGGCAGGCCCCGCAATGGCCGAGGCCCTCGACGATGTAGGCGCCGCGGTTCCAGGTTTCCGATTGTGCGGGGTCGGGCTCAAACACACCCGCTTCCAGATGCAGGATGTTCCAGCCCTCCATCAGCGGGCGGAAGCCGAAGGGGAAGGGCAGCGCGGTCTCGGGGGCGGGGGTCGCGACGGCGGGCCGTGTCATCAGATAGGCATAGAGAGCCTCGAGATCGGCGTCGGTCACCTTGGCATAATAGTCGTAAGGGAAGGCGGGATAGAGGTGCGTTCCATCGCGCGAGATCCCTTCGCGCATGGCGCGGACGAAGGCCTCCAGCGGCCACGACCCGATCCCCGCGACTGGGTCGGGGGTGATGTTCGAGGTGTAGATCGTGCCGAAGGGGGTGGGCAGCGCGAGGCCGCCGGCATATTCCGCCCCGCTCGCCGCGGTGTGGCAGACGTGGCAGTTGCCGAGCCCCGCGACGATCGCGCCCTGCTCGATCAGCGCGCCGTCGAAACTGGCCGGATCGGGCGGGGCGATGGCGGCAATCTCGCCGTGGCGGGTAGCAAAGGCATAGGCGCCGGCCGCCCCCACGAGGGCGGCACCGACAAGGGTGAGGGCGATCGACTTCAGCGACATCTTGATTCCGTTGTCTTGCGATGGGTGCCCGGTGCGGATGTGCGCCGGGGCAGGGCGTATCAGGACATGGCACGGCCGGGCAGTCGCCTGCCCGGCCGTGGATGTCTGTCAGATCATGACCAGCTGAGATCGTGCTGGATGATCGGGGTCGAGCGGACGCGCTTGCCCGTCGCGAAGAAGATCGCGTTCGCGAGCGCGGGCGGCGCGGGCGGGCAGGCCGTCTCGCCGAAGCCGCCCCACCACTGGTCCTCCGAGTTGGCGTAGATCGTCTCGACCACCGGCATGTCGGGCAGGCGCATCAACTTGTAGTTGTCGAAGTTGACGTTCTGGATCCGACCGCCCTGCACCCGCAGCCCGCCATAGAGGACGTGGCTGAATTCCCACGCCACGGAGCCAAACATTTGCTCTTCGGCGTTGCGCGGATTGAGGACGTAGCCCGAGTTCGAGATGAGCTGCACCTTCTCGATGAAGAGGGCGCCGCGGCGGCTGACTTCGACCGTGACGCAGGCGCCGACCGTCGAGCCGTGCGATTCGACGACCGCGATCCCCATGCCCCGACCCTTGGGCAGGTCGGTGGTGAAGCCGCAGACCTCCTTCATCTTGAGAAGGACGCGCTGCCAGCGCTCGTTGCCCTCGGTCATCTTGATCCGCCACTCGAGCGGATCCCAGCCACCGGCGAGTGCGACCTCGTCGATGTACTGCTCGAGGCCGAAGGCGTTCGAGTTGTTGCCAGGGGCACGGTTCGGCCCGATCGGGATGTTGGTCGGGACGATCGCCCGCTCATAGCGGAAGTTCGGCACCATGTAGGGATGGTTGAGGTTGCCCCGGTCGGCATAGGCGGGGTTCTTTTCCTCGCCCACGGCGCGAATGAGCATCCCCGTCGGCAGGCCGTCCTCACCAAGCGTGGTGATGCCGCGCGACCAGACCGGCGGACGGGTCCGGGCCTGGGTCGTGTCCTCTTCGCGCGTCCAGATGACCTTGACGGGGCGGCCGATCTGCTTGGCGATCTCGACAGCCTGGCGCGTCACATCAACCGCGTTGCCCTGGCCGAAGGCGCCGCCCTGGAAGGTGCCGTGGACGTAGCAGTTCTGCGGATCGATCCCGGACTGGTCCGCCGCGAGCAGAAGCGAGGCGGCGACGTTCTGGGTGAAGGACCACAGATCGACCCGCGGCGCGAGCGGCCCGGTCGTCTGCACATGTGCGACCGCTGAGGGCGGGCACATGGAGGCGTGGCACTCGTAGGGGCGGTGGTAGTCGCCGACGACGACCTTGTCGCCCGCCGCCTCGAGCAGCGGCAGAGGATCGCCGCGGACGGCCTCGAAATGCTCGGCAGGCTTGCCGAGAAGTTCACGCGCCGCCGCATCCATCCCTTCGGTCGAATACTGCACGCCCGCGCCGAAGTCCCATTCCACCGGCATGAGGTCGAGCGCCGTCTTGGCCCGGTAGAAGCTGTCGGCCACGACCGCGATCGCGCTGCGCATGTCGGCGTTGGCGAGCTTTTCCTTGACCTGCTTGAGTTCCACCGCGGCGATGACGCCGGGACGGTCCTTGATCGCGTCGAAGTTGAAGCTCTTCAGCACCCCGCCCGGAACCGGGCAGGCGCGGACCGCGGCATAGACCATGCCCTCGAGCCGCACGTCGATCGGATAGATCGCCGAGCCGTTGACCTTGGGCGCGACGTCCATGCGCGGCACCGAGGTGCCGACCAGCCACCAGTCGCCATAGGCCTTGATCGAGGGTTCGGCATCAAGCTTGACCTTCGCGGCATCGGCCGCGAATTCGCCATAGGTCGCGGTGTTGGTGCCGGCCGTCAGCACGCCCTGCTCGGCCTTGACCTCGTCGCGGGTCACCTTCCACTTCTTCGCCGCCGCCTCGCGCAGACGCTCGCGCGCCGAGGCGCCGGCCTGCATGATGTGCGGATGGCGGTTGCGCACGAGGTTCGAGCCGCCCGTCGACATGTTGACGTAGACTTCGCCCTGCGTGACGTGGCGGTTGGCATCCGCGAGCACGGTGCGCATGTTCGCCCACGGCACGTTGAGTTCCTCGGCGATCATCATCGCGACCGAGGTGAGCGCGCCCTGGCCCATCTCGGTGTGGGGGCAGCGCACCGTCACGATGCTGTTCTTGTCGATCGTGAGCCAGGCGTTGATCTCGGCGCCGCCCGCGGGGTCCTTCCATGCCTCGGGCAGCACGCCTTCGGCCATCACCTTGGGAACGCCCGGGATCACGAAACCGAGGATCATGCCGCCACCCGCGGCGACCGCGGTGCGGATGAAGCTCCTGCGGCTAAGGGTCATCTCGTTCATTTGCGTTTCTCCCTCGCTCAGCCCATGGCCGCGGCGTCGTGGATCGCCTTGCGGATCGCCGGATAGGTGCCGCAACGGCAGAGGTTCCCGGCCATCGCCGCGTCGATCTCGCGGTCGGTGGGGGCGGGGGTGGTGGCCAAGAGCGCCGCCGCGGACATGATCTGTCCGGACTGGCAATAGCCGCACTGGGGCACGGTGTTCTCGACCCAGGCCTTCTGGACCTTGTGGCTTCCGTCGGGCGAGAGGCCCTCGATCGTGGTGATCGTCTTGCCGGCGACGCTCGCCGCGCTGACGTTGCAGGATTTGACCGCCACGCCATCGACATGGACGGTGCAGGCGCCGCACTGGGCGATGCCGCAGCCGTATTTCGTTCCGGTCAGGCCGATCGTGTCGCGCAGGACCCACAGGAGCGGCGTCTCTGCCTCCACGTCGATATCGTGGCTCGCGCCATTCACGTTAAGTGTAAAACTCATTGAACCTTCTCCCTCATGAGTTCCGCAAAGGGGTATCGCCCTGTTCCGCAACGTTGGGCCTTCGGGGCCTTCTGGCGGGCCTTGTGGCGACACGCGGGACGGTGCCCGCGACGCGGAGCCTGCGACTGGCCCGAAAAAAACTCAAGCGCTATTTGCTGTTCGCGAGCGTGGGGCGCGGACCCTGGGTGTGGCGAGATGACGCATATGTGCGCCGTGTCGACAGATCGGCGCCCTATCAGCCGACGATGAGCGCCGCCTCGGCGCGATAGGTCGGGCCGGTCATGTCGAACCACTTGAAATCGATGGGGCCCGAGGAGGCGGCGCGCAGATGGAAGAGGAAATAGGGGTTGGTCGCCATCGCGGGATAGAGCCGCGCCTTGAAGAATTCGACGCCACCCTGCCGGGCGCCGAAGCTCGAGATGATGCGCTGGCGCACCCATTCGTCGGTGGCACTCTTGCGCAGCCCCGTCTCCATCGGATGCGAGATGACGGCGCGCACCGGCACCAACTCTCCCTTCGCGGCATGCGGCTGCACGCTTACGCGCGCCTCGGGCCGAAAGGCGAAGACATCGTCGTTCGAACCCGATCCGATCTGCGCGCAGGCGCCGAAGCTGACCGACACCTCGCGATCGGTCCGCAGATGGCGCCCGTCGCGCATCTGCGCCACCAGCGTCACGCGTTGCGTCTGCTCAAGGCGTATCCGCGTCGTGACCTCGGCCCGGCCCGACTCGGGCGTGAACCAGACCGAAAGGATCTGCGGCGTCGGGTTCCCGTGCGCAACGAGGTGCACGACCGTCGGACAGTCCTCGGGCGTCATCTGCGCGTCGATGCGGATCGTGCAGGGCACGGAACCGCCCGTATCGACATGGTCGGGCAGATCGAGATGCAGCCCCGTCTGTTCGAAGACGACCCCGCGGCCGAAATTCGCCTCGATCACCGTCTCGGCGTCGCGCCAGACCGAATCGAACCCCTCGAGGTCGGTGACCCCCTGATTGGCCCGCAGCAGGCCGGGCGCCGAGAGTGTCGCCACACCGGCGGCTGCGAGGCGCAGAAATTTCCGGCGCGCGAGGCGGCGGAGCGCAGGGGTCTGAGGCATCTGTCGGTCCTCGGCAGCGGCGCCGAAGAGGCTGCGCCGGCCCAAGGCCCGCACCGCCGCCTCGGCGACCAGCGTCAGCCTAGGGCGCATCCCCAGCACGATGCAAGGCGGCAGAATGGCTTGCCTGCCTGCGGCCGAACAGCCCACTTCCTTCGCGGCATGAGCTGCGCTAGCGTGCGCGTCAAGCGGCGGCGCCCCGGCGTGCGCGGGGCGCGCGCCTTCTGCCGCGACGGAGGGGTCATGGCTGCGATCGGTTGGGGGGCGACACTCGGGCTTGTGTTGACATTTCATGCCTTCCCGGCGCTGGCCGAGGATGCGCGCGGGGCGATCCTCGCGGGGTCGTGCGCGGCTTGTCACGGCCCCGAGGGGCGCAGCCCGGGGGCGATTCCCGCGATCGACGGGTTGCCCGCCGAAGACATGGCGCGGCTGCTTGGCGAATACCGCAGCGGCGCCCTGGCGGGAACCGTGATGAACCGCATCGCCCGAGGCTTTACCGATGACGAGATCGCGGCCATCGCGGCCCATCTCGGCGATCGGCGCTGAGGGGGGCGCGATGAGCGGATCCGCGATCGACCGCCGCAGCCTGATCGGCATCGCGCTTGCGTCCCCCTTCGTTCTCGGGCACCCCGCCAGAGGGGCAGCCGGCGCGCGCGTGGCGGTCGTGGGGGCAGGCTTCGCTGGGGCGAGCTTCGCGCGCACCCTGCGCCTGATCGCCCCCGAGATCTCGGTCGTTCTGATCGAACCGGCCGCCTCGATCGTCACCTGCCCGTTCAGCAACCTCGTGATCGCCGGCATGGCAGAGATCGGTGCCGTCACCCACGGCCTCGACGGCCTGCGCGCCGCAGGGATCGAGGTGGTTCAGGATCGGGTGGTGGGGGCCGATCCAGGGCAGGGTCGGCTGACGCTCGCGGGCGGAGGCGAGGTCGGCTTTGACCGTCTCGTGGTCGCGCCCGGGATCGAGCTGCGCCTTGACGCGATCGAGGGCTATGACGCGAGCGCCGCAGAGACGATGCCCCATGCCTGGAAGGCGGGGCCGCAGACGCTGAATCTGCGCGACCGCCTGCGCGCCATGCCCGACGGCGGCACGGTGCTGATCGCGGTTCCCGCCAACCCCTACCGCTGTCCGCCCGGGCCCTACGAACGCGCCAGCCTGATCGCGCATTACCTCAAGACCGAAAAGCCGCGATCGAAGCTGCTCGTGGTCGACGGCAAGGACAGCTTTTCCAAGCAGGGCCTTTTTCTCGATGGCTGGGCGGAACTTTATGGCGGCCTTGTCGAGTGGATCCCAGTCTCGCAGGCTGGATCGCTCATGGGCGTCGATGCGGGCTCGGGCGAGATCCGTACCGAGTTCGCCCGTTTCAATGCCGATGTCGCCAACATCATCCCGCCCCAGAAGGCGGGCGCGATCGCGCAGTCTCTGGGCCTCGCGGGCGAGGGGGGGTGGTGCGCCATCGATCCGCTCAGCTTCGAATCGTCCCTCGTTCCGGGGGTGCATGTGCTGGGCGATGCCATCGTCGCCGGCGCCATGCCCAAGTCGGGCTTCGCGGCATCGAGCCAGGGCAAGGCCTGCGCGCACGCGCTTGCGGCAATCCTGGGCGGGCGCGCGCCCGAGGCCCCCTCGTTCATCAACACCTGCTACAGCCTGGTCGGGCCTGATTACGGCATTTCGGTCGCCGACGTCTTCAGGGTGGGCGCCTCGGGCAAGATCGAGGCCATCGAGGGGGCGGGCGGCACCAGTCCGCGGGGCGTGGATCCGGGCCTGCGCAGCGCCGAGGCCAGTTACGCACATGGATGGTATGCGAGCATCACCGCCGATATCTGGGGCTGAGGCCGCCCCGGCCGCCCCGGCCGCGGCGCGCCGGGTCGTGCTCGGGCTGATCGTTGCCCTCGGGACGGGGGCCGCGGGCGCGGCGCTGGGCATACCCGAGCCGCTCACAGCCGAACCCGGCAACCCGGATCGCGGGCGACTGATCGTGCGCGACCTCTCGGCGGCGTCCTGCCTCATCTGCCACGCCATGCCGATCCCCGAAGAGCCTGACCATGGCGACATCGGGCCGCCGCTCCATGGGGTCGGCGCCCGGCTGACCCCGGCCGAGTTGCGCGAGCGGCTGGTCGATCCCAAGGCCCTCAACCCCGACACCGTGATGCCCTCCTATTTCCGGACAGAGGGGCTGAAGGACGTGCTCATGCGCTATCGCGGCCGTACGATCTATTCGGCCCAGCAGGTCGAGGACGTGGTCGCCTATCTCTCGACGCTGACCGAGGCGCCGTGATGCGTGCCCTCCTGCCCATGCTCGCGACCGGTGCCGCCTGGCTCGCGGCCCTCGGAGCATCAGCCCAGACGCCTGACCCGACGCCGCGTCCGCCGGTTTCAGGTTACGATTACATGGCCCCCTCGACGCAGGAGTTGCAGGACGACGACTTCGGCAATCCTGGCTTTTTCGCGATCGACCGCGGCGTGCGGCTCTGGTCCGAACCGGGCGGCCCGGATGGGGCGGCCTGCGCCGATTGCCACGGCGCCGAGGGTGAGGGCCTCGTCGGGGCCGCCACCCGACTGCCCGCCGTCGACAGCCGCAGCGGAACGTTGATGAACCTCGAGGGGCACATCAACAACTGCCGTGTCGAAAGAATGAAATCTGATCCTTACGCATATGAATCCGAAGAACTTCTCTCGCTTACGGCGTATGTTTCCTACCTCTCGCGCGGGCTGCCGGTCGCGGTGGCGGCTGATGGCCCGGCCGCGCCATTCTTCGAGGAGGGGCGCGCGCTCTATTTCGAACGTCGGGGGCAACTCGATCTGTCCTGCACCCAGTGCCATGATGAGCGCGCCGGCCAGATGCTGCGCGGCGATCGCATCAGCCAGGGCCATGTCAACGGGTTTCCGATCTACCGGTTGAAGTGGTTTTCGATGGGGTCGCGGCATCGCATGTTCGAATGGTGCAACACATCGCTCAGGGCCGAACCCTTCGCGCCCGGTAGCCCCGAATACCTCGCGCTGGAACTTTATGTCGCGTGGCGCGGTAACGGCCTGCCGATCGAGACACCGGCCGTGCGGCGCTAGTAAAGCGGCGTCCTGCGGCGGCAGCGCTCGACAAGCGGCGCGCTCGCGGGGACGCAATAGGCGATGTCGCCCGACATCATCTGCGTTACTTCAGCCCGCTCGGCCCAATGCGCCGCCAGATCGAGGTCAGGCTCCACACCCCGGCCGAGCGCATAGAGCATGCTCGCCGCGAATTGCGCCGGCGCGAAATTCGCCTCGGCGGCGCGCAGGAACCACGCCGCCCCCTCGGTGGCGCCGGCGGGGCCTTCGGGGGCGTCCGCCGCGCTCAGCACCTCGCCTAGGCGCATCTGGGCGAGGATGTCGCCCGCCGTCGCGCCCGCCCGCAGCCATTCGAGCGCGCGCGCCCGATCCGCGGCGACCGGCCCGTCACCAGCAAGCAACATGACCCCGAGGTTGTAGAAGGCTGGCGTGAAACCCGCCGCCGCGGCCTTGAGGTAAAGGTCGAGCGCGGCCTGCGGATCGCGAGGCGCGCCGTCGGGCGGTACATCGGCGAGCACCCCGAGGTTGAACAGCGCGGCGCCGTCCCCGTTCGCGGCAAGTGTCTGCCAGATCGTGCGCGCCGCGCCGATGTGGCCACGTTCCCACGCGAGGGCGGCCTCGGGGGCGTCCTTTGGGGCGGTGTCGGCCATGGCAGGGGCTGCAAGCCCGCCCAACCCCAGCGCCACCACGAGGGCGACCAGATTCCGCATCAATGATATGGAGGGACCGCGCCGCACCTTTCAGCCGCCGACAAAGACCGACATCCGCGCGGTGCGCATCGCGAGAGGCTCATACTCGTGCCCGCGGATCATGCAGGTCGTGGCCTCGGCACGTTCGTAAAGTTCGTTCGCGATCGAGGCATCGAGTTCGACGCCCTGTCCCATCGCATAGAGGGTTCCAAGCCGGAACATCGCGGCGGCGAGGTTCTGGCGAACCGCACGCTCATACCATTCGGCCGCCCGCGCGTGATCGAGCGGCACGCCCGTGCCGGTCGAATACATCTCGCCCAGCTTGTATTGCGCAAGCGCGTTGCCCGCCTCGCCCGCGCGCTCGTACCAGCGCGCCGCCTCGGCCGGATCCCGCGCCATGCCCGCCCGTCCGAGTTCATGGATGAGGCCGAGATTGACCATCGCCTCGACCACGCCCTGCGCGGCGGCCATCTCATACCAGCGCTGCGCGGTCGCGTCGTCTTCGGGGCGGCCAAGCCCCCGATCGAAAAGATTGCCGAGGTTGTATTGGGCATCCGCATCGCCCGCCTCGGCCAGCGGCAGCCAGTGCCCGAACGCGGTCGCGTAATCCCCGGCCATCGCGGCCCGCGCGCCGTCGTCGAAGGCATCGGCGCGCACATGCTGGGACCACAGCACGAAGGCGCACAGTCCGATCACCAGCAAGCCGCGCATCGCATCCTCCGTCCCGCACGGCGACGTTAGCGCAGCTTGGCATTCCGATCAATCTGTTCGCCTGTTGCGTCGCGGCGCGCGCTTCGACAGGATGGATTAACGGCGGGCGGGGCGGAGGCAGGACGATGGGCTGGCGCGGCGCGGTATCGGCGGTTGCGGTGCTTCTGGCCTCGACGGGCGCAGGCTCGGCGCGCGACATCCTCGAGACGCTGCGGGTGTCGGGCAACCACGAGATGTTTCTGGTCGCGGTCGAACGCGCGGGCTTCCTCGAGACGCTGCGCGGCCCCGGCCCGATCACGCTGCTCGCGCCCCACGATGTCGCGTTTCGCGAACTCGAGGACGGCGGCGGGTTCGAGATGCTGCTGCTCCGGCCCGACCTCCTGCGCCAGATCGTTGCCTATCACATCCTGCCCGGGACGGTCGTCCTTGAGGATATGGCCGAAGGTGCCGCCATGGCCACCGTGCAGGGCAAGGAAGTGGTTTTTCTGCGCGCGGGCGGGGCGGCATTCAACCACGCGCGGCTGAGAAAGCCTGACATCGCCGCATCGAACGGCATCGTGCACGAGATCGAAGATATCCTGATCCCGCCGGGGCTTTGATCAGCGGCGGTCAGACGACCGTGAACTGCCCCATCATGCCGGCATCCTCGTGTTCGAGAATGTGGCAGTGATACATGAAGGGATAATCGCGCGGGGCGGGTTGATCGAACCGCACGAGGATCTCGGTCTGGCCCGACACCAGCACCGTATCCTTCCATCCGCTGTTTTCAGGCCGAACCATGCCGCCCGCCTCGTCGATGACCCGGAACTGCACCCCGTGGATGTGGAAAGGGTGCTCGCTGCTCGCGCCGCCCGAGATCAGCCAGCGTTCGGTCGTGCCGCGTGGGATCTCGAAATCGTTGCGGGTCGGGTCGTAGACGCGGCCATTGATCGAAAAATCATGCAGGTCGTGGTTCGATGTGGATGCCGTCTCGCCCGTCGTCGCCACGAGCGACTGGGCGTGCCCCGATCCGTGCCCCGATCCGTCCCCGTGCTGATGTCCGGATAGGTTCCCGCCCGGGCGGCCGACCGCGCCGCCGCCGGTGTTGAGGGCGAACCGCCGGGTCGGACCGTCCGCCCCATCGAGGGGCGGCAACTCGGGGCCGAGCCGATCGGGCAGACGGTCGATCCGGGCGGGCAGATCGGGATCGACCGCGAAGTCGAGGATGTCGATCTGACCCCGACCCGAGATCAGCCGCGCCGGCGCGCCGTCCGAGAAATCGACCAGCACCTCGGCGCGCTCGCCCGAGGCGATGCGCAGGCTGCGCAACGGGCGCGGGACCGGCAGATAGCCCCCGTCTGTCGCGATCAGATGAAGCGGGCGGCCATCGGGAAAAAGCAGCGTGTAGGTCCGGGCGTTCGAGGCATTGAGCACGCGAAGCCGCACGATGCCCGCGGGGACGGCGGCCGTCGCCCCGATCTGGCCGTTGACGAAGATGCGATTGCCATGGAACCCGTTCAGGATGTCCGTCGGCGTCAGATCATAGACCATGCGCCCCTCGGCATCGACGCGGCGGTCCTGCACGATCAGCGTCAGGTCGTCGACACCATAGCGGCTGGGCAGGCCGCGCTCATCGTCGCGCCCGTCTACGAGGTGGATCACCCCCGCCAGACCAGCGTAGACATGCCGCGCCGTCGCGCCGTGCACGTGCGAATGATACCATGCGGTCATCGGCTCTTGCGCGACGGGCAGCACCGTGCGCCGCCGCTCGCCCGCCCCGATCGGGTTATGGGGCCCGCCGTCGACCACTCCAGGCACCAGCAGGCCGTGCCAGTGGACCGTCACATCCTCTTTGAGCGCGTTGCGCACCTCGGCCGCGATCTCGCCGCGGGGCAGGATGATGGTCGGGCCGAGATAGCTCTGGTTGAAACCCGCAGTCATGCTGGGACGCCCCGGCCCGAACCGGGTCCTGCCGGTCTGCGCCCGCAGCGAGATGCTGCCCGTCTCGCGCACATCGAGGAGCGGCGGCATCCCGAGGCGTCCCGCTGTCGCCGCGCCGACGCGGCGGTCGATCGCGAGGGCCCCCGCCCCCAAAAGCCCCATCGCCCCAAGCCCGAGCAGGGCGGCGCGCCGGCGCGTGTCGGGCGGGGTGTCGGGCGGGGTGTCGGGCGCAAAGTCGGGCGCAGTGTCGGGCGATGTTCCGAGGCGGCGCGGCGTCATGACCAGCCCGCCGTTTCGCCATAGCGGAGGATCTCGCCATCGGCGCGGGTCAGGCGCGCGCGGAACCCGTTTCTTGCCGGCAAGATGGCGCCCGCCCGATCCGGCCCCGCGACATAGAGCGCGGTCGACAGCGCGTCCGCCTCGCGCGCCGTCGGTGCCTCAACGACCGCCTCGATCACGCCCTCGGCGCTCCGGCCCGTCACGGGGTCGATGATGTGGTGTCCGCCGCCCGGCATCCTGAGGCCATACCCCCCCGATATCGCGAGCGCCGTCTCGCGCAGCGCCATCGTCCCGCGCGTGCGTGTCGGGTCGGTCGGATCGATCAGCGCGACCGCATGGCCCGCACCATCGGGGCCCGATCCGAGGGCGCGCAACTCGCCCGCGTCGATCAGCGCCTCATTGAACCCCTCGGCAGAGAGCATCGCCGCCAGCCTGTCCGCCGCGTGCCCCTGGGCGATCCCGTTCAGGGTAATCCGCATGCCCGGGCGGCCAAGACCGATCCGTCGTGCCCCGACATAGACCGCATCGCGCGCCACAAGGGCCCGCGCCGCCGCATGGGCCCTTGCGTCGCCCGGTTGCATGCTGAGCGCGCGCCAGAGGGGCTGGATCGTCGGATCGAAGGCGCCACCGCTTGCCTCGGCGACCTCGAGCGCATGCGTCAGCACCGCGCGCATGTCGGTCGAGGGTCGCTCGAGACGCCGATCTAGGTTCAGCCGCGCGATCTCGCTCCGGGGGTCGTGCAGATCGAAGATGCGCCGCAGACGTCCGAGTTCGGCCTCGATCCGTCCGAGGGCGGCGCGCGCGCGGTTCGGGTCGGGGTGCCAGAGTGTGATCGCGGCTTCGGCGCCGAGCGCCTCACCCCGCCAGTGCACGGCCTCGGGGGCGCCGCGCAGCCCACGCCCCAGCGCAAGCGCGAGTGGGATCGCCCCCGCCGCCGCCGCGACGCGCAGGAATTGCCGCCGTCCAAAGCCGCGCCCACCCCTCATGCCGCCCCCGCTGCCATCGTGCCGCCGACCGTTCCGCCCGCCGCCTGCCGGCGCGCCCCCTGCTTGCGAAGCTGCGCGAGGGGCGGGCAACGATGATCGTCGTTATATTCGACCATGCAGTCCAGACACTGAAAGCATTCGTTCATCCGGATCGCCCCCGAGCGTCCGATCGCCTTGACCGGGCACGAACGCTCGCACAACCGGCAGGGCGATCCGCATTCGGGCCGCCGCTTGAGCAGTTCGACCAGATGCAGCCGGTCCATGATCGCGAGCACCGCCCCCAGCGGACACAGAAACCGGCAGAAGGCCCGTTCGGTGAACAGCCCTGCCGACAACAGGACAACGGCCCACAGCACATAGGGCAGGGCGCGATCGAAGATCGCGGTGATCGCGGTCTTGAACGGCTCCACCTCGGCCGCGACGGCGCCCGCGTCCGGCGCCACGAAGGCAAGCCCCACGACCACGGCCAGCGCCACATACTTGATGTTCCACAGACGCGATTGCAGCGCCTCGGACGGCGACCACTGGGGCAGGCGCAGCGCCCGGGCCAGATTGGCGAGCAACTCCTGCATCGCGCCGAAGGGGCACAGCCAGCCGCAGAACACCCCCCGCCCGAGCCACAGCAGCGAGGCGAGGGTGTAGAGCGAGATCATCACGATCAGCGGTTCGGCAAGATAGAATCCGACGTCGAGCCCGCCGAAGGGTGCGGCGAGGTAATTGATCACATGCACGATCGACAGTTGAGCGCCTGCGATCCAGCCGATCCAGACCAGCGTGAAAGTCAGGAACCCGAGTCGCAGCCCACGATAGAGGGCGCGGTGGCGCACGATGCGGCCCTGCATCGCAAGGATCAGCGTCAGCGCCGCAAGCGCCGCCGCCAGGACGACCTCTTGCCCGACCCCCTCGCGCCACGCCTCGACCCAGGCGGGGACGGGGGCGGGCGGGGGCATCAGCACATAGTGGGCGGGCAGGGTGTAGTCGATCGCCGCCACGAGGAAGCGCGTCTCGGCACCATCGGGGGCACGCGCCGTCGCATGCACTTCGGCCCGCCAGGGGACAAACGGGTCGAAGCCGCCGTCAGGCGGCAGCACGGCGATGTGCGCGACCCTGCCCAGCGCGAAGTTCGCGCTGACCAGATCCTGCGCCTTGAAGGTATGGATGCGCCCAGCCTGATGAACCTCGAGCCGCTCAAGCCGGAACCCGTGCGATATGTTGCGGTATTTCGATCCGCGAAAGTCGAAGATCCCGTTCGAGGCGAAGATCAGCGCATGGGTGCCCTCGGGTCGCTTCTCGATCAACTGGTCGTAGGCCCATTGTCCCGCGCCGTTGCGCCCGATCGTGGGCGGGATCGCATAGCCCGCGCGAAAATCGATATAGGTCGCCTCGGGTTTGCCCCATGGTTCGACCTCGGGCGTGTGCCCCGCAAGCCCCGCCTCGGCCATGATGCGCGCAAGATCGGCATTCGTGACGATCGTCTGTGCCAGTCCGCCGTCCGCGATCAGCTCTTCCGCCGTCATCGGGCGGAAGTTCAGCGTGTCGACAGTCGGCTCGGTCACGACCTTCTTTCCGGTGCGATAGCGCAGCACGATCCCCGCGCCCTCCAGAACGGCGTTGCGCATCGCCCGCGCCGAGATCGTCGCCCCGGCGACATGCTGGGGCGGCAGGGCCCCCTCGGCCCCGACGCGCGCCTCGAGGCCTGTGATCGAGTTCAGCACCTGCGTGAGTTGACCGGTGCGCCGGGCGTCGTTGATGAGATAGGGCTCGCGATGAAAGAGGACCATCGCGCCCGTCACCCGCCCGTCGAGGCCGACGCCCGCCACCACATCAAACGGTGTCGGCGAATAGCCCGGCGCGCGCAGCACGTCGAAGGTAGAGAACGCATATCCGGCGAGGGTTTCACCCGATTTCACCGCCATTGCCGGCGGCCCGCCGTCAGAAAGAGCCTCTAGCGCCGTCGCGCCCGGGAATATTTCGGCCATCACCTCGGGGGTCAGCCGTTCGCTCAGCGGCGGCCGTTCGGTCGACGTCCCCTGCGCGAGCGCCGCCGTGGCCCAGAGCAAGCAGACGATTTGCAGCAGCGCGGCGAGGGTCCGTCCTGTCGATCCGGGGCGCCGCACGTCGGGATCCTCCTCGGCCGCATCGCGCCAGCCGCATGAGCGGATTTGGACGCGACGCGGGACAAAGCGCAAGAAGAAAAATGTCGGCACTTGGCGGGTCGCGTGCTCAGGGCAGGCCGAGTGCGACAGCCGATAGCGCCACGACGCGCGCCCCCCCGCTGAGGGCATCCGCCGTCGCGCGCGCGCCTTCGGCGTCCCCCGCACCTGCCTGCGCCCCCGCAACGGCGGCCATCGCCGCATCGCGTCCGTGCACCCCCTCGATTGCGGCGACGGCCGCGCGCGCCGCATCCACCGCCCCCGCCGCCGCCTCGAGCGTCGCGATGCGCGAAAGCACCTCTGTCCGTTCGCGCCTATAGGCGATGGCGGCTGCGGTTTGACGCGCGCTCGCGTGGTCGCCGGCCCCCGCCTGCGCGAGCGCGATCTGCGCCAGCGCCTCGACATGTGCGCCGCTGTCGCGGATCTCGGCGGCGATCCCGCGCGCCTGTTCGACCGCGCCTGCCTCCGCCAGCGCGCCCGCCACCGCGACCATGCCATCCGCCGCGCCATAGGCCCAGACGATCGCGCGCGCCGTCTCGATCCCTTCCGCGGGACGGCCGGCACGGACATGGGCGCGCGCGATCGCGACATAGACGCCCTGGTCGCCCGAGGCGATGTCGATTTCGGCCGCGGTCCGCTCGGCGCCCGCGATATCGCCGGCGTGCGCCTGCGCGAGGCCGACCGCGACCGTGGCGCGCGCCCGCCAACCCGGGTCGCGGATCGAGCGGGCGAGTGCCAGCGCCTCGGCCGTCTGCCCCGTCTCGGCCTGCACCGCCGCGATGCCCGCGAGGGCATCGAAGAACCACGTGTCCTCGACGATTGCCTCGGAAAAGCGATACGCATCGCGCGCGCGGGCCTCGGCGAGCCAACTCGCGCTCTCGATCCGGGCGGCGGTCGCGATCGCGCCGGCAACATCGCCGCCCCGCGCCTGCGCCTTGGCGATGGCCGCCTGCGCCTCGGCGCGGCGATAGAGATCCTCGATCGCGCCGGTCGTCCCGAACGCGCCCTCGATGTCGCCGGCCTGCAACTGCGCGATCGCGACAGCCTCGAAGGCCGCGTTCCGCGCCGATTGCTCGCGCGCGTCCTCGATCCCCGCGGCAAGCGCTTGCGCGCCCTCGATCTCGCCCGCCCGGGCCATCGCCGCCGCCACGAGCGCGAGCGCCTCGGCGCGCATGTAGTCGTCCGGGATCGCGCGGGCGTCTGCCACGGCGGCCCGGGTGTCGCCGAGCGCCGCGCGCGTGCTAGCGAGGGCGAAATAGGCGTCGGAGCGCTCGCGCGGGTGGAGAAGGGTTTGCGCCGTCTCGGCCGCCGCCCCGAGCAGCGCCGCCCGCAGCGCCTGCGCCGTGGCCCCGTCGGCCCCGAGTTGCGACGCCCAGCCGACCAGCCCGATACCGAGGATCGTTCGGCGCAGCCAGCGGCGCGCGCGCGTGTCCGTCACGATGTCCCTCTCGCTTGCGGCGTTTGCGCTGCCGCTTGGCGACATTTCTGCGCGCCCGCGCGTCAGGCCGCAAGAGGGTTCGTGCGTCAGCCCTCGACGGGTTTGAGGTGGCGCATCGCCACCCAGCCCTCGCGCCCCTCGCGCGCGACCCGGCCCCAGGTGCTGTCGGCCGACACCTCGAGGATCATGACGTCGCGGGCATCGAACGCGATCCAGCCGATCGCCTTGGCGAGCACATCGGGGCCCTCGCGCATCACCAGCATGTCATCGGAATGAAGCCCGACCACCATGAGGGGCCCGACCGGCGCGCCGGCGTTTGCCGTCTGAGCGTCCGCGCCGCCCTGCAGGGCGAGCGAAATCGCAAGGCAGA
Organism: uncultured Gemmobacter sp.; assembly: GCA_964472135.1. Classification (GTDB taxonomy): domain Bacteria; phylum Pseudomonadota; class Alphaproteobacteria; order Rhodobacterales; family Rhodobacteraceae; genus JAUREX01. The sequence goes on from CAYYJB010000001.1 coordinate 114,094, forward strand.
GGCAGGCGATGACGGGTGCGGTGCGGTTCATGCGCCCTGCCTAGCGCCGCCCGACCGCCGAGGCAAGAAAAAGGGCGCCCCCGCCGTGGCGGGGGCGCCCGGTTCGCGAACGGGCAGGATCAGAAGCCCGCCTTGATCTTCTCGAACTCCTCGACCATGCGGTCGCGCATCGCGTTGTCGAGCGGCGTCTGCGTCAGGAGCGTGGTGTCGACGGGATCGACATCCGCCGCGACCAGTTCCTCGGTGGTGATCCCCGCCATACCGGCCGCGTTCGCATGGGCATAGCCGAAGTCCGAAAGCAGCACGCGCGAGGAGCCCTGATCGAGGAAGGCGTTGACGAAGTCATAGAGCTTGTCCTCGGACCCCGGCGCGTCCTTCAGGTTGATGAGCCCGCAGAACCAGGTCGAGGCACCCTCGGCCGCCCGGCGCTGGAAGCCGACGTCGAAGCCCTCGGAGCGCATGATCGCGATCGCGTCGTTCCACGACCAGGCGACCTGCACCTCGCCCGTCGCCATCAGCTGGGCAAGCTCGGACGGGTCCGACCAGTAGACGCGCACGTTCGCATGTGCCGTCCGCATCCAGGCGGCGGCGGCATCGAATTGCGCGTCGGTGATGTTCGTCCAGTCCGACACGCCCGTCGCGAGCAGCGCGAGCGCCCAGATATCGTCCGTGTTGTCGGGCAGCGAGATGCGGCCGGCATATTTCGGATCGTGGAACACCGCGAGCGTGGCGACATCGGCCTCGGGCACGTCGGCCGTGTTGTAGGCGACGGCGGTATAGGCGTAGTCGGTCGGCAGGTACCACACGCCCGCCTCATCCTTGAAGACCGAGGACTCGAGCATCCGCGCCTCGATGTTGGCGAATTCGGGGATCCGGCTCGTGTCCCAGGGCTCGATCAGACCCGCCTCGCGGTATTTCGGCACCATCGCCGAGCAGGGATGCGCGACATCGGCCTTGAAGCCCGAGGAGAGCTTCTGGAATGCCTCGTCATCGTCGGCGAAGAAGGCATAGGTCGGCATCTGGCCATGCTTGGCGGTGTAGGTCGCCATCAGGGCCTCGTTCTCCCAACCCGCCCAGTCGAAGACGATGAGGTCGGGGTCGGCGGCGAAGGCAGGCAGCGCGGCAGCGGCAAATGCGGCCGAAGTCAACAGACGCTTGAGAGCGGTCATCCGAGGTCCTTTCTCTGTCCTTGTCGGTTGGTAGGGGCAAGCGCGCGGAACGATTCGCGTTCGGGTTCTTAGCCCAAATCCCCGCCTTGAAAAGGGTCTCGGCGCGATTGCGCGCGCAGGTCGCAGCGCGTAATCGGGGTTCGTTCCATGCCAGAGGTCCGATCATGCCCGCACTCGACGTCGAATTCGTCCGCAGCCATTTCCCGGCCTTCGCCGAACCCTCGCTTCAGGGCTGGGCGTTTTTCGAGAATGCGGGCGGCTCCTATCCGTGCCGGCAGGTGGTCGAGCGCCTCGCGCGCTTCTACACCGCACGCAAGGTGCAGCCATATGCGCCCTATCCCGCCGCGCAGGCGGGCGGGGCGGAGATGGACGAGGCGCGCGCCCGGCTTGCCGCCATGCTCGGGGTCGCGACGGATGAGGTCTCCTTCGGCCCCTCGACATCGGCCAACACCTTCGTGCTTGCCCAGGCGGTGCGCGAATGGCTGACGGCCGAGGGCGGGGCGGTCGTCGTCACCAACCAGGACCACGAGGCCAACACGGGCGTCTGGCGGCGGCTTGCGGCCGCCGGGATCGAGGTGCGCGAATGGCGCATCGACCCTCAGACGGGGCATCTCGACCCCGACGATCTCGCGCGGCTCCTGGCCGACGGGCGGGTGCGGCTTGTCTGCTTTCCGCATTGCTCGAACGTGGTCGCAGAGGTGAACCCGGTCGCGGGCATCTGCGCGATGGCGCGCGCCGCCGGTGCCGCGACCTGCGTCGATGGCGTGAGCTATGCGCCCCACGGCTTTCCCGATGTCGGCGCGCTCGGGGCGGATGTCTATCTCTTCTCGGCCTACAAGACCTACGGGCCGCATCAGGGCATCATGACGATCCGCCGCGACTTCGGCATGCGCCTGCCCGCGCAGGGGCATTTCTTCAATGCCGGCACGCTCTACAAGCGGTTCACCCCGGCCGGGCCGGACCACGCGCAGGTCGCGGCCTGCGCCGGCATGGCCGATTACGTCGACGCGCTGCACGCCCACCATTTCCCGGGTTCCGACGCCCCGCCCGCGGCGCGTGCGGCGGCCGTCCACGACCTGATGCGCGCGCATGAGGTCGCGCTGACCGGGCCGCTGCTCGACTATCTCGGCGCGCGCAACGATCTGCGGCTGATCGGCCCGCGCTCGGCGGCAGGGCGCGCGCCCACGGTTGCCGTCGCACTCGACCGCCCGGCCGAACCCGTCGCGGCAGACCTCGCCGCCCACAGGATCATGGCGGGGGGCGGGGATTTCTATGCCGTCCGTCCCCTTGGCGCGATGGGGGTCGATCCCGAGGCGGGGGTGCTGCGGCTCAGTTTCGTCCACTACACCACCCGGGCCGAGGTTGACCGGCTGATCGCCGCGCTAGATCGCACGCTCTGAATTCGGGGGGGCGGGCATGACGGCCGAGGGCGCGATCATCTGGTGGGTGCGGCGCGATCTGCGGCTCGGCGACAACCCGGGGCTGGCCGATGTCGCGGCGCGCGGCCGGCCGGTGATCCCCGTCTTTGTTCTCGACCCCGAGACCGAGGCGATGGGGGCCGCGCCCCTCTGGCGGCTCGGCCTCGGGCTCGAGGCCTATGCCCGCGCGCTCGAGGCGATCGGCAGCCGGCTGATCCTGCGTCGGGGGCCCGCGCGCGAGGTGTTGCTCGCGCTTGCCGACGAGACCGGGGCGGCGGCGGTCGAATGGGGGCGTTTGCACGATCCGGCGACGATCCCGCGCGACAGCGCGGTGAAGGCCGCGCTGAAGGCCCGCGGGATCGCGGCGCGCAGCCATCTCGGCCACACGATCTTCGACCCCGCCGGGGTCGAGACGGGGCAGGGCGGGTTCTACCGCGTCTATTCGCCCTTCTGGCGGGCGGTCGCGAAGATGGGCGCGCCCGCCCCCGCGCCCCGCGTCGCATCCTTGCGCCCGCCCGCCGCCTGGCCCGCCTCGGAGGCGCTCGCCTCCTGGGCGATGGGGGCGCGGATGCGGCGGGGCGCGGCCATCGTCGCCCCCCATCTCGCGGTCGGCGAGGCGGCGGCGGCGCGGCGGCTGTCGGGTTTTCTCGACCGCGCCCTCAAGGGCTATCGGGCGGCGCGCGACTATCCGGCGCAGCCGTCGACCTCGCGGCTCTCTGAGAACCTCGCCTGGGGCGAGATCGGGCCGCGCGCGGTCTGGCACGCCGCCGCCCGGCGGATCGAGGACGGCGAGGGGGACGAGCATTTCCTCAAGGAACTGGTCTGGCGCGAATTCGCCTGGCACCTCTTGCACCACACCCCCCATATCGCCACCGCGAACTGGCGGCCCGAGTGGGACGACTTTCCCTGGCGCGGCGACAACCCCGAGGCCGAGGCCTGGCGGCGCGGCCTGACGGGGGTGCCCTTCGTCGATGCGGGCATGCGCGAGATGTATGTGACGGGCACGATGCACAACCGCACGCGGATGATCGTGGCCTCCTACCTCACCAAGCATCTGATGACGGACTGGCGCGTGGGGCTCCACTGGTTCGCCGATTGCCTTGTCGACTGGGATCCGGCCTCGAACGCGATGGGTTGGCAGTGGGTGGCTGGCTCGGGGCCCGATGCCGCGCCCTATTTCCGCATCTTCAACCCCGAGGGGCAGGCCGAGCGATTCGATGCCGACCGCGCCTATGTCCGCCGCTTCGTGGCCGAACTGTCGCGCGAACCTGGGCCCGAGGCGCGCGCCTATTTCGATGCCGTCCCCCGTTCGTGGGGCCTCGACCCCGCCGCGCCCTATCCCGCGCCCGCGATCACGCTCGAGGCCGGGCGGGCGCGCGCGCTCGCGGCCTATGGCGCGCGCGGCGGACGCGAGGTCGACCCCGCCGCTTTGCAAGGCTGAATGTGACATCCGGGGCTTGAGCGTGCGCGCCCGGACGCGCTAAGGTTTGCGACCTCTGGCGGAGCCCGTGCATGACACCCTTGACGACGACCGACGGCGAAAAGGACCTGCCGCGCTATTTTCCCACCGTCTTCTCGCTCGTCCGGCGGGGCCTCGAACACGGCCGGCTCGATTTCGTGCTGCCTGACGGGCGCGTCTTCAGGGCCGAGGGGCGCCGGCCCGGATCGGTCGCCAGGGTCGAGATCGTGAACCCCGACACCTTCGCACGCCTCGTGCGCGACGGCGACCTCGGCTTTTGCGAGGCCTATCTCGACGGCTGGTGGACGACCCCCGACCTCATGGCCTTCATGGACCTTGTTCACGAACGCAACGAGGCGGTCTACGACGGCTTCCCGGGCGCGGGGCTCGTGCGCGCGTTCGAGCGGCTGCGCTTCTGGCTGCGGTCGAACACCAAGGCGGGGTCGAAGAAGAACATCGCCCACCACTATGATCTCGGAAACGATTTCTATCGTCTCTGGCTCGACGACACGATGACCTATTCCTCGGCCCTCTTCACCACCGGGCAGGAATCGCTCGAGGCCGCGCAGCGCGCGAAATACGCCTCGATCGTCGACCGGATGGGCGCGCAACCGGGCGATCATGTGCTCGAGATCGGCTGCGGCTGGGGCGGGTTCGCCGAATACGCGGCCGCCGAGCGGGGCTTGCGCGTCACGGGTCTGACCATCTCGCGCGCGCAGTACGAATTTGCGGTTGAGCGCCTCGCGCGCGCCGGCCTCTCGGACCGGGTGGAATTCCGCCTGCAGGATTACCGCGACGAGCGCGGGCAATATGACGGCATCGCCAGCATCGAGATGTTCGAGGCGGTCGGCGAGCGCTACTGGCCGACCTATTTCGAGGCCATCCGCGAGCGGCTGAAGCCCGGGCGCAATGCCGCGCTCCAGATCATCACGGTTGAGGATGCGCGCTTTGAGGTCTATCGCAAAAGCGTTGACTTCATTCAGAAATATATCTTCCCAGGCGGCATGCTGCCGTCGCCCTCCGCGCTGCGCCGCGAGGTCGAGGCGGCGGGCCTGCGCCTGATCGGCTCGATCGAGTTCGCCGACAGCTACAGCCAGACCCTGCGCCGCTGGCACGACGTCTTCAACGCCCGCTGGGACGAGGTGCAGGGCCTTGGCTTCGACGACCGCTTTCGCCGCATGTGGAACCTTTACCTCGCGGCCTGCGCTGGGGCGTTCCGCGGCGGGCGCTGCGATGTCACGCAGGTGACGCTGACGCGCGCCTGACGCCTTCGACCGCGCTTCCCCGCCCGCCCACGGGTTGAGTTCGCGCCGCCCCCGGCCTAGAAGGAAGCGTCCAGCCGAGGGATCATTCGATGCGCCTTGCCCGCGATCTTGCCGACGCCGTCGGCCGCACCCCCCTGATCCGCCTGCGCGCGGCGAGCGAGGCGACCGGCTGCGAGATCCTCGGCAAGGCGGAGTTCCTGAACCCCGGCCAGTCGGTCAAGGATCGCGCGGCCCTCTGGATCATCCGCGACGCGGTGGCGCGCGGCGCGCTGCGCCCCGGCGGCACCATCGTCGAGGGCACGGCCGGCAACACCGGCATCGGGCTGGCGCTTGTGGGCGCGTCGATGGGCTTTCGCACCGTCATCGTCATCCCCGAGACGCAGAGCCAGGAAAAGAAGGACATGCTGCGGCTCGCGGGCGCCGAACTCGTCGAGGTGCCGGCCGCCCCCTATCGCAACCCCGACAACTATGTCCGCTATTCCGGCCGCCTTGCCGAGCGTCTGGCGCAGACCGAGCCCAACGGCGCGATCTGGGCCAACCAGTTCGACAATGTCGCCAACCGCCAGGCCCATATCGACTCGACCGGCCCCGAGATCTGGGAGCAGACGGGCGGGCGCGTCGATGGCTTCGTCTGCGCCGTGGGCTCGGGCGGCACGATTGCGGGCGTCGCGATGGCGCTGCAACCCAAGGGCGTGCGGATCGGCCTTGCCGATCCCGAGGGCGCGGCGCTCTGCAGCTATTACACGACGGGCGAGTTGAAGGCGGAGGGCTCCTCGATCACCGAGGGGATCGGGCAGGGGCGCATCACCGCCAACCTCGAGGGCTTCCGCCCCGACATGGCCTGGACCATCCCCGACAGCGAGGCGCTGCCCATCGTGTTCGATCTGCTCGCGCATGAGGGGCTCTGCCTCGGCGGGTCGTCGGGCATCAACATCGCGGGCGCCATGCGGATGGCGCGCGCGCTGGGCCCGGGGCACACGATCGTCACCATCCTGTGCGATTACGGCACGCGCTATCAGTCGAAGCTCTTCAACCCCGAGTTCCTGCGCGCGCGGAACCTGCCCGTGCCGGGCTGGCTCGACCGGCCGGCGCGGGCGCTGCCTGACGTGCGCGCCGGCTGATGGCGTTGCTGCGCGCCCTCGGCGCGATCGTGTGGCTCGTGCTTGTCGCGAGTTTCGGATCGGTTGCTCCGACGGCCGCGCAGGCGCCCGAGGTCGCCGCCTTCGATGCCGACGCCTGGAGCGCCTTCGCCGCTCGAGCAGAGGCGCGCATCGGCGATGCCGACACCGGGACCGACGCGCTGCGCACCCTGCGGGCCGAAATCGCCGACTGGCGCGCGCGCCTGCTCGCGGCGCAGGCCGCGAACCGCACCCGGCTAGAGACGCTGCGCGGCCAGATCGCCGCCCTTGGCCCGCCGCCCGCCGAGGGCACGACCGAGGCGCCCGAGATCGCGACGCGGCGGGCCGAACTGGACGCCCAGCTCCGGCGGCTCGAGGCACCTGCCATCGCCGCCGAAGAGGCATGGCGGCGTGCCGATGGATTGATCGGCGAAATCGACCGCCTGTTGCGCGACCGTCAGGCGGCCGCGCTCATGACGCTCGGGCCGAGCCCGCTCAACCCGCTCAACTGGCAACCCGCGATCGTGGCGCTCTCGGACGGTATCGGCGCTCCGCTGGCCGAGATCCGGAGCGATCTGTCAAGCCCCGCAGGCCGCGCCGAGGCGCTGAACAACCTGCCCGTCGCGCTCGGCTTTGCCATTCTCGCGGTCGTGCTCGTGCAGCGGGGGCGGCGCTGGATGGGCCGGCTGCGCGGCGCGATCGATGTGCGGTCCGCGCCACGCTGGCGCGGCATCCTGATGGCGCCCGCTTCGCTCGCGCAGGTGATCGTGCCGACCCTCGGCGTCCTTGCGGGCGTCATCGCCCTTGGCGAGACCGGTCTTGGCGGTGCCGCCACGGACGAACTTCTCTCGGTGCTGCCGGTTGCGGGCGCAGCGCTCTTTACCGCGCTCTGGCTGGCCGAGCGCGTCTTTCCCCAGCCCGGCACGGATGAGCCGCACCTGCCGCTGTCGGAGGATGCGCAGGTGCGGGGGCGCCTTCTTGTCGTGATGGTCGGCTGGATCCTTGCGGCTGATCTGCTGCTCGGGACGCTCATCGCGCCGCGCGGGGGGACAGGCGTTGCGGGCGTGGCCGCCGTCCTCGATTTTCCGCTGATCGTCCTCGGTGGGATCGTGCTGTGGCGGTTCGGCCGCATCCTGCGGCTCGCGCCGGCCGATGGGGCCGAGGCCGGCGCCGACGCCGGCGCGCCCACGGCCGAGGGCATGCCGCTGCGCGACCGGCTGGTGCGCCTCTTTGGCTTTGGCGCACGGGCCGCAGGCGCGCTGGCGCCCGTGCTCGGTGCGCTTGGCTATCTCGAGGCGGCGGGGATGCTCGTGATCTCGTCTTTCCTCTCGCTCGGGCTGGCGGGGCTCGTGATCGTCTTCCAGCGCCTGCTCGCGCGGCTCGCGCTCGCGCTGGCGGCGCAGGCGGGTGTGCGCGATCAGGGGGGCGAGGCGGCGGCGGGGTTGCTGCCCGTGCTGATCGGCTCCCTCCTGATCCTTGGGTCGCTGCCGCTCTTTGCCCTGATCTGGGGGGCGCAGGCGACCGACCTGGCCGAGATCCGCGATCGCTTCCTCGCTGGTGTCCCGGTCGGCAACACGCGCATCTCGCCTACCGCGCTCATCTGGTTCGCGGTGGTCTTCGGCGCGATCTACAGCGCCACCCGCCTCGTGCAGGCGGGGCTGCGCAGTTCGGTCCTGCCGCGGACATCGCTCGATCAGGGTGGGCAGACCGCGATCGTGGCGGGGGTTGGCTATGTCGGCATCTTCCTTGCGGCCATCGCGGGCATCAGCGCGGCTGGGTTCGATCTGTCGTCGCTCGCGATCGTGGCGGGCGCGCTGTCGGTCGGCATTGGCTTCGGGTTGCAGAACATCGTCTCGAACTTCGTCGCGGGCATCATCCTGCTGATCGAGCGGCCGGTCTCCGAGGGCGACTGGATCGAGGTCGGCGGCGTGCAGGGGATCGTGCGTTCAATCTCGGTCCGCTCCACCCGGATCGAGACCTTCGACCGGACCGACGTGATCGTGCCCAACGCCGACCTGATCTCGAATCAGGTCACGAACTGGACGCATTTCAATCAGTCGGGTCGGCTGATCGTGCCCGTGGGCGTGGCCTACGGCACCGATACCCGCCGTGTCGCCGACATCCTGACCGAGATCGCGCGCGCAACACCCGGCCTGCTTGCCCAGCCCGCGCCGATGGCCATCTTTGCCGGCTTCGGGCCGAGCAGCCTCGATTTCGAGTTGCGCGTGTTCCTGCGCGACGTCAACACCTCGGTCGTGACGCGCTCCGAGATCAACCACGCCATCGCCCACCGCTTCGCGCAGGCCGGGATCGAGATCCCCTTTCCCCAGCGCGAGGTGTGGCTGCGCACCCCCGCCGCCCATACGACCGAGGCCAGGACATGACCGATCCCGTCTTTCGCACCGCTCCCTACCTGTCGACGCTGCGCACCCGCATCCTTGCCCTGACCGAAGAGGGCGGCATCATTCCCGCCGCCTCGAACTTCTATCCGACCGGGGGCGGCCAGCCGGGCGATTCGGGCCATCTCTCATGGGATGGCGGGCGCGTCGCCATCGCGACGACGCTGAAGGGCGAGGGGGGCGGCATCGTCCTCTTGCCCGCCGAACCGGGTGGGCTGCCACCTATCGGCGCCGAGGTCGAGCTTGCGTTGAACTGGGGCCGGCGCCACGCGCACATGCGCATGCACACCGCGTTGCACCTGCTGTCGGTCGTCGTGCCGCTGCCCGTCACCGGCGGCGCCATTGCCGAGGGGCGCGGTCGACTCGATTTCGACATGCCCGACCCACCCGGCGATGGCTACCGGATCGAGCGCGACCTCAATGCGCTGATCGCGCGCGACCTGCCGGTCACCGACGACTGGATCACGGATGCCGAGCTCGAGGCCAACCCGGGCCTCGTCAAGACGATGTCGGTGCGCCCGCCGACGGGGCAGGGGCGGGTGCGGCTGGTGCGGATCGGGCAGGGGGCCGAGCAGGTTGACCTCCAGCCCTGCGGCGGCACCCATGTCGCCAGAACCGGCGAGATCGGCGTCGTGAGCGTGGCGAAGATCGAGAACAAGGGCCGTCAGAACAGGCGCATCACGCTCGAACTTCAGGTCTGAGGGGCGGTGCCTTCGCGTCCTCTTCGAGCGTGCCGTCGAGCGTCGGTCGCGTGTCCGGCACCCCGTCGCGCGACAGCAGCACCGCCAGCGGGCGCAGCCCCTCGACATGGGCGCACACGATCATCAGCGCAACCATGATCGGCACGGCGAGGAACATCCCCGCCACCCCCCACACCGCCGCCCAGAAGGCAAGCGAGAGCAGGATCCCGAAGGAGGAAAGCCGAAGCGCGCGGCCGAGCAGCAGCGGATCGAGCACCATCCCCACCACGAACTGGATCGAGGTCAGCGTCGCCATAAGACCAAGCGTCAGCACCGTGTCGCCAGTCTGGACATAGCCCACCAGCGTTGCCGCGATCGTGGCGACGATTGAGCCGACATTGGGGATGAAATTCAGCACGAAGGTCAGCACACCGACGGCAAGCGCCAGTTCCAGCCCGAACGTCGTCATCGCGAGGAAGGCGAGCGCGCCCGTCACGGCGCTGACCAGCGTCTTGACCAGAAGATATCGGTTCACCCGGTGGATGATCGAACCGATGACCTTCTCGGCCTGGCGCGCGCGTGCCGGATCGCCGAAAAGCTGCGTCAGCTTGGCCGAGAAGAACAGCCGCTCGGCAAAGAGGAACCCGACAAACAGCACGATCAGCACGACCCCCGAGAGGATCCCGCTCGCCTGTCCGGCCAGGGTCCGCAGATAGTCGGCCACCCGGAACTGCTGCATCGAGAGCAGCACCGCCGCCTCGACATCCTCGCCCATCCACGAGAATAGCTCCGCCACCGCGCGCTGCGCGGGGTCGGTGTATTGCGCGACCGTCGTCACCACCGTGTTGGCCTGCGACAGGAAGAGGCCCGCGAGCGCGAACAGGAAACTCGCGATGATGCCGAGTGCCACGATGCTGGCTGCGACCGGCGGGATGCGCAGCCGCCCGATCCGCGCCCCGCCGACCCAGCGGATCACATCCGAGGTCAGGCTGAAGAGGATGATCGCGATCACGAGCGATATGAGGATGAAGCGCGCCTGCACCAGCAGGAACAGCACCACCGCGAAGGCGATGATGCCGAGCAGCCACGCCTGAAGCCGCGACCCGGAAACGACCATGCGCCCGGGGCTCTCGGCGGCGCGCGCAACCAGATCCTGATCCCCGGGCATCACCCATCCCTAAAAAATCGCCCCGAGGATGCCGCGATGGAGCGGGTTGCGCAAGGGCCGGGCGCCATTTTCCGTCCGGCGACGCTGCCCGACCACGGCGTGGCCCGGAACTCGGGAACACTGACCCCTTGGGATCAGCCCGGGATGGCCGGGGAGAAGGCGTGACCCTCGGGTGCAAGGATCGTGCATTCGCGCAGGCCGTGGGGCTTGGTCGCCGGCGGCTCGAGCAGCACCCCACCCGCCGCCTCGGCGCGCCGGGCGGCACCGTCGGGATCGATCCCGAAGAGATAAAATTGCAGCCCGCTGCCGCGCGGCGCGCCCTCGGGCAGGAGCGCGTGAAGCGGGTGGCGCGCGAAGGTCCGGTCGGCATGGAGCTGGATCAGCGCCCCGTCATGGTCAAGAAGCGCGAAATCGGCCGAGACGCGATGAGAGCGCAACCCGAACACCTCCGCCATGAAGCGGACCATGGCTGGAACGTCGCGGACGATGAGGTTCACGCCGACACCGCGCAGCCGGTGGGCAAAGACGGTGGCGGGCACGGTTTCGAGATCGGATGCCGGCTCGGCCATCGGATCGGAAGAAGGGCCGGACATGTCGGGCGCTCCTCTGCGGCTGGTCGGGTGCGTGCTCGGGCCGTGGACGGCGCAAGACGGCGTAGCGCGCGGCGGGGCGAGCGTCAACGAACCGGCGGGATCGGCGGCCGCCGTGGGGCCGATGCCGCCCATCTGCCCTTGCCGCCGAGGATGTGAGAAGGTCTCATCGATCAGGGAATCACCCGACCGGAGCCGGCTATGACCGCACGCCCCCCCGCATCGCCGGTTCCGCCGCTGCCGCGTCCGTCCGTGGCGCCGGGGGGCGGGGGATGGCGACGCACCCCACCCGCGATCTTTCCGGCGATCCTCGGCCTCTGGGGGATCGGGCTCGGCTGGCGCGCGGCGGGCGAGGCGGCGGGGTTCGGCCCGGCGCCGGGCGAGGTGATCCTCGGCGCGGTGTTCCTGCTGTGGCTCGGCGCGCTTCTTGCCTATGGCGCCAAGGTCGCGCGCCGGCCGGGCGTGCTCGCCGAAGAGGTGCGGGTGCTGCCGGGGCAATCGGGGCTCGCGGCGCTCGGGATGGCGACGATGGCGGGGGCGGGGGGCGTGCTGCCCCATGCGCCGGGCATCGGGGCGGCGATGCTGGTTGCCGGTTTCGTCGCGCATGTGGCGCTGGCGGTCGTGATGGCGCGGCGGCTGCTTGCCGCCCCGCCCGAGGGGCGCGCCTTCAACCCGGTCTGGCACATGATCTTCGTCGGCCCGATTCTGGCCGTCGCCCCCGCCGCCGCGCTCGGGTTCGGGCTGGCGGCCGCCGCGATCCTTGCGGTGACGCTGGCCAATGCGGTCGTGCTCTGGCTCGCGGGCGGCCGGGCGCTCGCGCGTGCGCGCCCGCCGGGCCCGCTCAGGCCGACGCTCGCGATCCACCTCGCGCCCGCAAGCCTTGCGGTCATCGGCGCCCTCGCGGTCGGGGCGGGCTGGCTCGTGCCGGTCGCGGCGGTCTGGACGCTCGGGCTGCTGGTCGCGCTGCTGGCCTCGGCGCGCTGGCTGACGGCGGCGGGGTTCTCGCCGATGTGGGGGGCGTTCACCTTTCCGCTCGCGGCGGCGGCGCGCGCGCTGATCGAGGCGGGCGGGGCCTTTGCCGTCGCGGGGGCACTTGCGCTCGCGCTCGCGACGCTGATCGTGCCGTGGATCGCGCTGCGGATCCTGCGGATGTGGGCCGACGGCACGCTGGCCGAGCGCACGAACGCCGCCACCGCCTGAGGGCTTGCCAACCCCGGCCCCGCATGCGAAGGGGGTCCGCCAAACGCCACCCCGACACGGAGGTGCCCGATGGACATCCGCGAAGCCCTGACCTTTGACGACGTGCTGCTCGTGCCGGCCGCCAGCAGCGTGCTGCCCTCGGACGCCGACGTCTCGACCCATGTGACGCGGTCGATCCGCCTCAACATCCCGCTCCTGTCCTCGGCGATGGATACGGTGACCGAGGCGCGCATGGCCATCGCGATGGCGCAGGCGGGGGGGATGGGGGTGATCCACCGCAACCTCGACCCCGAGGCGCAGGCGCGCGAGGTGAAGCGGGTGAAGCGCTTCGAATCGGGCATTGTCTATGCCCCGATCACGCTGCGCCCCGACCAGACGCTGGCCGACGCCAAGGCGCTGCAGGAACGCTACAGCGTCACGGGCTTTCCGGTGGTGGACGAGGGCGGCCGCGTGGTCGGGATCGTCACCAACCGCGACATGCGCTTTGCCTCGGACGACCGCACGCCGGTTCGGGTGATGATGACGTCCGAGAACCTCGCGATCCTGCAGGAGCCCGCCGACCTCGATCAGGCCAAGAGCCTGATGAAGGCGCGCCGGATCGAGAAGCTTCTCGTGACGGACGCCGAGGGGCGGCTGACGGGTCTCCTGACGCTCAAGGACACGGAAAAGGCGGTGCTGAACCCGCAGGCGTGCAAGGACGATCTCGGGCGGCTCCGGGTCGCGGCGGCGACGACGGTGGGCGATGCGGGCTTCGAACGCTCGCTGGCGCTGATCGAGGCGGGGGTGGACCTGATCGTGATCGACACGGCGCACGGCCATTCCGAAGGGGTGGCGCGGGCGGTCGAACGGATCAAGGCGGCCTCGAACGCGGTGCAGGTGGTGGCGGGCAATGTCGCGACCGCCGAGGCCACGCGCGCGCTGATCGGGGCGGGAGCGGATGCGGTCAAGGTCGGGATCGGGCCGGGATCGATCTGCACGACGCGGATCGTGGCGGGCGTGGGCGTGCCGCAGCTGACGGCGGTGATGGATTGCGCGGCGGCGGCGGGCGATGTGCCGGTGATCGCGGACGGGGGCATCAAGTATTCGGGCGATTTCGCCAAGGCCATCGCGGCGGGGGCATCATGCGCCATGGTCGGCAGCGCGATCGCGGGCACGGATGAGGCACCGGGCGAACTGATCCTCTTTCAGGGGCGCAGCTTCAAGGCCTATCGCGGCATGGGCTCGATCGGGGCGATGGCGCGCGGCTCGGCCGACCGCTATTTCCAGAAGGACGCGGCGTCCGACAAGCTCGTGCCCGAGGGGATCGAGGGGCAGGTGCCCTACAAGGGCGCGGCGGCGGTGGTCGTCCACCAGCTCGTGGGGGGCCTGCGCGCCGCGATGGGCTATACCGGCAACCGCACCATCGCCGAGATGCGCAAGAACTGCCGCTTCGTGCGGATCTCGAACGCGGGGCTGTCGGAAAGCCACGTCCACTCGGTGCAGATCACCCGCGAAAGCCCCAACTATCGCGCGGGCTGAGCGGTGCTGTGGCTGCTGCTCCTGTGCTTTTGCGTGGGGCTTGCGGTCGTGGCCCTCTTTACCCGCGAGGGGCGGGGGTGTCTGGCGGGGGCGGTCGGGCTTGCGGTCGCGATCGTCGCGATCACGGCGTTCGGGGCCGCGATCCTTGCGGGGCTCGTGCTCCTGCTCCTTGGCTGAGGCGAAATGCCCCATCCTGTCCGGGGCTTGCAGGTGGGGCAGGGAAGCCCCAGCTTCTCCCGGGGTTGCTGAGGGATGCCATGCGTTACGCCTGTGTTCGTGCCGTTCTGTCTGCCGTCGCTCTCGGTCTCGCGCTGCCCGCGGCGGCGGCCGAGACGCGCGTCGTCGCGACCGTCGCCATGGTCGGCGATCTGGCGCGCGCGGTCGCGGGGGAATGCGCGCGGGTCGATGTGCTGATGGGGCCGGGGATCGATCCGCACCTCTATGCCCCCCGCCCGTCGGATCTGCGGCTTCTGCGCGATGCCGATCTGGTGCTCCATGTCGGGCTCGGGCTCGAGGGGCGTTTCGGCGCGCTTCTGGGCCAGATGGGGCCGGCCGCCCTCGCCGTGGCCGAGGCGCTGCCCGAGGGTGCGGTGGTGACGGGCCCCGAAGGCGGGCCTGACCCGCATCTGTGGATGGATCCCGCCCTCTGGGCCGGCACGATCGGGCCGATGGCGGATGCGTTGGCGGCGCTTGCGCCCGGCTGCGCGGCGGATATGGCGGCCCGCGCCGACGCGCTCGGGGCGGAACTGGCCGCGCTCGACGGCTGGGTCGCGGCGGGCATCGCCACCATCCCCGAACCCGCCCGCGTGCTGGTGACCGCGCATGACGCGTTCGGCTATTTCGCCCGCCGCTACGGGCTCGAGGAGGCCGCGCTGCAGGGCTTCTCGACCGAGGCAGAGGCGAGCATCGCCGACATCTCGGAAACCGCTGCCCTCGTGATCGCGCGCGGCGTGCCGGCCGTTTTCGTCGAGACGACGGTCAACCCCCGGGCCGTCGCGGCGCTGACCGAGGCGGTCGCGGCGCAGGGCGGATCGGTCGCGATCGGACCCGAACTCTTCTCCGACGCGATGGGCGACCCCGCGACGCCCGAAGGCAGCTATGTCGGCATGATCCGCCACAACGCGCTGGCGATCATCGGCGCACTCGGCGGCACGCCGGCGCCCTGGCCCGAGGCGCTCGGGCCCTGGGCCGCGCGGCAAGGGATTGCCAACGGGGGCTAGGCGGGCCACATCTGGCATCAAACCCCGGCCGGACCATGCCCGACACCCCCCTGCACGAACCCCACATCGCCTGCCACATCGAGGATCTGACGGTCAGCTATCGCGACCGTCCGGTGCTGTGGGACATCGACATCGATGTGCCGCCGGGCGTGATGGCGGCGATCGTGGGGCCGAACGGGGCTGGGAAGTCGACGCTGCTCAAGGCAGCACTCGGCCTCGTGCCGCCCGTTGCCGGGCATGTGCGCTTTTTCGGGCGGCCCTATGCGCAGGCGCGCCGCCGCGTCGCCTATGTGCCGCAACGCGCGAGCGTCGACTGGGATTTTCCCGCGACGGCGCATGATGTGGTGATGATGGGCCTTTATGGCCGGCTTGGCTGGTTGCGCCGCCCCGGCCGGGCAGAGCGGGCGCGCGCCGATGCCGCCCTCGAGGCCGTCGGCATGGCCGATTTCGCGCGCCGCCAGATCGGCGAGCTGTCGGGCGGCCAGCAGCAGCGCGTCTTCATCGCGCGCGCCCTCGTGCAGGAGGCCGACCTCGTCTTGCTCGATGAGCCGATGGCGGGCGTCGATGCCGTGACCGAGCGCGCCATCGTCGCGATCCTCAAGGGCTTGCGCGATCAGGGGCGCACCATCGTCGTCGTCCATCACGACCTGCAGACGGTGCGCGCCTATTTCGACTGGCTCGTGCTGCTCAATGTCCGGGTGATCGCGCAGGGGCCGGTGGCCGAGGTCTATACGGGTGCCAACCTGCGCGCGACCTATGGCGGGCAGGCCGCGCTCATTGCGCCCGAGGGGCCGGCCGCGCCATGATCGGGCTCTGGTCCACGCTGGGCGGGCACACGGGCCTGACGGTGGTGGCGGGATCGGCCCTGATCGGGATGGTCGCGGGCGTGCTTGGCGCATTTGCCCTTTTGCGCCGCCAGAGCCTGCTTGGCGACACGCTGAGCCACGCGGCCCTTCCGGGCGTCTGCGCGGGCTTCCTGCTCGCGGGGGCGCGCGATCCGCTCGCGATCCTCGCGGGCGCGCTCGGGGCGGGGATGCTCGCGGCGCTTGCGGTCACGGCGATCCCGCGCGTCTCGCGGCTGAAGCCCGACGCGGCGATGGCCATCGTGCTGTCGGGGTTCTTCGCGGTGGGGGTCGTGCTCCTGTCGGTGGTGCAGGGGCTGGCGACGGGGGCGCAGGCGGGGCTTGCGGATTTCCTCTTCGGGCAGGCGGCCGCGATCCTTCGGGGCGATCTGATCGTAATGGGGGCGGTGGCGGCGCTCTGCCTCGGGCTTGTCGCGCTCGGCTGGAAGGAATGCGGGATCGTGGCCTTCGACCCCGACCTCGCGCGGGTGCAGGGCATCCCGGCGGGAGCGGTGCAGGCGGGGCTGACGGCGCTGATGGCGCTCGCGATCGTGGTCGGGCTGCAGGTGGTCGGGGTGGTGCTGATGGTGGCGCTGCTCATTGCGCCGGCGGTGGCGGCGCGGCTCTGGGCGCAGCGGCTCGGGGCGATGGTCATCCTCTCGGGGGTGCTGGGCGCCGTCTCGGGGATCGTGGGGGCCGTCGTCAGCGCAGTGCATCGCGATGTCGCGACGGGCCCGGTGATCGTGCTGGTGGCGATCGGGGGGGTGGTGGCCTCGCTCGTGCTCGCGCCGCGCAGGGGCATGATCGCGGTCTGGCGGCGCCGGCGGGCCGAACGGGCGGCGCTCGATCAGGGGGCGGTGCTTGCGGTGCTGCGCGATCTGGCGCGCGCGCATGGCGATCCGGCCTATCGCGCCGAGGCCGGGATGCTCGACGCAGCGCTCGGGGCGCGCAGCCGCGGCGCGCTCGCGGCGCTCGCGCGCGCGGGGCTGGCGCGCGAGGTCGCGCACCCGCCCGAGACGACGCCGCACTGGGAACTGACCGAGGCCGGCCGCCGCCGCCTCGCGGCCGAGGGGCGCGATTGATGGGCGATCTGCTCGGGATCGAGGGGGCGATCGCGCTGACGGGGGCGCTCCTCGTGCTGGCGGCGGTGCCGCTCGGGCTGCTGCTCGTGCTGCGCGGGGCGGCGATGATGACCGATGCGGTCTCGCATGCGGTGGTGCTCGGGATCGTGCTCGTGTGGATGGCGACGGGGATCGTCTCGGGCCCGGTGCAGATCGCGGGGGCGGCGGCGGCGGGGCTTGGCTGCGTGCTGCTGGCCGAGGCGCTCGGGCGCGCGCGGCTGATCCGCAGCGATGCCGCGACGGGGCTTGCCTTCAGCGCCTTCTTCGCGCTGGGCGTGCTGCTCATCAACCTCAACGCCGGGAACGTCCATATCGACGCGGACACGGTGCTGCTCGGGGAAATCGGGCTCGTATGGCTCAACACCGTGCCCGTCGGCGGGGCCGAGGTGCCGGTCGCCGTCCTCGCTCTCGCGTCGGTGGCGGTGCTGAACGGGGCCTTCGTCGGCCTCTTCTGGAAGGAGTTGAAGCTCGCGACCTTCGATCCCGCCCTGGCCGCGGCGCTGGGCTTCGCGCCGGCGGCACTCGGCCTCGTCACGCTCGGGCTGATGAGTGCCACCGCGGTCGCGGCCTTCGATGCGGTAGGGGTCGTCCTCTTCGTGGCGCTGACGGTCTGTCCCGCGGCGACGGCGCTCGTGCTCACCGACCGGCTGGGGCGGGCGCTGGGGATTGCGCTGGCGGCGGGCCTTGCGGCGGTGCTGGGGGGGCTTGCGCTCGCGCTCCGCTGGGATGTCTCGATCGGGGGGATGATGGCGAGCGCGTCGGCCGCGATCTTCGCGCTCGCGCTCGTGCTCGCGCCCGGGCGGGGGGTGGTGGCGCGGGCGCTCTCGGCCTCGCGGCGGCGGGCGGATGAGGATTGCCGCGCGCTGGTCGCGCATCTGCACACGCATCAGTCCGGGCCGGAGGCCGCCGAGGAGACGGCCGAGCGCGCCCTGCGCGAGCATCTGCGCTGGGCGCCCGAGCGGGCGCGGCAGGCGGTGCTGCGCGGGCTCGACCGCGGCCTCATCCGGCGCGAGGGGGGGCTCTTTCGCCTGACCGAAAAGGGCGAGGCCGAGGCGTGCGCGATCTTCGCCCCCTGGGCGCGCGGGCGCGCCGAGGGGGGCTGAGGGCGTCAGTCGGCGCGGGCGCGGGCGGCAAAGCGGCGGATGCGGCGCGCGGCCTCGTCGAGGTCGGCGTCGGGCGCCGTGAGGCCGATCCGCACCCACGATCTGAGCGCCGCCCCGAAGGATGATCCCGGCATCACCGCGACACGCTCGACCGAGAGCAGCGCCTCGGCGAACCCCGCCCCGTCGAGCCCCGTTTCCGAAACGTCGAGCAGCACGAACATCCCCGCCTCGGGCCGGTTGGTGCGCAAGCCCTCGGCCCCGTCGAGCGCCGCCGACAGCCGCACTGCCCGCGCCGCCAGCCGTGCCCGCATCGGCCCCGCGACAAGGTCGGGCGCGGCGAGGGCCGCGGCCGTCATGTCGGCGATGAAGGGCTGGTTGCCAAAGAGCATCGTCTCGGCCAGCGGCAGCAGGCGCGCGCAGAACTCCGCCGGCCCCGCGCACCAGCCCGAGCGGAATCCGGCCACGGCGTGCGATTTCGAGATCGAGGCGCAGGCGACCACGCGCTCGGCCAGATCGGGGAAGGCGAGCGGCGAGACGAAGCGGCCCGCGTCGAACACCAGATCCTCATAGACCTCGTCGGCGACGATCCAGAGGTCGTGCGCTTGCGCAAGCGTCCCGATCCGCGCGATCTCGTCCGCCACGAGCACCGCCCCCGTCGGGTTGTGCGGCGAGTTGAGCAGGATCACCCGCGACCGCGGCCCGATGCGGGGCGCGAGGTCGGCGGCCTGCATGCGAAAACCCGCCTCGGGCCGCAGCGGCACCGGGGCGAGCGTGGCGCCCGTCGCGCGGATGACGCCCTCATAGGTCGCATACATCGGATCGCCCGTCAGCACCTCGTCACCCGGCCCCGCGAGGGCCGAGAGCACGGCGAAAAGCGCCGTCTGCGTGCCCGGAAAGGCCACGAAATTCTCGCGCCCGAAGGGCCTGCCGCGCCGCGCCGAATAGCGCGCGGCCAGCGCATCGAGAAGCCGCCCCTCGCCCCGGCCGTTGGAATAGCCCGTGCGCCCCGCGCGCATCGCCGCCGCCGCGGCCTCGATCAGCTCGGGCGGGGTCGGGACATCGGGCTCGCCGATCGAGAGCATGATGACGCTCTCGCCCGCCGCCTGCATGGCGCGCGCGCGTTCGTGCACCGCCCATTTGGCGGCGCCGAGGTCCGCGAGCCGCTCGGTGATCGGGGCAAAGCGCATGGGGCCGTCCTTTCGCGGACCTCGTGCCGGCTCGGCGCCCGCTTGTCCAGCCCTCTCAGCGGAAATGGATGTTGAAGCGCGCGCGGACCGCCGCGTCGACCTCGGGCGGGACCATCGAGCCCGCGCGGGCGAGGATCGCCT
>CAYYJB010000002.1:0-99104 GCA_964472135.1 uncultured Gemmobacter sp.
TCCTCGTCGCGATCTTCGCCGAGCGCGAATCGAACGCCGCCTATTTCCTGCAGGAGCAGGACATGACGCGCTATGACGCGGTGAACTTCATCGCGCATGGCGTCGCCAAGAACCCCGCCTTCGGCGAGACGCGCCCCGTCACCGGCGCCGAGGAGGCGCAGGAGACGCCCAAGGCCGAGGCCGGCGAGGCCAAGGAATCGGCGCTGTCGAAATTCTGCGTCGATCTCAACACCAAGGCGCGCAAGGGCGACGTGGACCCGCTGATCGGACGGGAATCCGAGGTCGAGCGCTGCATCCAGGTGCTCTGCCGCCGGCGCAAGAACAACCCGCTGCTGGTGGGCGATCCGGGCGTGGGCAAGACCGCCATCGCCGAGGGCCTCGCGCTCAAGATCACCCGGGGCGAGACGCCCGAGGTGCTCGCGGGCTCGACCATCTATTCGCTCGACATGGGCGCGCTGCTGGCCGGCACGCGCTATCGCGGCGACTTCGAGGAGCGGCTGAAGGCGGTCGTCAAAGAACTCGAGGATCACCCCGACGCGATCCTCTTCATCGACGAGATCCACACCGTGATCGGGGCGGGTGCCACCTCGGGCGGGGCGATGGATGCCTCGAACCTGCTCAAGCCCGCGCTGCAGGGCGGCAAGCTGCGCTGCATGGGCTCGACCACCTACAAGGAATTCCGCCAGCATTTCGAGAAGGACCGCGCGCTGTCGCGCCGCTTCCAGAAGATCGACGTCAACGAGCCCTCGGTCGAGGATTCGGTGAAGATCCTCATGGGCCTCAAGCCCTATTTCGAAAAGCACCACGACCTGCGCTACACGGCCGAGGCGATCCGCACGGCGGTCGAGCTTTCGGCGCGCTACATCCACGACCGCAAGCTGCCCGACAAGGCCATCGACGTCATCGACGAGGCGGGCGCGGCCCAGCACCTCGTGGCGGAATCGAAGCGCCGCAAGACGATCGGACCCAAGGACATCGAGGCGGTCGTCGCCAAGATCGCGCGCATCCCCCCGAAAAACGTCTCGAAGGACGATGCCGAGGTGCTCCGCGACCTCGAGAAATCGCTCAAGCGGGTGGTGTTTGGCCAGAATGCCGCGATCGATGCGCTCTCCTCGGCGATCAAGCTGGCCCGTGCGGGCCTGCGCGAGCCCGAAAAGCCCATCGGCAACTATCTCTTCGCGGGGCCGACGGGGGTGGGCAAGACCGAGGTCGCCAAGCAGCTCGCCGCGACACTCGGGGTCGAGCTTCTGCGCTTCGACATGTCGGAATACATGGAAAAGCACGCCGTCAGCCGCCTGATCGGCGCGCCGCCGGGCTATGTGGGCTTCGATCAGGGCGGGCTTCTGACCGACGGGGTCGACCAGCACCCCCATTGCGTGCTCCTGCTCGACGAGATCGAGAAGGCCCATCCGGACGTCTACAACATCCTCCTGCAGGTGATGGACCACGGCAAGCTCACCGACCACAACGGCCGGCAGGTGGATTTCCGCAATGTCATCCTCATCATGACGACGAACGCGGGCGCGAGCGAACAGGCGAAATCCGCCATCGGCTTCGGCCGCGAGCGGCGCGAGGGCGAGGACACGGCCGCGATCGAGCGCACCTTCACGCCCGAGTTCCGCAACCGCCTTGACGCGGTGGTGAGCTTCGCCCCCCTCTCGCGCGAGACGATCATGCGCGTGGTCGAGAAGTTCGTCCTCCAGCTCGAGGCGCAACTCATCGACCGGGGCGTGCACATCGACCTGACGCCCGAGGCGGCCGACTGGCTGGGCGAGAAGGGCTACGACGACAAGATGGGCGCCCGCCCCCTCGGCCGCGTGATCCAGGAGCACATCAAGAAGCCGCTGGCCGAGGAGCTGCTCTTCGGTCGCCTGATCAAGGGGGGCTTCGTGCGGGTCGCGCTGCGCGACGGCGCGATCGACCTGCAGGTGACCGAGCCGCAAAAACCGCGCATCGCCGGCAGCAAACCGCCGCTCCTGACTGCGGAATAGGCGCGCCCGGGGTCAGACCCGGGGCGTGCCGCCCGCGAGGATGGTGCGCATCCAGCCGGTGTCGATGTTGCCGCCGCAGAGGATGACGCCGACCTCGCGCCCCGCCATCCGGTCGCGTTCGGCCATCAGCGCGGCGAGCGGCGCGGCCCCCGCCCCTTCGGCAAGGTTGTGGGTGTCGGTGTAGAAGATCCGGATCGCCTCGGCGACCGCGTCGTCGCTGACCGCCACGATCCGGTCCGCCCCGCGGGCATAGATGTCGAAGGCCTCCTGCACCGGCACGCGCACGGCCATGCCGTCGGCAAAGGTGCGCGCCTGGGGCGTCTCGATCAGGCGGCCGGCCTCGACCGAAAGCTGGGCGCAGCGGGCGCCCTCGCTCACCACCCCGACGACGCGGGTCGCAAGGCCGAGCGCGTCGCGCGCCGCGATCACCCCGCAGATGCCCGAGCCGCAGCCGATCGGCACATAGACGGTGTCGAGGTCGGGCTTGGCCGTGAACATCTCCCAGGCATAGGTGGCGACCCCGCGGACAAGCTCGCGGTGAAAGGGCGGGACGGGAAAGAGGCCCTCGGCCGCGCCCGCCGCCATCGCGGCCTCGCGCGCGGCATCGAAATCATCGCCCACCTCGTGCAGTTCGGCCCCAAAGGCGCGCATCGCGGCGTTCTTCTCGACCGAATTGCCGCGCGGCGCGTAGACGACCGCGCGCAGCCCCGCCGCGCGGGCGGCGCGCGCCTGCGACTGGCCATGATTGCCGCGCGTCGCCGTCACGATGCCGGGGCATTCGGGATGGGTGCGGCGCAGCCAGTCGATGAAGGTGATGCCGCCGCGCACCTTGAACGCCCCGGTGGGCCCGTGGTTCTCGTGCTTTACCCAGACCCGCGCGCCGGTCCGCGCCGCAAGCTGTGGCCAGGCATAGAGCGGGGTCGGCGCCATGTGCCGGTGCACGAGCGCCGTCGCGGCCTGCAATTCGTCGGTGCTGAACATGCGCCTCCCTTTCAGGGCCAGAAATCATCGAGCTTCGGCGCCGCGCCGAGACGGATCGCCCCGAGCGACATCTGCCCCTCGCCGAGTACGAGCGGGATGTCGAGGCTCTCGGGATCATCGGGGCGGGCAAAGAGGCGCAGGATGCGCTCGGTGTTGCGCGCCCCCGCCTCGCCGATCCAGCCGGCCGCCTGCGCCACCCCGAGCGCGAGGCGCCAGTTGCGCACGCCGAGGCGGATCTCGCCCGTCAGCGTGCCGTCGGGGGCCGCGCGCAGCGCCCCCGTGGCGCTGATCGAGACGTCTCCCCATTCCAATTCGGCCATGCGCACTTCGAGCGCGACCGGGCGGGGCGGCCGCACCGCCGCATGCCGATCCGCCGGTGCGTCGAGATCGAGCGCAATCTCCGCCCGCAGCGTCCGCAGGTGATGCGGAAAGCTGCCCATGCCCGCAAGGGCGGCGACAAGGCGCGGGTCTGCGGCGGGTTCCGCGACATCGGCGCGCAGTTCATAGCGGGCCGGGTCCCCCTCGACCCGGCGCGCCGCGATCAGCACCCGCGCCGCGCGCGTCTGGCCCTCACCCTCGACCGAAAGGACCGGGCTCGCGAGATCGAGGACGAAGCGATCGAACGCCAGATCCGGCCCGGGCACCAGCACGAGGCTCGCCTGCCCCTTGTCGAAGCCGAGGGTCACGGGTGCGAGGGGGGTCGCGAAACGCTGGACCGGCGCGAAGGCCGCGATCAGGTGCCAGGGCCGATAGGTTAGGGCAAAAAGCTGGACGAACTCGGCCTCCCAGCCCCAGCCGTCGGCGGCCGCAAGGCGCGGTCCGTTCAGCGTCAGATCGACACGGTTGGGAAACCCCGCGACCGAGATTTCCGCCACCTCGGCCTGCACCCCTTGCGCGCGCAGCCCCTGAAGCACCGCCTCTGCGCCGCGCTCGGCCGCCGTGGCCGCGATCCACCACCAGGCGAACCACAGCCCCGCCAGTACGATCACCAGTCCAGTCAGGATGCGCATGGCTTCCCCGTTGCCTCTGCCCGTGACGCCTGCTTTACAGCCCCCGAGGGACAAGGGCCAGCATGGGATGACCGAACAGCAGACAAGCGCGCCGCTCTGGGTGTTCGGGTATGGCTCGCTCATCTGGAACCCCGAATTCGCGGTTGCCGAGCGCCGCATCGCCCGGCTGTCGGGATTTGGACGGCGCTTCTGCATGTGGTCGGTCCACCATCGCGGCACCCCCGAGGCGCCGGGCCTCGTGCTTGCGCTCGATGCCGAACCGGGGGCGGTCTGCGCGGGGGTGGCGCTGCGGGTGGCGCCGGGGGCTGAGGCGGCGACGATCGAACACCTGCGCGCGCGCGAACTCGTCTCGTCGGCCTATCTCGAGCGGCGCCTCGGCGTCACCTTCGCCGACGGCGGCGGGGCCGAAGCGGTCGCCTTCGTCGTCGATCGGGCGCACGCGCAGTATTGCGGCGGGCTCGACCTTGAGACGCAGGCGGGGGTGATCGCGCGCGCATCGGGCGGGCGCGGCGCGAATTGCGATTATCTCTGGTCGACCGCCGAACATCTGGCTGCACTCGGTATCCGGGATCCCGACATCGAGTGGCTGGCGCGGCGGGTCCGGGTGCTGCGAGGCGCCTGACCCGGGGGGGCAGAGTTCGCGGTTGGCACGGCGCGCGCGTCCGCTTATTGTCCGCCGGTCGATGAAACCGAGGTGATCGCAGGTGGCGCAGACGTCAGCCAGGGGGGTGCAGGTCCGCTTCACCCAGCCTGTCCGTCAGATCGTGTTCATGCTCGTGGTGCTCGGTCTGACGGGCGCCGCGGCATGGCTGCTCTATCCCGCGGTCTCGGGCGTCTTTCTGGCAAATCCGTGGCTGAACGGAATCATCGGCCTTGTCTTCGTCGCGGGGGTGCTGGCCTGCTTCTGGCAGGTGCTGCAACTCGTGATCTCCGTGGGCTGGATCGAGGATTTCGTCGCCCGCCGGCCGGGCCACGAATTCACGCGCGCCCCACGGCTCCTTGGCTCGCTCGCCGCCCTCCTGCGCGAGCGGCGCGCGCGGATGTCGCTGTCGGCGTCCTCCTCGCGCTCGATCCTCGATTCGGTCGCCGCGCGCATCGACGAGGCGCGCGATATCACCCGCTATATCGTCAACCTTCTGATCTTCCTGGGGCTTCTGGGGACCTTCTACGGGCTGGCCACCACCGTTCCCGCGGTGGTCGACACGATCCGCTCGCTCGCGCCGCACGAGGGGCAGACGGGTGTCGAGGTGTTCGAGAGCCTGATGACCGGCCTCGAGGCACAACTCGGCGGCATGGGCACGGCGTTTTCATCCTCGCTGCTCGGGCTCGCGGGCTCGCTCGTGGTCGGGCTGCTCGAGCTTTTCGCCGGGCATGGCCAGAACCGCTTCTATCGCGAGCTCGAGGAATGGCTCTCGGGCGTCACGCGCCTTTCGCTCGGGGCGGTCGATGCGGACGGGCAGGTCGATCAGGTCGCGGTGGCGGGGATTTTGGCGCAGGTCGTCGACCGGCTCGAACGCCTCGAGGAGCGCGACCAGACCGTCGGCACCGACGTGCTGCGCGGGATCGATGCGCTGGCCGAGGCCGTCGCCGGGATCATGGGGCGCGCGGCCGAAGAGCGCCAGCGCACCGAGGCGCTGCTCGGACGAATCGCCGAGGGCCAGCAGTCGATCGCGGCCGCCCTGCAGGAGGGCGCCTCGGCCGGCAACATGGAGCGCGCGCACGAGGCCGAGAACCGGATGCGGCTGCGCTCGATCGACACCCAGCTTCAGCGCATCTTTCAGGAACTCGCCGAAGGGCGCCAGCAGAGTACCGCCGACCTGCGCGCCGACATCGCCGCGCTGACGACCGCAGTGCGGCTGCTCGCGCGCAATCAGGGCTAGGCGATGGCGCTCAGTCGCCGCACCGGGCAGCGCATGGCCGGATCGATCTGGCCGGGCTTCGTCGATGCGATGACGGCCCTTCTGCTCGTGCTGATGTTCGTGCTGTCGATCTTCATGGTCGTGCAGTCCGTCCTGCGTGAAGCCGTCACGCGCGCCGAGGCCGAGATCGAACAGCAGACGGTTGAGATCGCCCGCCAGGATGACGAGATCGACCGCAAGAACGACGAGATCGACGCGCTCGGGCGCGAGCTCGCGGGGCTGGCCGAGGCGCTCGGGCTCGAACAGGCGCGCAGCGCGGACCTCGAGGCGGACCTGCTCGCGGCCGACGCCGAGCTGACCGAGCGCGCGACCCTGATCGCGACCCTGCGCGGCGATGTCGCGGCGCGCGAGGGCGCCCTTGCCGAAGCCGACGCGCGCATCACCGCCTTCGAGGCGCAGGTAGTCGCGCTCCTGGCCGAGCGAGATGCGGCGCGCGCGACGGCCGAATCGCTCGGTGCCGAACTCGCGGCCAGCCAAGAGGCGCGCGCCGGGCTTGAGTCTGCAGAGGCGGCGCTGCAACTGGCCTTGGCGAGGGCCCGATCCGAGATAGATGCCGCGACCGAGGCCGCGCGCCTCGATGCCGCGCGGCGCGAGGCGCTTGAGGCGCTCATCGCATCGCTGCGCGCCGAAACCGAGAGTGCGCGCGCCGAAGTGACCGAGACCGAAGCCGCGCGCCTGCTAGAGGCCGCCGCCGCCGAGGCGCTGCGGGCGCGCCTGCAGAACGCGGACGCGGAACTGACCGCGATGACCCTCGCGCTCGAGGCCGAGCGGCAGCGCGCCGAGGAAACACTCACGCTGCTCGCGGCAGCATCGGCGGCGCGCGACGATCTCGAGCTTCGGCTTGCCGCGGCGCTCGTCGATGTCGAAGACGTCCGCGCCGGCGCGGGCGCGGCACAAGCCGAACTCGAGGCGCGCCTTGCGGGGGCGCTCGAATCCGCCGCGGCACAGGCCGCCGAGGCCAACGACCTTCGCGAGAGGCTCGCGGCGGCGCTGGCCGAGCGGCTGCGCCTCGACGAGGCCGCCCAATCGGCGCGCACGACGGCTGATGTGCGCAACACGCTGCTGGCACAGGCGCGCAGCGAGCTCGCGGCGAAAGAGGCCGAAGGGGTCGAGGCGGCGCGTCGGCTCCAGCTGCTGAACCGGCAGGTAGCGGAATTGTCGATGCAGCTTGGCAGCTTGCGGGATCTTCTTGATGCGGCCGAGGCGCGCGACGCCGACCAGAAGGTGCAGATCCAGAGCCTCGGCAACCGGCTGAACGGCGCGCTTGCGCAGCTTGCCGCCGAGGAACGCCGTCGCGCCGATCTCGAGGCGGCAGAGCGCGCCCGGCTCGAACGCGAGGCGGCGGCGCTCGCGGCCGAGGCGCGCACCCTCGAGGCCCAGGCGCGCGAGCTTGCGCGCTTCAGATCCGAGTTCTTCGGGCTCCTCAGCCGCGTTCTGGCCGACCGGCCGGGCGTGCAGGTGGTGGGCGACCGCTTCGTCTTTTCCTCCGAGGTGCTGTTCGAGCCGGGCTCGGCCGACCTCCTGCCCGAGGGGATGATCCAGATCGCGCGCATCGCCGATACGCTGCGCGATGTCGCGGCCCAGATCCCACCGCAGATCGACTGGATCCTGCGCGTCGATGGTCATACCGACAACCTGCCGCTGTCGGGCGGCGGGGCGTTCGCGGACAACTGGGCGCTGAGCCAGGCACGCGCGCTGTCTGTCGTGCGCTACATGCAGGACGATCTCGGCTTTCCGCCCGAGCGGATGGCCGCGACGGGGTTCGGGGAATACCGGCCCGTTGCGCCGGGTGACAGCCCCGGGGCGCGGGCCCTGAACCGACGTATCGAACTCAAACTTACCGAGCGCTGAGCGCGCCGATCAGCGCAGGCGAAAGCTCGCGCACGAGCTTTCGGCGCATGGCGCGGGCCAGGTCGCGATAATCGTCGGCGCGTTCGACGAACGCACCCGGCCCGTGCAGCACATGCGCCGTGAACCAGCCGGACAAACGGCCCCCCTCGTCGGCAGGGCCGCCGTGATCCATCGGCAGATCGCCGCCGATGGCCAGCGCGTTGATGCCGACGCCGGCAAGCGGCGGCCGGCCGCGGAGCGGCGCGGGTTCGGGGCCCGCGTTGTTCTCGCCATCCCCGGCAATGTCGAGTGTCGCGGCATCGCAATCCGGCGCGCGCCCCAGCAAACGCCCGGCGCCAAGCATGGCCGCCCCGACCGCGGTGCGCCCGTCGCCGGGCGGCCGCGCGAAGCCCGCAATGCGCGCGGCGAGCGCCTCGAGCGTCGCCGGACTGTCGATCATCGTCCAGTCCGCGACGATGGTCTGATGCGCAGGCCCCGACCAGAGCATGACCGCGATGGCGACCGGTGAACCCTGGTCGAGCAGCAGCCGACGCACCTCGGGGGAAAGAAGCGCCACGGCGGTGCCCTCGGACTGCAGCCGGTATTCCTGCGCATCGACCGAGGCGGAAACGTCGAACGCGAGCACGAGCGCCAGCCGGCAGGCCCCCGCCTGGGCTGGAACGATGAACACGGCGGCGCATGTCGCGAAGAGTGCGCGGAAAAATGCGCCGTTCAGCCTTTCAGACAGCACGCGGCGGATTAGAACCCGAAGGGTCGCTGCAACCACGGAGGCCACCATGCCCAAGATCGCCCAGAAATCCCCCTATGTCGTCGATGTCGAGGCAGGCAAGACCTATTTCTGGTGCGCCTGCGGCCTGAGCGCGCGCCAGCCTTTCTGTGACGGCTCGCACAAGGCGACCGCCGACCAGCCAGTGCGCCATGTCGCCGAAACATCGGGGCGTCTTGCATTCTGCGGCTGCAAGCACTCGGCCGGGGCACCCCTGTGCGATGGGTCGCACGCGCGCCTCTGAGGCGCGGAACGCGACACCCCCTTGTCAAGCCCCCCCCCGGCGCGCCAGATGCGCGCATGGGCGCCGAGATCCACGACAGCCGCTATTCATGGGCGCGCCTTGGTGCGACGCTCGCGATCGCGATCTTCGGCAATGTGGGGCTGTGGTCCTACATCCTCATCATGCCGGCGGTTCAGGCCGAATTCGGCACCGACCGGGCCGAGGCCTCGCTCCCCTATACCTGCACCATGATCGGCTTCGCGGCGGGAAACCTGCTGATCGGGCGCGCGGTCGACCGCTTCGGCGTCACGCGCGCCCTGATGACGGCGGCGCTGATCGTGGCGCTGGGCTTCGGCGCCGCGACGAAGTCCGCCGGTTTCGGCGCTTTCGCGCTGCTCCATCTCGTGATCGGCGTCGGCACGGCGGCGGCGTTCGGGCCGCTCATGGCCGATATCTCGCACTGGTTCGAACGCCGGCGCGGCATCGCTGTCGCAATAGTCGCGGCAGGAAATTATGTCTCGGGGTCGATCTGGCCCTTCCTGCTTGGCGACATCATCGCCTCGGATGGCTGGCGCGCCGCCTATCAGACGATCGCCGTCACGGTCTTTTGCGCGGTCGTGCCGCTTGCCATGCTGCTGCGCCGACGGATCCCCGAGGCGGCGACGCAGCGGGCCGAGCGGGCAGCGCGCGCGCGCACGGCCGAGCTCGGCCTATCGCCGCGGGCGCTCGGCCTCGTGCTCGCGGCGGCGGGGCTTGCGACCTGCGTCGCGATGTCGATGCCGCAGGTGCATATCGTCTCGCTCTGCGCCGATCTGGGCTACGGGCCGGCGGTCGGGGCCGAGATGCTCTCGCTCATGCTGATGGCGGGGGTCGTGTCGCGGCTCGTCTCCGGACTTGCGGCCGACCGCTTCGGCGGTGTGCCGACGCTGCTCATGGGGTCGGCGCTGCAATGTCTCGCGCTTTTCCTCTATCTGCCCTTCGACGGGCTCACCTCGCTTTATCTCGTGAGCCTGGTTTTCGGCCTCTCGCAGGGCGGGATCGTGCCCTGCTATGCGGTGATCGTGCGCGAATACATGCCCGCACGGGAAGCGGGCGCGCGCGTCGGCTTCGTCATCATGGCGACCATCTTCGGCATGGCGCTCGGGGGCTGGATGTCGGGGTGGATCTATGACCTGACGGGTTCCTACCGCATGGCCTTCGTGAACGGCATCCTGTGGAACGGGTTCAACCTCGTCGTCATGGCGATGCTGTTCTGGCGGCGCGGCCCGACCGGCCGCATCGGCCTGCGCACCGCCTGAGGCCTGCGCCATTTTGTCCCTGCGACGGCAGGTGAGGACGCGCCGCGCCCCCACCTGCGGTAGCTTCCTCCCACATGTTCGCTCTCCGGGGTCGGGAAGAGCGCGTGGGGGCCGCATGGCAGGTCGAAGAAACCTTGACCATTCCCCCCAGGGTTCGGGGGGGACAGTAACCCGCATCGATGCGCGGGGATCGGAGGACCACGCCGCCGCCATCGATGATCTCGCCCGGCGGGTGATCTCGGTGCTGGCACGGCGGCTGGCGGATCATGCCCACGCGCTCGACACGGTCGACCACGCGCAGTTGGATCATTTCGTGATGCGCCTCAACCCCCCGGATTCGGCGGATCACTAGCGCCCCTGTCAGCCCCCCATCCCCGACAACCGCGCCGGCAGCGACAGGATCCAGCCGCGCAATCCGTCAAGGATCCAGTCGGCGGCATCGACATAGACCGACAGGATCGGACCAAGCGACGGCATGGCCTGCCCGAGCGACGGTGCGACGACATAGATGAAGGCGGCGATCGAGAGCGCGAGCAGGCAGAGTGCGCCAAAGAGCGCGAGGCCCCCCGGCCCGTCGGCGGGGGGGCGTGCAGGGGTCCAGAGCGGGGCAGGCTCGGCCTCGACCGGCCAGACGGGGGCCGAAGGAGCGGGCGGCACGGCATCATCTTGGGCCGCGGCCCCGGGCAGGGGCAGGAATGGCGCGGAGGGGCGCCCGGCCACGATCGAAGGCTCGGCGACCGGCGCCGGTGTCGGGGTGCCGGGCGTGACGGCGCCGGATGGCGCCGCCTCAGCCCCGGGCGAGGCGTCGGGCACGGCGTCGGGCGCGGCGGCGTCGATGCCGGCATCCGGGCGCGCGGCCTCGGGCGAAGTTTCGGGCCGGTCCTGGGCACGGGCGGCCAATTCGCGCGCCGCCTCCTCGCGCAGCAGCGCGAGAACCTCGGGCGGCAGGCGCGATTCGATCGGAGAGAGGGCGAAATCGGGCTCCGGCGCGTCCTGCGGCGCCGCGCTGTCGTCCGCGTCATCCGCCGCGGCCGGGTGGTGCGGATCGTCCCCGCCGCGACCGGTCACCTCCGCCACGGCCTCCGGTGCCCCGGCGGGGCCCGCGGGCGCCTCTGCGGGCGCGCGGAAGGGCGAGGCCGCGGTCGGCAGATGCAGCCACGCATGCCCGCAGGCCGTGCATTCGAGATCGCGCCCCTGCGCGGGAAGGGCGAGGGCCGCGACCTCGTAGCGCGCGGCGCAGTTGGGACAGACGATCAGCATCGCTCGGCACTCCGCTCCGGTCTCCTCTAGCAAGACCGTTCGGCCGGGCCAAGTCTTGCCGCGACCGGACGCATGTGCTTCAACGCTCCGGCCGGGCTTCAGGGGGGAAGGCGCGTGGCGGGGCTGGTGCAGGGCGCGCGATCGGGCGTGTTCATCGTCCAGATGTATCTGGCGATGATCGTCTTCGCACTCGGCTATGCGCCCTGGGCGGCCATCGACCGGCGCGGTGCCTTCGCGGCGATCCATGCCTATTGCCGCTGGGTGCGCCTCAGCGCGCGCGTCCTCGTCGGGCTGCGCAGCGAGGTGCGCGGCCCCGTGCCCGAGGGCGAGGTGATCGTCGCGGCCAAGCACCAGAGCTTTTTCGACATCATCCTCATCGCCTCGGCGGTGCCGCGCCCGCGTTTCGTGATGAAGGCCGAGCTGCGCTTTGCCCCGCTGCTCGGCTGGTATGCCAAGCGCATCGGCTGCATCCCGGTCGAGCGTGGCCGACGTTCGGCCGCGATCCGTCAGATGATGGAGGGGGTCGCGCGCGCGCAGGGCGAGGCGGCGCAACTCATCATCTATCCGCAGGGCACGCGCGTGCCGCCGGGCGTGACGCGCCCCTACAAGATCGGCGCGGGGCATCTCTATGCCGAACTCGGCCAGCCCTGCGTGCCCGTCGCGACCAATGTCGGCATCTTCTGGCCCAAGCGCAGCCTGATGCGCCTGCCGGGCGTCGCGGTGGTCGAATTCCTCGAACCGATCCCCCCCGGCCTCGGGCTGCCCGCGTTCATGGCCCGGCTCGAGGCGCAGATCGAGACCGCCTCGGACCGTCTGGCGACCGAGGCGCGTCTCTGACGCTTGCGCGCCCGCGCGCGCCGCAGCACAGTGTCTAGGCACCCGCCGCATCCACGGAGAGCCCCATGCCAGTGCGCAACCGCATCGCCGAACTCGCGCCCGAAATCGCCCGCTGGCGGCGCGACTTCCACGCGCACCCCGAGCTTCAGTTCGAGGTACACCGCACGGCGGCCCGCGTGGCCGAACTCTTGCGCGAGATGGGCTGCGACCGGGTCGAGACGGGCATCGGCCGGACGGGCGTCGTCGGCGTCATCCACGGGCGGCAGACGGCCTCGGGGCGCGCCGTCGGCCTGCGCGCCGACATGGACGCGCTGCCCATCGCCGAGGCGACGGGGCTGCCCCATGCCTCGACGATCCCGGGGCGGATGCACGCCTGCGGCCATGACGGGCACACCGCCATGCTGCTCGGCGCCGCGAAATACCTGTGCGAGACGCGCAACTTCGACGGCACGGCGGTGGTGATCTTCCAGCCTGCCGAGGAGGGGGGCGCGGGCGGGCGCGAGATGGTGCGCGACGGGCTGATGGACCGCTTCGGCATCAATGAGGTCTATGGCCTGCACAACGCGCCCGGCATGCCCGTCGGCCAGTTCGCGATCCGGCCCGGGCCCATCATGGCGTCTGCCGACGAGTTCGAGATCACCGTCACCGGCAAGGGCGGGCATGCCGCAGAGCCGCATGTCTGCATCGACACGACCCTTGCCGCCGCCCAGATCGTCGTCACGCTCCATTCGATGGTCGCGCGCAATGTGGATCCGCTGCACCGCGTGGTGCTGACGGTCGGCACCTTTCATACCGACAGCGCGGCCTCGAACATCATCGCGCATCGGGCGCGGCTTTGCGGCACGGTGCGCACGCTCGATCCGGTGAACCGCGATCTGGCCGAGACGCGCGTGCGCGAGATCGCCGAGCACACCGCCCGGGCCTTCGGCGCGGTGGCCGAGGTCGCCTATGAGCGCGGCTATCCCCCCACCATCAACCACCCCGAGCACGCCGCCCACGCGGCGGCGGTGGCGCGCGCCGTCTCGGGGCGCTGCGACGACGACACGCCCCCCATCATGCCCGCCGAGGATTTCAGCTACATGCTCGAGGCCCGCCCGGGCGCCTACATCTTCCTCGGCAACGGCGACAGCGCCGCCTGCCACCACCCGGCCTATGAATTCGACGATGCCGCGATCCCCTATGGCGCGAGCTGGTTCGCGGGCCTCGTGGAAACGCGCCTGCCGGTGGCGTGACCCCGCCACCTCACCCCCGCCCCAACCGATCCCGCGCGTGAGCACCCTCACGCACGGTGCGCGCGAACGAGACCATAAGGCATCTTCCGTACGGACACTAGGAACCAGCTGGCAAGGGCCGGTACAGTGAGGTAAGGAATCGGGAAAAAATTTGCAGCGAAAAGCCATTTGAAAGGACTGCCGCGACATGCATGAGGAATTCGAGAAAGTTTCCGAACTTCGGGAAGAGATGTTCGAACGAATCGTCATTGCAAACAAGGCCGCTTATCTTGTCGACCTTCCCTGGGAAGCGAGCATTGATGACATATTGGAGATGTTCGACGCCGAAAATGGCGGGGTGTGGTGCGCAGGTGCCGCGTTTGTCCTGTACAAGGCTTGCGTCGATAGAGGACTTGATTCGTATATCTATTTCTATGGCTCCCCGGGCGGTTTCACGCATGTCACGACCCTTGTGAGGATCGGAGACGAAATTTTTTTGCACGACGCCTATCTGAACTTCGCCTATGCCGATCCATTTTTCGACATACTGCAAAAGGTTGGCGATGGGTGCCCTCCCGATGCGATCATCGGAAAAGCGCGCAGGCGTCCTGTTCTTGCTGCTTCTGTGAACACGCTCGGATGGTTCAGGGAAGGTGAAGGGGCGAGTCCTTGGCGCGAATCGCGGCCTGGGTTCCGGATCTACTCGGCCGAGATGTCGCTGCCGACGCTGCACGAGAAATATCGCGAGCCCGACCTCGGCGAGGCGCTCGACCGGGTCGAGGCCGAGGGGTTGCCGCGCGATCTGTCGTCGCTGCTGCTCTATCCCTTCGGCCTGACCGGGCGGGATGGCTGGGTCGACGATCCGGCATCGGATCTGAACGGGGGCCTCTATGGCCGGATCGTCGCAGCGTGCGCGGGGTTGCGCGCGCAGGCCCTGCGCCGCGCCGCGGGCTGATCAGCCCGCTGCCGCCATGCGGTTGTGCTTGCGCGCCATGAACTGCTTGGCGGTCTCGACCGCCACCGCGGCGTCGCGGCAATAGGCATCCGCCCCGATCGCGCGGCCGAACTCTTCGTTCAGCGGCGCGCCACCCACGAGCACGATGTAATCCTCGCGCATGCCCTTTTCCTTCATCGTGTCGATCACGACCTTCATGTAGGGCATCGTCGTGGTGAGCAGCGCCGACATGCCGAGGATGTCGGGCTGTTCGCGGTCGATCGCGTCGAGGTATTTCTCGACCGCATTGTTGATCCCGAGGTCGATGACCTCGAAGCCCGCGCCTTCCATCATCATGCCCACGAGGTTCTTGCCGATGTCGTGGATGTCGCCCTTGACGGTGCCGATCACCATCTTGCCCATGCGGGGGGCGCCCGTCTCGGCGAGGAGCGGCTTGAGGATCGCCATGCCCGCCTTCATCGCGTTGGCGGCCAGAAGTACCTCGGGGACAAAGAGGATCCCGTCGCGGAAGTCGTTGCCGACGATGGTCATGCCCGCGACCAGCGCCTTCGTCAGCACGTCGTAGGGCGTCCAGCCGCGCTCGAGCAGGATGCGCACGCCCTCCTCGATCTCCTCCTTGAGGCCATCGTAGAGGTCGTCGTGCATCTGGAGCACGAGTTCGTCGTCCGACAGCTCGGACAGGATGATCTCGTCGTCGTCGGCCATGGTGTTCCCTGCGCGTGATGTCGTCCTTCCTTGCGGCCAAACCCTTGCCCGAACTTGCCGCTTTGCGACAGGCGGCGCGCGCAAACCGACATGGGCGCGCAGAGATGATCTTGCACAAGTTCGTGCAATGTTCCATCCTGGGCCATGGCTTCGCCCGACCCCGCCCTCCGCCTGCGCGCCCGTGGCAGCGCGACCGCCCCGGCGGGCCGGTTTGAGCGTCTGGAGAGCGTCCCCGAGCCCGACGGCTGGGACGCGCCCGAGGCGCATCTTCTGCGCACCGAAATCCGGGAGGAGGTGCCGCGCGCGGCCCTCGCCTGGAACCGCTCGCCCGATCTGCCGTTCGACCGCAGCCTCAACCCCTATCGCGGCTGCGAGCATGGCTGCGCCTATTGCTATGCCCGCCCGACCCATGCCTGGCTCGGCCTCTCGCCCGGGCTCGACTTCGAGACGCGGCTGGTGGCGCGCCCGAGCCTCGGGCCCACGCTCGCGCGCGAGTTCCGCGGCCGCGGCTATGCCCCCGCCCCGATCGCGATCGGCACCGCGACCGACCCCTATCAGCCCGCCGAGGCGCGCGCGCGGATCATGCCCGAGGTGCTGCGCGTGCTGGCGGAGTTTCGCCATCCCGCCTCGATCACGACGCGGGGCGCGCTGATTGCGCGCGATCTCGACGCCATCGCGGCGCTCGCGCGGCAGGGGCTGATGCGGGTGGGGGTCAGCATCACGACGCTCGACCCCGATCTGGCCCGCGCGATGGAGCCGCGCGCCCCCGCCCCCGCGCGCCGGCTCGAGACGATCGCGACGCTCGCGGCCGCAGGCGTGCCGGTGCGGGTGATGGTCGCGCCCGTCATCCCCGGCCTGACCGACCCCGAGATCGAGCGCATCCTCGGCGCCGCGCGCGCCGCCGGGGCGGTGGCGGCAACCCTCATCCCGCTGCGCCTGCCCGGCGAGGTCGCGGGCCTTTTCCGCGACTGGCTCGCGCGCGCCGTGCCCGAGCGGGCCGACAAGGTGATGGCGCGGGTGCGCGAGATGAACGGCGGGCGCGACCACGACCCGCGCTTCGGCCGGCGGATGCGCGGCGCGGGTGTCTGGGCCGATCTGATCCGCCGGCGGTTCGAGATCGCGCTGGCGCGCGAGAGCCTGGCCGAGCGGCTGCCGCCCTTGCGCTGCGATCTCTTCCGCGTGCCAGAGGCGCCCGGCACGCAGCTGCGGCTGCTCTGAGCGGGGGCGCTGAGCGAAGCGAGGCCTGTCGCGCGAAAGCCCGTCTGGCATGTCTTTCGCGCGCCGCCCGGCACGCGCGGGCCGAACCCGGCGCTTGAACACAGCCCCCGGCGCTGGCACCAAGGCCCCATGCCCGACCCGCAGCCCCCTGCCCCCGACCTGCCCGACCGGATCGGCTTTGCCCTCTGCGGCGAGGCGCTGGTGGCGCGCGCCTCGGGGGCGCTGCACTGGCCGGCGCAGGGCCTCCTGTGCGTGGCGGACCTGCATCTGGGCAAGGCGCAGCGGGCGGCGCTTGGCGGCGGGGCGATGCTGCCGCCCTATGAGGTGCGCGCGACCCTCGACCGTCTCGGCGCCGAACTGGCCGCGACGGGCGCGCGGCGGGTGCTGGCGCTCGGCGACAGCTTCGACGATCTGGGCGCGGCGGGGCGGCTCGCGCCGGACGACCGGCTGCGCCTCATCGCGCTGATGGCGGGGCGGGACTGGGTCTGGATCACCGGCAACCACGATCCCGCCCCGCTCGATCTGCCGGGCACGCATCGGGCGTGGGTGGGGCTCGGCGCGCTCGGGTTTCGCCATATCGCCCGGCCGGGGGCCGCGGGCGAGGTGACGGGGCACCACCACCCCAAGGTGCGGCTGCCGGGCGGCGGGTCGCGGCCCGCCTTCCTGATCGATGCGCGCCGCGCGATCCTGCCCGCCTTCGGGGCCTATGCCGGGGGCCTCGACGCCGCCGACGGGGCGTTCGCGCCGCTGCTCGCGCCCGATGCGCGCGCGCTTGCGACCGATCCGGGCGGGCGGGGCGGGATGCTCGTGCTGCCCGCCCGCTTGACCGGGGCGCGCGGGCGGGGCAAGCGGGGACGATGGGCAGGAGACAGAGCATGACCGACTTCGACGCGACGCGCGCGGCCTTCGATCTGCCCGAGGGGATCTGCTATCTCGATGGCAACTCCCTCGGGCCGCTGCCCAGGTCGGCGCTCGGCCGGGTGCAGGGGATGATGGCCGGGGAATGGGGCGGGATGCTCATCTCCGGCTGGACCGACGCGGGCTGGATGGAGGCGCCGCGGCGTCTGGGCGACCGGATCGGCGCGCTGATCGGGGCGGCACCGGGCAGCACGGTCGTGGGCGACACCCTCTCCATCCGGATCTATCAGGCGCTGGCGGCAGCGCTCGCGCTGCGGCCAGCGCGGCGCGTGATCCTGTCGGACAGCGGCAACTTTCCCTCGGACCTCTACATGGCGCGCGGACTGGCCGAGGCGCTTGGGCAGGGGCATGAGCTGCGCCTCGTTGCGCCCGAAGCGGTCGAGGGCGCGCTCGGCCCCGATGTCGCGGTGCTGATGCTGACCGAGGTCGATTACCGCACCGGCCGGCGGCACGACATGGCGCGGCTGACGGCCGCAGCCCATGCGGCGGGCGCGCTGACGGTGTGGGATCTTGCCCATTCGGCCGGGGCGACGGATGTGGACCTCGGCGCGGCGGGCGTCGATTTCGCGGCCGGGTGCAGCTACAAGTATCTGAACGGCGGGCCGGGCGCGCCGGCCTTCGTCCATGTCGCCCCCGCGTTGCAGGATGCGGCCTGGCCCGCGCTTGCGGGCTGGCTCGGCCACGCCGAACCCTTCGCCTTCGAGACCGACTATCGCCCCGGAAGGGGGATCGAGCGGATGCGCGTCGGCACGCCCCCGGTGATCCAGATGGCCGCCCTCGATGCCGCCCTCGATGTCTGGGAGGGGGTCGCGATGGCCGATCTGCGCGCGCAGAGCCTCGCGCTCGGCGATGCCTTCATCGCGGGGGTCGAGGGGGCCTGCCCCAACCTTTCCCTCGCGACGCCGCGGGCCCATGGCGCGCGCGGCAGCCATGTGAGCTTTCGCCACCCCGAGGGGTTCGCGATCATGCGCGCGCTGGTGGCGCGCGGCGTCGTCGGCGATTTCCGCGCCCCCGACATCCTGCGCTTCGGGATCACGCCGCTCTTCATCGGGGCGCAGGACATCGCGCGCGCCGTCGCGACCATCGCCGAGGTCATGGCGACCCGCGCCTGGGACCGCCCCGAATACCGCATCCGCCGCGCCGTCACCTGAGGGTCAGTAAAGCCCGCCCGAGCTGACGGTGCCAAAGGTCGCGGGCGGGAGTTCCGAGCCCTCGGCCGCCTCGGCCTCGCCCGCGTCGAAGAGCTGGAGGTTCGAGCCCATGGCAAAGCCGCCATCGACCCAGGCCTCGGTGCCGAAGCGCGTCTCGACGCCGTCGCGGAAATATTCGGCGATGACGTTGTCGCCCTCGGCATCGTCGGGCAGGCGCGCGCCGGTGAAGCGGTCGATGCGGGCGAAATAGCCGCCCGGGGGCACATCGAAGGCCGAGCCCCCGAAGCGTTCGATCGCAACCGCCATCACATCCTGGAACACCGGCCCGCAGAGCCCGCCGCCCGAGGTGTCGGGCATCGGGCGGGGGGTGTCGAAGCCGATGTAGCAGCCGGCGACGAGGGTCGAGGTATAGCCCACGAACCACGCATCCTTGTTGTCGTTGGTCGTGCCCGTCTTGCCGGCGACGGGGACGGGCAGCCTGATCATCCGCGCGGTGCCGCGCTGGATCACGCCTTCCATCATCGAGGTGAGCTGATAGGCCGTCACCGCATCCATCACGCGCTGGCGCGAGGTCATGAGGCGGGGCCCCGCGCCCTCGGGCAGCGCCTCGGCCTCGCAATCGAGGCAGACGCGCCGGTCGTGGCGATAGACGGTGCGCCCGCGGCGGTCCTGCACGCGATCGACCAGCGTCGGCTCCACCCGCTGGCCGCCGTTGGCGAACATCGCGTAGGCCGCCGTCATCCGCCACAGTGTCGTCTCGCCCGCGCCCAGCGAATTGGCGAGGAACGGGTCCATCCGGTCATAGACGCCGAAGGCCTCGGCATAGCGCGCGACCGTCTCCATCCCGGTTTCCTGGGCAAGGCGGATCGTCATCAGGTTGCGCGACTGCTCGATCCCGGTTCGCAACGGGACTGGGCCGTAGAACTTGTCCGAGGCGTTCTTGGGCGTCCAGAGCCCCTCGGGGGTGTCGATCTCGATCGGGGCGTCGATGATGATGTTGGCCGGCGTGAAACCCTGATCGAGAGCGGCGGCATAGACGAAGGGCTTGAAGGCCGAACCGGGCTGCCGGCGGGCCTGCGTCGTGCGGTTGAACACCGAATGCTGATAGGAAAACCCGCCCTGCATGGCCAGAACGCGGCCCGAGTTCACATCCATGACCATGAGCGCGCCCTGCACCTCGGGGATCTGGCGCAACGACCAGCCGCCGTCGCTGCCATCAGCGCCGCGGAGCGCGGCCAGATAAACGACATCGCCCGGCGTCAGCATGTCGGCGACGCGCCGGATGCGCGCCGTCCCCTCGCCTTCGCGGGCGGCGCGGCGGGTCCAGACCTTCTCGTCGCGCTCGGCCCGGTGGGGGTTGCCGTCGGCGCGCAGGAGCGGCTCGCCCTCGATCCCGAGGCGCGCGCCCTCGCCCTCAAGCGCGAGCACGACGCCAAGCCGCCAGCCCTCGATGTCGCGCGCCGTCTCGAGCGCGCCGAGCGCCTCGCGCCAGGCGGCCTCATCCCCGAGCGTCGCGGGATCGACCGCAAGCCCCGTGCCGCGCCAGACGCCGAGGCGGCGGTCATAGCGTTCGAGCCCGTCGCGCAGCGCCCTGGCGGCGGCGCGCTGGATGTCGGGTTCGACCGTGGCGCGGATCGTGAGGCCGCCGGTAAAGAATTCCTCCTCGCCGAAATCGGCCGAGAGCTGGCGACGGATCTCGTCGGTGTAATAGTCGCGCGGGGGCAACTGGGCGCGGAAGCTGTCGTAATCGCCCGCCTGAACGCTGAGGAGCGGGCGCGCCGTGGCCCCGTCGCGCTCGGCCGCCGTGATGTAGCCGTTCTCGAACATCTGGCCCAGCACATAGTCGCGCCGCGCGACCAGCCGGTCGCGGTTCCTGACGGGGTGGAAGTTCGAGGGCTGCGTCGGCAGCGCCGCGAGCGTCGCGGCCTCCTCGAGCGTCAGCTCGGCCAGCGTCTTGTTGAAATAGGTCTGCGCGGCGGCCGTGACGCCATAGCTGTTCTGGCCGAGGAAGATCTCGTTGAGGTAGAGTTCGAGGATCTGCGGCTTGGTCAGGACGCGCTCGATCCGGGTCGCGAGGACGATTTCCTTGATCTTGCGCTCGGCCGTCCGGTCGCCCGACAGCAGGAAGTTCTTCATCACCTGCTGCGTGATGGTCGAGGCCCCGCGCAGGTTCTGCCCGCGGCTGCGCACCGCCTCGACCGCGACCGCCACGATCCCCACCGCGTCATAGCCCGAATGGGTCCAGAAGTTCTTGTCCTCGGCCGAGACGAAGGCGTTCTGCACAAGCTCGGGAATATCCTCGATCGGGGTGAAGAGGCGCCGCTCGCGGGCGAATTCATCGATGAGGCGCCCCTCGACCGAATAGACGCGGCTGATGATGGGGGGGCTGTATTGCGCGAGGCTCTCGTGCCCCGGCAGGTCGCGCGCATAGAACCAGATCAGCCCCCCGAGCGCGAGCGCGCCAAAGAGCGCGCCGAGCGTCGCAAGCGTGAAGAGCGCGCCGAGGGCCGAGAGGACGAACCGGATCACAACCCCTCCGAGGGATCAGCAGCCCCCTTCATAGCGCCGCCGCGCGCCCGGGTCAAAAGCCCCCGTCCCGCCAGGGTCCCATCTCACGCAGACGTTTGAGGCCCTCGGCGATGTCCGCGCTCGAGCGGGCGTAGGAAAAGCGCAGGGCGCGCGCCCCGCGGCCCGGGTCGAAATCGAGGCCCGGCGTCACCGCCACCCCCGCCCGTTCGAGGATCGTGGCCGCCAGCGCGCGGCTGTCGAGGGTCAGATCCGAGACATCGGCGTAGATGTAGAACGCCCCGTCGGGCGGCGCGATGCGGTGAAACCCCGCCTCGGGCAGGCCCGCGAGCATCAGGCGGCGGTTCTCGGCATAGACGGCGATGTTGGCCTCAAGCTCGGGCGCCGCCTCGGGCGCGAGCGCGGCAAGGGCCGCGATCTGGGCGACATGGGGCGGGCAGATGAACATGTTCTGCGCGAGGCGCTCGACCATGCGGACCTGCGCCTCGGGCACGACCATCCAGCCCACGCGCCAGCCCGTCATCGAGAAATACTTGGAGAAGGAGTTGATCACGACGACATCGTCGCTGATCTCGAGCGCGCTGACGGGGGGCGTGCCGTAATCGAGGCCGTGATAGATCTCGTCCGAGACGAAGGCGATGCCGCGCGCGGCGCAGGTCTCGATCAGCGCCCCGAGTGCGGCGCGATCGAGCATCGTGCCCGTCGGGTTCGCGGGCGAGGCCACGATCAGCCCCGCCAGATCGGGGGTGCGCGCGATGTCCTCGGGCGTGGGCTGGTGGCGCGCCTCGGGCGTGGTCGGGATGCCCACGGGTTCGAGCGACAGCGCGCGCAGGATCTGGCGATAGGACGGATAGCCCGGCAGCCCGAGGCCCACCCGCTCGCCCGCGTCGAAGAGCGCGCTGAACGCGAGCAGGAAGGCCCCCGAGGATCCGGTGGTGACGACGATGCGGGCGGGGTCGATCGACAGGCCGTGGCGGCGGGCATAGAGGGCCGCGATGGCCGCGCGCAACTCGGGCAGGCCGAGGGCGACGGTATAGCCCATCGCGCCGGCCTCGAGCGCGCGGGCGACGGCGGCGCGGGCATGGGCGGGGGCGGGCGTGCCGGGCTGGCCCACCTCCATGTGGATGATGTGGCGCCCCCGGGCCTCGGCCAGGCGGGCGGCCTCCATCACATCCATCACGATGAAGGGATCGACATCGCCCCGTCTTGAAACCCGCATCACCCTGCCCCATGCTCCGACCCGCGTTCATCCCAAGCCCGCCCGGCGGCGTCAATCCCGCCCGGCCCCCGCCCCGCCCGAGGCCCGCATGATCCCCTTCCGTGCCGCACTGATCCCGCTTGCCGCGCTCATCTTTCCCGTCGCGGCCGCGGCCTTCGACCCGGCGGCGATGACGCCGGCCGAGCGGGCGGCGCTGCGCGCCGAGATCCGCGCCTATCTGCTCGAGAACCCCGAGGTGATGGTCGAGGTCTTCGCCGAGCTCGACGCCCGCCGCGCCGCCGCCGAGGCCGCCGACGACGCCAGCCGCATCGCGGCCGAGGCCGGCGCGCTCTATGACGATCCCGAGAGCTGGGTCGGCGGCAACCCCGCGGGCGATGTCACCATCGTCGAATTCATCGACTATCGCTGCGGCTATTGCCGCCGCGCGCACCCCGAGATGGCCGCGCTGCTGGCCGAGGACAACAACATCCGCGTCATCGTCAAGGAATTCCCCATCCTCGGCCCCGATTCGGTCGCCTCGAGCCGGTTTGCGATCGCGGTCCTCAACACCGCCGGGCCCGAGGCCTATGGCCGCGCCAACGCCGCGCTGATCGCGCTCGCCCCGCCCGCGACGCCCGAGGTGCTGGCGGGCCTCGCGGTCGAGCTCGGCCTCGATCCGGGCGCGATCCTGACGGCGATGGAGGCGCCCGAGGTCACGGCCTTGATCGAACGCAACCGCGCGCTCGCGACCCGGCTCGGCATCTCGGGCACGCCGAGCTTCGTGATCGGCGACATCGTCCTGCGCGGCTTCCTGCCGCGCGATGCGATGGCCGAGATCGTGGCCGACGCGCGCTCGGGCGGCTGAGTTCGGGCGGCTGAGTTCGGGCGTCCGATCCCTCAGCCGCGACCGAGCCGTGCCGCGCGCGCCGCGCTGAGCCGCGCGAAATCGTCGCCCGCGTGATAGGATGACCGCGTCAGCGGCGTGGCCGACACCATGAGGAACCCCTTGCCCGTGGCGGCGCGGGCATAGGCCTCGAACTCATCGGGCGGGATGAAGCGGGCAACCGCGTGGTGCTTGGGCGTCGGTTGCAGATACTGCCCGATCGTGAGGAAATCGACATCGGCCGCGCGCAGGTCGTCCATCACCTGATGCACCGCCTGCCGATCCTCGCCGAGGCCCACCATGATGCCCGATTTGGTGAAGATCGCGGGGTCGATTTCCTTGGCGCGCTGGAGAAGCCGTAGCGAGTGGAAATAGCGCGCCCCCGGCCGCACCTCGGGATAGAGGCCGGGCACCGTCTCGAGGTTGTGGTTGAAGACGTCGGGACGGGCCTCGATAACGGTCTCGAGCGCCGAGGGCGGGCAG
Source organism: uncultured Gemmobacter sp. (assembly GCA_964472135.1). GTDB lineage: Bacteria > Pseudomonadota > Alphaproteobacteria > Rhodobacterales > Rhodobacteraceae > JAUREX01. The sequence continues at coordinate 23,385 of CAYYJB010000002.1, forward strand.
CGCAGGAAATCGGGGGTCAGCACCTCGATCGTCGTCGTGGGGCTCTGGTGGCGGATGGCGCGGATGGTCTGGGCGAAATGCGCGGCCCCGCCATCATCGAGATCGTCGCGATCGACGCTGGTGATCACGACATGGGCAAGGCCGAGTTCGGCCACCGCATGCGCGACGCGGCCGGGCTCGAAGGCATCGAGCGCCTGCGGCCGGCCGGTCGCGACGTTGCAGAAGGTGCAGCCGCGCGTGCAGATCTCGCCCATGATCATCATGGTGGCGTGGCCCTGGCTCCAGCATTCGCCGACGTTGGGGCAGCCCGCCTCTTCGCAGACGGTGGTCAGTTTCTGCGCCCGGATGATGTCGCGGGTGGCCTTGTAGCCCGCGCCCGTCGGCGCCTTGACGCGGATCCACGCGGGCTTCTTGGGCTGCGGGTTGTCGGGGCGGTGCGCCTTTTCGGGGTGGCGCTCGCCGGGGATGGTCAGATCGCGCATGCGCTCGACTCCGGTCGGGAATGGCCTGCAGATAAGGGCAAAGCCGGCGATTGGCAACGCGCGGCGGGTGCGACCTTCGCGCCGCGTGGCAGGGGCTTGCAAAGCCCGACGCTTTCGCTAGGGTTTGCCCACCATGAACGCGCCATCCGTCCAGCCGCTCATCGACCCCTTCGCCCGCGCGATCAGCTATCTGCGCGTCTCGGTCACGGACCGCTGCGATTTCCGCTGCGTCTACTGCATGGCCGAGAACATGACCTTCCTGCCCAAGGCCGAGCTTCTGACGCTCGAGGAGCTCGACCGGCTCTGCTCGGCCTTCGTGCGGCTTGGCGTGCAGAAGCTGCGCATCACCGGGGGTGAGCCCCTGGTGCGCAAGGGCATCATGCAGTTCTTCCGCGCCATGTCGCGCCACCTCGAGTCCGGCGCATTGCGCGAACTGACGCTGACGACCAACGGCTCGCAGCTTGCCCGCCATGCCGCGGAACTCGCGTCCTGCGGCGTGCGGCGGATCAACGTCTCGCTCGACACGCTCGACCCTGACCGCTTCGCCCGAGTCACCCGCTGGGGGCGTCTGCCGCAGGTGATGGAGGGGATCGCGGCCGCCAAAGCCGCCGGGATGAAGGTCAAGATCAACACCGTCGCGCTCAAGGGCTTCAACGAGGATGAGGTCTTCACCCTCGCCGAATGGTGCGCGGCCGAGGGGCACACGCTGACCTTCATCGAGGTCATGCCGATGGGCGATCTCGGGGGCGAGGACCGGATCGGGCAATACTGGTCGCTGCGCGAGTTGCGCGCGCGGCTCTCCGAGCGCTACACGCTCACCGACCTCGACGAGCGCACGGGCGGCCCCGCCCGCTATGTCAGGATCGAGGAGACGGGGCAGAAGCTCGGCTTCATCACGCCGCTCAGCCACAATTTCTGCGAAAGCTGCAACCGCGTGCGGCTGACCTGCACGGGCGAGTTGTTCATGTGCCTCGGGCAGGAGGACAAGGCCGACCTGCGCGCGGCGCTGCGCTCGGGCGGGGATGACGGCGCGCTCGAACAGGCGATCCGGGGCGCGATCGCGCGCAAGCCCAAGGGGCACGACTTCGACTATTCGCGCCAGAAGGTCGAGGGGCAGGTCTCGCGCCACATGAGCCACACGGGCGGCTGACGTCCGCTCTTGCCATCCCGCAACATATCGGGTTTTCTGCATCCGAAGTGGAGGCGGCATGGACGATCCCCATCTGGACCTGAGCCCGCGCATCTCGGATGAGGTGCGGCGCACGACCTGCTACATGTGTGCCTGCCGCTGCGGCATCGAGGTGCACCTCAAGGACGGCAAGGTCCGCCACATCGAGGGCAACCGCGCGCACCCCGTCAACCGGGGCGTGCTCTGCGCCAAGGGCTCGGCGGGGGTGATGCAGCATCTCTCGCCCGCGCGGCTGCGCGCGCCGCTCCTGCGCGACGGCCCGCGCGGGTCGGGCAAGTTCCGCGAGATCAGTTGGGACGAAGCACTCGCGACCGCCGTCGGCTGGCTCAAGCCCCTCCGCGAGAGCGCGCCCGAGAAACTCGCCTTCTTCACCGGGCGCGACCAGTCGCAGAGCTTCACCGGCTGGTGGGCGCAGATGTTCGGCACGCCCAATTATGCCGCGCATGGCGGGTTCTGCTCGGTCAACATGGCGGCGGGGGGCATCTATACCTTCGGCGGCGCCTTCTGGGAGTTCGGCCAGCCGGATTGGGAGCGCACGAAGCTCTTCCTCATCTTCGGCGTGGCCGAGGACCATGATTCGAACCCGATCAAGATCGGGCTCGGAGAGCTCAAGGCGCGGGGCGCGCGGGTCGTGTCGGTCAACCCGGTGCGGACGGGCTATTCGGCGGTCGCGGACGACTGGGTGGGGATCACGCCGGGCACCGACGGGCTTTTCATCCTCGCGCTCATCCATTGCCTGCTGAAGGCGGGCAGGGTCGATCTCGACTATCTGCGCCGCTGGACCAACGCGCCCTTCCTGCTCGATGCGGCCGAGGGGGCGGGCAAGGGGCTGTTCCTGCGCGACGCGGACGGCAAGCCCCTCGTGCGCGACCGCAAGACGGGCACGCTGCGCCCCTGGGACGCGGCCGGGGTCGAGGCCGATCTGGCGCAGGGCTGGACGGATGCGGCGGGCATCACGCACCGCCCGGTCTTTCTGCACCTCGCCGAGCGCTATCTTTCGCCCGAGCACGCGCCCGAGGCGGTGGCCGAGCGCTGCGGCATCCCGGCCGCGCGCATCCGCGCCATCGCGGCCGAGATCGCGCGCGTGGCCTTCGACGAGGCGATCGAGATCGACCAGCCCTGGACGGACTTCCGCGGCGAGCGCCACGCGAAGATGACCGGCCGGCCCGTGAGCTTCCATGCGATGCGCGGCATCTCGGCCCATTCGAACGGCTTTCAGACTGCGCGCGCGCTCCATGTGCTGCAGGTGCTGCTCGGCGCGGTCGAGACGCCGGGGGGCTTTCGCTTCAAGCCCCCCTACCCCAAGCCGCCCGAGGCCCACCCCCGCCCCCATGCGGGCGTGACGCCGGGCAAGCCGCTCGACGGGCCGCATCTGGGCTATCCGCTCGGCCCCGAGCACCTGCTGATCGACGAGGCGGGCGCGCCGAAGCGGATAGACAAGGCGTTTTCGTGGGAGGCGCCGCTTTCGGCCCATGGCCTCATGCACATGGTGATCTCGAACGCACATGCGGGCGATCCCTACCCGATCGACACGCTCTTTCTCTACATGGCGAACATGGCGTGGAATTCGTCCATGAACACCGCCGAGGTCATCGCCATGCTGACCGACCGGCGCGCCGACGGCGAATATGTCATCCCGCGCATCATCTATTCGGATGCCTATTCCTCCGAGATGGTGGCCTATGCCGACCTGATCCTGCCCGACACGACCTATCTGGAGCGGCACGACTGCATCAGCCTCCTTGACCGGCCGATCTGCGAGGCCGATGCCGCGGCGGACGCGATCCGCTGGCCGGTGGTCGACCCCGACCGCGACGTGCGCGGCTTTCAGTCGGTGCTCATCGACCTCGGGGCGCGCCTCGGCCTGCCGGGGATGGTCGAGGCCGACGGCCAGGCGAAGTTCCGCGATTACGCCGACTATATCCAGCGCCACGAACGCAGGCCGGGCGTCGGGCCGCTGGCGGGCTGGCGGGGGGCGGACGGGACGGGCAAGGGGCGCGGCGCGCCGAACCCCTCGCAGATCCAGCGCTACATCGAGAACGGCGGCTTCTGGGTCGATCACATCCCCGACGAGGCGCGCTTCATGAAGCCCTGGAACGCCGCCTATCAGGCCTGGGCGGTGGCGCGCGGCCTTTATGACGCGCCGCAGCCCTATGTGTTCAACCTCTACAGCGAACCGATGCGCCGCTTCCAGCTCGCGGCCGAGGGCTTCGGCCCCCGCCAGCCGCCCGAGCATCTGCGCGCGCGCCTCAGGGCCGCGATGGACCCGCTGCCCGTCTGGTATCGCCCCTTCGAGGAGACGCTCCTGCCCGAGGGCGACTTTCCGCTGCACGCGCTGACGCAGCGCCCGATGGCGATGTATCACTCCTGGGGGTCGCAGAACGCCTGGCTGCGCCAGATCCACGGGGTGAACCCGCTCTTCGTCTCGGGCGAGATCTGGGCCGAGCACGGCTTTGCCGAGGGCGACTGGGCGATCCTGACCTCGGCCCATGGCGAGATCCGGGTGCCCGTCGCGCGGATGGATGCGCTGAACGGCAAGACGGTCTGGACATGGAACGCCATCGGCAAGCGCAAGGGGGCGTGGGCGCTCTCGCCCGAGGCGCCCGAGGCCAACCGGGGCTTCCTGCTCAACCACCTCATCCACGAGCTGCTGCCGCCGCGGGGCGACGGTCTGCGCTGGGCGAACTCGGACCCGGTGACGGGGCAGGCCGCCTGGTACGATCTGCGCGTGCGGATCCGCAAGGCGCCGCCCGGCGGGCCCGACCACGCCGAACCGGACTTCGCGCCCATCGCCTCGCCCGTGCCGCCCGCGCCCGCCACCGTCCGCCACGGGGGCCGCACGACATGACCGCCCTGCCCCCGCCCTCGGCCAAGAAGCTCGGCCTCGTCATCGACCTCGACACCTGCGTGGGCTGCCATGCCTGCGTGGTGAGCTGCAAGGAATGGAACTCGCAAAGCCCGATGGGCGCGCCGCTCGCCGACCTCGACGCCTATGGCGCGGCACCCGAGGGGACATTCCTCAACCGCGTCCACAGCTTCGAGGTCACGCGCGACGCAGGGCCGCCCGTCGTCGTCCACTTCCCGAAATCCTGCCTGCACTGCGAGGATGCGCCCTGCGTCACCGTCTGCCCGACCGGGGCGAGCTACAAGCGCGCCGCGGACGGGATCGTGCTTGTCAACGAGGACAGCTGCATCGGCTGCGGGCTTTGCGCCTGGGCCTGCCCCTATGGCGCGCGCGAGATGGACGGGGCCGAGCGGGTGATGAAGAAATGCACCCTCTGCGTCGATCGCATCTACAACGACACCCTGCCCGAGGCCGACCGCGTGCCGGCCTGCGTGAAAAGCTGCCCGGCGGGTGCCCGCCATTTCGGCGATCTGGGCGATGATGAGAGCGCGGTGTCGCGCCTCGTGGCCGCGCGCGAGGGCTTCGCGCTGATGCCCGATCAGGGCACGAAACCCGTGAACCGCTACCTGCCGCCGCGCCCGCGCGACGCGATGCCCGAGATCGACGTGCTCGCCCCCTATCTCGACCCGGTGACCGAGGGCGCGGGCGGGTTCCTGGGCTGGCTCGACCGGGCGCTGGGGAAACTCTGATGCATCCCGCCCCCTCGCTCATCCTCTTCACCGTGCTCTCGGGGCTGGGCTTCGGCCTCATGGTCTGGCTCGGCTTCGGCGCGCTCGTGCCCGTGGGCTGGGTAGGCTTCGTGTTCTGGGCGCTGGCCTATGGGCTCGCGGGCGCGGGGCTCATCGCCGCGACCTTCCACCTCGGCCATCCGGAGCGGGCGTGGCGCGCGTTCTCGCAGTGGCGCTCGAGCTGGCTGTCGCGCGAGGGCGTGCTGTCGGTCGCGACATTCGCCGTCATGGCGCCCCATGCGGCGGCCTCGGTGTTCCTCGGCCAGCCGCTGCCCGCGCTCGGCATCATCGGCGGCGCGCTCGCGCTGCTGACCGTGCTCTCGACCGCGATGATCTATGCGCAGCTGCGCAGCGTGCCGCGCTGGCACCACTGGACGACGCCCGCGGTGTTCCTGACCGCGGCGCTGGCGGGCGGCGGGCTTCTGGCCGGGCAGGCGGCGGCGGCGGGGCCGCTCTTTGCGCTGCTGGCGCTCGCGCTCGCGGCGCACTGGCACCTGGGCGACCGGCGATTCGCCGAAGGCCCCGACACGCCCGAAACCGCGACGGGCCTCGGCCGGATCGGCCGGGTGCGGCTGCTCGCCCCGCCGCACACGGGGCGCAATTACCTCTTGCGCGAGATGGTGCATGTCGTCGGGCGCAAGCACGCGGGCCGGCTGCGCGCGATCGCGCTGGCCTCGGGGGCGGTGGTGCCGGCGGTGCTGCTCATCGCCTTTCCGGCGGGGCACGCGCTCGCGGCACTGGCCGTGATCTTCCACCTCGCGGGGATCCTCGCGGCGCGCTGGCTCTTCTTCGCCGAGGCCGAGCATGTCGTGGGCCTCTATTACGGCCGCCGCTGAACTGTCAGGCCGGCTTGACAGGCGCGGCGGCGCGGTTCACTGTTGGCTCACTTCGGTTCCGTGCGGGGGGCGGCAACGCGCCCCGTCCGGATGAAAAGGGAACGCGGTGCGGCCTCCGGGCCAATACCGCGGCTGCCCCCGCAACTGTAAGCGGCGAGCGAAGGCCAGAGATGCCACTGGGGGCGCGCAAGCCACCCCCGGGAAGGCGGCCCGAGCGACGACCCGCGAGCCAGGAGACCTGCCGAAGGGATCACCTTTCCGCCGTGCGGGGCGCGCGGCCGGAGGCGGACCCCCGCCCTTGGTGACGCTTCACCGTCGGCGGAGGGGCACGTTGCCTTTCCAAGGACATCACCCATCTGCCGCACCCCCTCGGGGGCCATCGCGGCACGTCCGAAAGGCAGACCCATGCGCAGGATGCGCCCCCTCCCCTACGCCGCCCTGATCGCGACCTCGGTCGCGGGGCTTCCGACCGCCGCCCAGACGCCCGTCATCGATCTGGGCGAGATCACGGTCTCGGCCGAACTGGCCGAGACGACGACCGACCGCACCGGCGCGACCGTCAGCGTCATCGGCCCCGACGACATCGCCGATGCCGGCCAGACCCGCCTGACCGAGGTGCTGGCGACGGTGCCGGGCGTCTCGGTCCTCGCCCGGGGGCCCATCGGCACCACCACGGGCCTGACCGTGCGCGGGGCAAGCCAGAACTATCTCAAGGTTCTGTGGGACGGGATCGACATCGCGGACCCCTCGGGGCCGCAGGTCGCCTATGATTTCGGGCGACTGACGACGATGGGCCTCGGCCGGGTCGAACTCCTGCGCGGCTCGCAATCGGCGCTTTATGGCAGCCAGGCCGTCGCGGGGGTGCTGAGCCTGCAAAGCCCCCGGCCCGAGCGCGAGGGCACGACACAGACGCTCGCGCTCGAGGGCGGCAGCTATCGGACCCTCTCGGGCGGCTGGACCTTCGCGCGGAAGTCCGGGGCGGACGAGCTGACGCTTTCGCTCTCGCAGATCCGCACCTCGGGCTTTTCGGCAGCCGACGAGGCCGACGGCAACACCGAGCCCGACGGCTATCGCGCCGCGCGCATCGGCCTCACCGGGGCGCGCGGGATCGGGGCGGGGCGGATCGGCTTCGCGGCCTTCGCCGAGCGCACCGCGGGCGATTACGACGAACAATTCCCCGTGGGCGACGGCAGCCCCGATGAGCGCAGCACCGCGACCTCGCGCGGCCTGCGCGTTTTTGCCGAGGCGACCGCATGGGGCTTCGACCATACGCTGGAGGCGAGCGGGTTCTCGATCGACCGCACGCTCAGCGGTTCGACCAGCTTCGGCGCCTCGCGGCAGGATTATCAGGGCCGCCGCACCCGGATCGGCTGGGAGGGCAAGCGCGACACCACGCTCGGCCGCCTGACGCTCGGGGCCGACACGACGCGCGAGAGCTATGGCGAGGCATCGAACTGGGGCGCGAGCGAGGGCGTCGCGCGGGTGAGCGGCGTCTATGGCGAGCTGGGCGCGACGCTCGGGGCCGCCACCGACCTCGCGCTGACGCTCAGGCACGACGAACATTCGCGCTTCGGCGGGCAGACGTCGGGCCGGATCGCGGCGGCTCACCGGCTGGACGCGGTCACGATCCTGCGCGCCTCGGCTGCGAACGGCTTTCGTGCGCCCTCGGGCTATGAGCTTTTCGGCCCCTACGGCGCCGCGACGCTGAAACCCGAAAAGAGCCGGTCGGTCGATCTCGGGATCGAACGCAGCTGGCAGGACGGCCGGATGCTGCGCGCGACCCTCTTCCGGATCGAGACCGACAATCTGATCGACTATGTCTATCCGAGCTACCTCCAGATCGCGGGCGAGACCCGCCGCGAGGGGGTCGAGATCGAGGGCACCCTGCCCGCGGGCCCCGCGATCCTGCGCGCGGCCTATACCCTGACCGAGGGCAGCAACCCGCCGATCAGCGCGGGCAACACCTGGAACTCGATCTATGGCCGCCACCAGCTCGCGCTCGGGCTCGGGGCCGATCTCGGCGCGGGCTGGCAGGGCGATCTGGGGCTGCGGCATGTCGCCGACCGCCAGACCCTGCCCGATTACACCGTCGCAGACGCCACCATCCGCCGCTTCCTCTCGGACGGGACCGAGGCCTATCTGCGCGTCGAGAACCTCTTCGATGCCGACTATCAGCTCTGGCAGGGCTACGGCACATCGGGACGCGCCTTCTACGTCGGGCTCCGGCGGTCGTTCTGATGAGGGGGGCAGCGCGCATCGCGGCTCTGGCGCTGGCGGCCCTCATCGGGGGCGGCGGGGCGTCGGCGGATGCGCCGGGGCGCGTCGTCTCGATCAACCTCTGCACCGACCAGCTTGCGATGATGCTGGCCGCGCCGGGGCAGCTTGTCTCGGTCTCGGCGCTCGCGGCCGATCCGCGCGCCTCGGCCATGGCGGCCGAGGCCGCGGGCCTCGCGCTGAACCGGGGGCGGGCGGAGGAGGTCTTTCTCATGCGCCCCGATCTGGTGCTCGCGGGAACCTACACCGCGCGCGGCAGCGTCGATCTGTTGCGCCGGCTCGGCTTCGCGATCGTCGAGTTGCCGCCGGCGCAGGGGCTTGGCGACATCGCGGCGCAACTGCGCGCGGTCGGCGCGGCACTCGGGCGCGCGGCCGAGGCCGAGCGCGCCGTTGCCGCCTTCGAGGCCGACCTCGCCGCGCTGACGATCGAGAGCGCCACCCGGCCCGCGGCGGTCCTCTATTATCCCAACGGCTACACGCCGGGGGCAGGGACGCTGGCCGACGACATCCTGCGCATCACGGCCTTTCGCAACCTCGGCGCCGAGGCGGGCGTGACCGGCGGGGGCACGCTGCCGCTCGAGCGGCTGGTTCTTGCCGCCCCCGACCTGATCGTGACGTCGGAGCCCTATCCGGGGGCCTCGCGGTCGGAAGAGATCCTCTCGCATCCGGCGCTGCGGGCGGTGCGGGCGGGGGCGCGCGCGGCCGAGGTGTCGGATGCCGACTGGCTCTGCGGCACGCCCCACATCCTGCGCGCGGTCGCGACGATGGCCGCCGCGCGCCGCGCGGTCGGGGGCATCGAATGAGGGTGATCGCCGCCCTTTGCGCGCTGGTCGCGGCACTCTTTGCCGCCTCGCTAGCGATCGGGCCGGCGGGCGCGGCCTTCTGGCAGGGCGGCGAGGCCGCAGCCCTGATCCTGCGCGAGATCCGCCTGCCGCGCGCGCTGCTCGCGCTGCTGGTCGGGGGGGCGCTCGGCCTCGCGGGGGCGGCGATGCAGGGCTATCTGCGCAACCCGCTGGCCGAGCCGGGCCTGATCGGCGTGTCGCCCGCGGCGGCGCTCGGGGCCGTCATCGCGCTGCAGACGGGGATCGCGGCGGCGCATGTGCTGATCCTGCCCGGCATGGCGCTGGCGGGCGCGGGGGTCGCGGTGGCACTGATGGTGGCGCTGGCGGGGCCGCGCGGGGGGGCGTTCGGCCTCATCCTCGCGGGGATAGCGATCTCGGCACTGGCGGGGGCGCTGGTGTCGCTGGTGCTGAACCTCTCGCCCAACCCCTTCGCGGCGGCCGAGATCGTGTTCTGGATGATGGGCTCGCTCGCCGATCGCTCGGTCGTGCATGTCTGGATCGCGCTGCCATTCCTCGCGGTCGGGGCGTTCCTGACCTTCGGGACGGCGCGGGGCCTCGATGCGCTGACGCTGGGCGAGGATGCGGCGGCGAGCATGGGGGTCGATCTTGCCCGCCTCAGGCTCAGGATCGTGCTCGGGACGGCGGCGCTCATCGGGGCGGCGACGGCGGTGGCGGGGGCGATCGGGTTCGTGGGCCTTGTCGTGCCGCACCTCCTGCGCCCGCTTGTCGGCGCGCGGCCGTCGCGGCTGCTTCTGGCCTCGGCCCTCGGGGGGGCGGCGATGGTGCTTGCGGCCGACATCGGCGTGCGGCTGATCGCGCCCGAGCGCGACCTCAAGCTCGGGGTGCTGACGGCGCTGGTGGGGGCGCCGTTCTTTCTGCACCTCATCTGGCGGCATCGGGCGCAGGGGCTGTGATGGATCTGGAGCTGCGCGATCTGACGGTGCGGCGGGGCGGGCGGGTGGTGCTCGCGGGCGCGAGCCTGACCGTCGCACCCGGTGAGTTCGTGGGCCTTCTGGGCCCGAACGGCGCGGGCAAGACGACGCTCCTGCGCGCAGCCCTTGGGCTGCAGCCGCATGAGGGGCAATCGAACCTCGCGCGGCTTGCGCCGGGGAGGCGGGCGCGCGCGGCGGCCTTCGTGCCGCAGGGGCGCGAGATCGCCTGGCCCGTGGCGGTGGCCGAGGTGGTGGCGCTCGGCCGGGCGGGGCTGCCCGACGATGGCGGGCGGGCGGTGGCGGGCGCGATGGCGCGCCTCGGGCTCGGCGATCTGGCCCTGCGGCGGGCCGATGCGCTGTCGGGCGGCGAGACGGCGCGCGTGCTGCTCGCGCGCGCGATCGCGCAGGACACGCCGCTCCTGCTCGCCGACGAACCTGCCGCGGGCCTCGATCCGGCGGCGCAGATCCGCTGCATGGCGCTTCTGGCCGATCTGGCGCGCGAGGGGCGCGGCGTGGTCGCGACGGTCCACGACATCGCGCTGGCGGCGCGGCACTGCACGCGCATCGTGCTGATGGCGGGCGGGCGCATCGTCGCCGACGGCGCGCCCCATGACGGGCCGGGGGGCGTGCTCGACCCCGAGCGGCTGGGCGCGGTGTTCGGCATCCGCGCCTTCCGGGCCGAGACGCCCGAGGGCCCGGTGGTGTTGCCCGTCGCGGTGACGGGGGAAGGCTGGGGCGGCGCGCCGGACCGGCCGCGGGGTTGACCCCGCCGCGCCGTGCCGTCACCATCGAGGCACCTGAACCGGAGTTCCCCATGCCCCTCGATGCAACCGCCCGCGGCGTCTTTCCGATCGCCGTGACCCCCTTCCTGCCCGACGGGGCGATCGACTGGACCTCGGTCGACCGGATGGTCGATTTCTACCTCTCCTGCGGGGCGGATGGCCTCACGATTCTCGGAATCATGGGCGAGGCGCCCAAGATGACGGGCGAGGAATCGATCGCGATCGTGCGCCGCGTGGTGGCGCGTGCCGGGCGCGCGCCCGTCATCGTCGGCGTCTCGGCCCCCGGTTTCGCGCCGATGCGGGCACTTGCGCGCGCCTCGATGGAGGCAGGCGCGGCGGGCGTCATGATCGCGCCCGCGCCGGCCTTGCGGACCGACGACCAGATCGTGACCTATTTCGCCGACGCGGTCGGCGCGGTCGGCACCGATGTGCCGGTTGTGGTGCAGGATTATCCGCTGACGCTCGGCGTCGTGATGGCGCCCGGCGTGCTGCGGCGCATCTTCACCGAGAATCCCTCGGCCGTCATGCTCAAGCACGAGGATTGGCCGGGCCTCGACAAGATCGGGGCGCTCAGGCGCTGGCAGGCCGAGGGCGTGCTTCGGCCGCTGTCGATCCTGTGCGGCAACGGGGGCCTCTTCCTCGATTTCGAGATGGTGCGCGGGGCGGACGGGGCGATGACGGGCTATGCCTTTCCCGACATGCTGGTCGATCTCGTGCGGCTGCACGCGGCAGGCGACCGCACGGGTGCGCAGGATCTTTTCGACGCGCATCTGCCGCTCTTGCGGTACGAGCAGCAGCCGGGCCTCGGGCTGGCGGTGCGCAAGCATGTGCTGATGCGGCGCGGCGTCATCGCGCATGAGGGGCAGCGCAAGCCGGGCGCGGCGCTGAACGCGGCCGGGCGGGCGGATGTCGAATTCCTGCTCGGTCGACTCGCGCGGCACGATCCGCGCGCGGCGCTCGGCCCTGCATGATCGAGCGCACCCACCAGAAGGGCGATGCCGCGAGCCGGGCGGTCTATTCGCCCTGCATGGCCTACCGCTTTGCCCTCGAGCGTGTCTGGACGGCGGGGGCGCCCGCGATCCTCTTCGTGGCGCTGAACCCCTCGACCGCGACCGAGACAGAGAACGACCCGACCGTCGAGCGGTGCGAGCGGCGCGCGCGCGCCATGGGCTATGGCGGGTTTGCGGTCGCCAACATCTTCGCCCTGCGCGCGACCGACCCCCGCGACATGCGCGCCCATCCCGAGCCCGTGGGGGATGGCAACGATGCCGCGATCTTGCGGGCCGCAGGGCGGGCGCAGCGCATCATCGCCTGTTGGGGCGCGCATGGGGCGCATCTGGGGCGCGGTGCGGCGGTGGCGCGGCTGCTGCGCGCCGCCGGGCACACGCTCTGGCATCTCGGCCTGACGCGGGACGGGGCGCCGCGCCATCCGCTCTATCTGCCCTATTCCCGCCCCCCCGAACCGTGGGAGGCCGCATGAGCGCGCCCGACACCGATGAGCTGGTCGCGGCCGTCGAGGCGCTGCGGCGCGAACTCGCGCGCCGGCCCGGGCCGGTCGCGACCCTGATGTGGCAGCTCGCGCGGGGGCTGGCCTTCGGGCTTGGCACCGCGCTCGGCGCGAGCCTGCTCGTGTCGTTCCTCGGCTGGTGGCTCGGGCAACTCGAGATCCTCCCCATCGTCGGCGAATGGGCCGCCGAGATCCTGCGCGAGATCGAGACGCGCCGCTAACCCGCGCGCCAGAGGTCGGCATCGGGCGGGGCGCGCTCGATCGCGATGTCGGCGGCCGAGAGGGTCGGCGCCCCCGCCACGATCGCGACGGTCGCGCCGTCGATCCGCACGCTGACCTCGCCCTCGGCCGGGCCGGGCGCCACGGTCACGACGCCCCCGTGGCCCTCGGGCAGGACGAGGACGAGGGCATCGTGCCCGGCCTCGAAATCGGTGATGCGGGCGATGCCGCCCTCGTCGAACCATTCGCCCAGCACGAAGCGGTCCGCGCCCTCGCCGCCCGTCGCCACATCGCCGGGGCCCGCGAGGATCAGGTCCGCCCCCGTCCCCCCGTTGAGGAAATTGCCGAGATCGGCCGGATCGCCCGCGATCGCGCCTGTCAGCACATCGCGCCCCGACCCGCCGTCGAGGGTGTCGTGCCCCGCGCCCCCGCTGAGCAGATCGTTGCCCGCCCCGCCGTCGAGCCAATCGTCGCCCGCCCCCCCGGCCAGGTCGTCATCACCATCCCCGCCGCGCAGCACGTCATCGCCCGCGCCGCCATCGAGCGCATCGTTCCCCGCCCCGCCCCAGAGCGAATCCGCCCCCTCGCCGCCCGAAAGCGTGTCGTCGCCCTCGCCCCCGCGCAGGATGTCGTTGCCCGGCCCGCCCCGGAGCAGGTCCGCATCCGCCCCGCCGTCGATCTGGTCGTCGCCCGCCCCGCCGAAAAGGAGGTCGCGCCCCGCACCGCCGTCGAGCCCGTCGCCATCCGGCCCCGCGGTGATGAGGTCGTCACCTGCCCCACCTGACAGCACATTCCCCCCCGGGCCGCCTGCCAGGATGACCCCGACGCCGCCGCCGACATAGGATATCAGATTGTCCGCCGCCGGCGCGCTGCCGTGCGCACCGAGCCCGTCCACCGTCGGGTCGCCTTCATCCTCATCGGATGACGATGCGGGCGCCCCGCCTTCATCGGAAAGCAGCGCGGTTGCCATGCCGCCAGCGGCGATCAGGCCGAGAAGCCCCAACAGCTCATACATCCTCACCCCCGAAGGCGCGCCCCCGCGCCCCGGCCCCGTGCCACCCGAAGTGGACACATCACCCCGACCGCAACCCTGACACGCGAATGCGGCGAAATCGGGGCGGCGCACGCGGGGGCTTTTCTTTGCGCCGCATCTCGCGTATCGGCTGGCCACCGCGCGAGGTCCGCGCGGCACACTCCACCGGCCCTGCTGGACGACATCCCGGCTTGCGCCCCATCCGAAAGGAGCCCCGATGTCGATCTCGGCCGAAGACAAGACCCGCGTGATCGCGGAATATGCGACCAAACCCGGCGACACCGGTTCGCCCGAGGTGCAGGTCGCGGTGCTCTCGACGCGCATCGCCGCGCTGACCGAGCACTTCAAGACCCACAAGAAGGACAACCACTCGCGCCGCGGCCTGCTGAAGCTCGTGGCCCAGCGCCGCAAGCTGCTCGATTACGTCAAGAGCCGCGACGCCGCGCGCTATCAGGACCTGATCGCCCGCCTCGGCCTGCGCCGCTGACGCGGGCGCCCCTGCCACGACAGTAAGGCGCGCCCCCGTGGCGCGCCTTTGCATTTTGCGCGCGCGCCGTCGCCGCTTTCCAAGGGCTTTGTTTTCCTGTATGGCGCGCCCATCTGAGATGGAGCCCCTGCCCCCGGGGCGCCTGATGATGCGAGGGGGCGGCGGCAATGGGGCCGCGAACATGGGAGACACGGGATGGGCCCGTGGGTGCTCCCCAGAGGATGATGGATGTTCAATATCACGAGAAAATCGATCCAGTGGGGCGAAGAGACGCTGACACTGGAAACGGGGCGCGTCGCCCGTCAGGCGGACGGGTCGGTCATCGCCACGCTCGGCGAGACCTCGGTCATGGCCAACGTGACCTTCGCCAAATCCGCCAAGCCCGGGCAGGACTTCTTCCCGCTCACGGTGCACTATCAGGAACGCTACTATGCCGCGGGCAAGATCCCCGGCGGCTTCTTCAAGCGCGAGGCGCGGCCGTCCGAGAAGGAGACGCTGGTTTCGCGTCTGATCGACCGCCCGATCCGCCCGCTCTTTGTCGACGGGTTCCGCAACGAGGTCCTCATCATCGTCACGGTGCTGAGCCATGACCTCGTGAACGAGCCCGACATCGTCGCGATGATCGCGGCGTCGGCCGCGCTCACGGTTTCGGGCGTGCCCTTCATGGGGCCGATCGGGGCGGCGCGCGTGGGCTTCACCAAGGGGGGCTATGTGCTCAACCCCTCGGTCGACGACATGCAGAACCTGCGCGGCAATCCCGACCAGCGGCTCGACCTCGTGATCGCGGGGACGAAGGATGCCGTCATGATGGTCGAATCCGAAGCCTATGAGCTGTCGGAAGCCGAGATGCTCGGCGCGGTCAAGTTCGGCCACGAGGCGATGCAGCCGGTGATCGACCTCATCGTCGATTTCGCCGAGGATTCGGCGCGCGAGCCCTTCGACTTCGCCCCGCCGGACTTCGGCGCGCTCTATGCCAAGGTGAAGGCGGCGGGCGAGGGCGCGATGCGCGCGGCCTTCGCGGTGCGCGACAAGCAGCAGCGCCACCACGCCATCGACGCGGCCCGCGCCACGATCCGCGCGGCACTTTCGCCCGAGGAACTGGCCGACGCGAACCTCGGCGAGTGCTTCAAGAAGCTCGAGGCCTCGGTGCTGCGGGGCGACATCATCGGGGGCGGCGCGCGCATCGACGGGCGCGACACCCGCACCGTGCGCCCCATCGTGTGCGAGACGGGCGTGCTGCCGCGCACGCATGGCTCGGCCCTCTTCACCCGGGGCGAGACGCAATCGCTCTGCGTCACCACGCTCGGCACGGGCGAGGACGAGCAGATCATCGATGCGCTACACGGCAATTCGCGCCAGAACTTCCTGCTGCACTACAACTTCCCGCCCTATTCGGTGGGCGAGGTCGGCCGCTTCGGCCCCCCCGGCCGGCGCGAGATCGGGCACGGCAAGCTCGCGTGGCGGGCGCTTCAGGCGGTGCTGCCGCCGGCGACCGAGTTCCCCTACACGATCCGCATCGTCTCGGAGATCACCGAATCGAACGGGTCGTCCTCGATGGCGACCGTCTGCGGCGGCTCGCTCGCGATGATGGATGCGGGCGTGCCGCTGAAGGCGCCGGTCGCGGGCGTCGCCATGGGCCTCATCCTCGAGGATGACGGCCGCTGGGCGGTGCTGACCGACATCCTCGGCGACGAGGACCATCTGGGCGACATGGATTTCAAGGTCGCGGGCACCGCGAACGGGATCACCTCGCTCCAGATGGACATCAAGGTGGCGGGCATCACGCCCGCGATCATGGAGCAGGCGCTGTCGCAGGCCAAGGACGGGCGGATGCACATCCTTGGCGAAATGGCCAAGGCCATCTCGGCCCCGGCGGGCTTCAGCGAATACGCGCCGAAGATCGAGACGCTGACGATCCCCACCGACAAGATCCGCGAAGTGATCGGCTCGGGCGGCAAGGTCATCCGCGAGATCGTCGAGACCTCGGGCGCCAAGGTCGACATCAACGACGACGGGGTGATCAAGATCGCCTCGAGCTCGGCCGATGCGATCAAGCGCGCCTATGACATGATCTGGTCGATCGTCGCCGAACCCGAAGTGGGCCGGATCTATACCGGCAAGGTCGTGAAGCTCGTCGATTTCGGCGCCTTCGTGAACTTCTTCGGCAAGCGCGACGGCCTCGTGCACGTCAGCCAGATCTCGGCCAAGCGCCTCAACCATCCCAACGAGGCGCTGAAGGAAGGCCAGGAGGTCAAGGTCAAGCTTCTGGGCTTCGATGAACGCGGCAAGGTCCGGCTCGGCATGCGGATGGTCGATCAGGAGACCGGCGCCGAGATCGTCGAGAAGAAGGCCGAGGCCGAAGAGGCCTGAGCACCCGATCTGGCGCGGCCTAGAGCAGGTCGCGCCAGCCTTCGGGCAGGCGGATGACGCGCAGGCGGTCGCGCCCGGGCTTGTTCCAGGCATAGATCGGGCGCCAGAGGCTCTGGCGTCGGCGCGCCAGATCGAAGACCTCCGCCCCCCCGGGGGCGGTGGCGGCCCCGGCCTTCAGCGCCTCGGCCGCGCCCGCACGCCGCGCCGCATGCGCGCCCCAGCCCTGCGCCGCGAGCTCGGGCGCCACGGGCCCCGGCCCGTCCACCAGCCCCAGATGCAGCAGATAGAGCGCCGGGTCGATGCGGAAGTTCCGCCCCTTCATCCGGTGCAGCCCCGCCCCCCAGCGCACGGGCCGGGTGGCGACGACGGGCTTGGTATAGCGCGAGTTCACGACGCCGAAGCGGCGCTGGTGCAGCACCGGCGCGCCGGGGTCGAGCGGCCCCTCGCCCGGGCCGGGCGCGATGTCGATCCCGAGCGCCGAGACGCCCGCATGCCCCACCCCCGCCAGATGCGCCGCGAGGTCGTGGCCCGCTGCCGGGTCGAGGAGCAGCATCTCGTCGATGTCGGTCGCGACGACGACGTCATAGGCGGCAAAGAGCGCCGCCGCCATGTCCGAGATGATGCCCGCCCGGCGCCGGTCGCCCACCTCGCGCGGCAAGGCCCGGTGCGGCAGGCGCAGGATGTTGGCGCCCGTGCCCTCGGGGGCGGGCTGGTCGGTACCGTCGAGGATCAGAAAGCAGTTCTCCGCCCCGAAGGCCCGGCCGTAATGGCCAAGCCAGAGCCGCGCGAAGATGCCCGGGTTGCGCGCCATGGTCACGGCGCAGACCCGGCCCCGCACGGTCATCCGCGAACCTCGAAATCATCGGCGAAGCGGCCCTCGTTGGGCAGGAAGCGGTGCGCGTTGAGCGCGTGCCAGAGCAGGACGCGCAGATGCGCGAACCTGTGCTCTCCGATCCGCAATCCGTCCTGCACACCCGCAAGGGCCGCCGCATCGGGATAATCCTCGGTGAAGAAGCGGCGGTATTCCTGCGTGAAGCGGCGCGGAAAGCCGCCATAGCTGCCCTTGAACGGTTTGCGCCGCCCGATGAAGTGATAAATACACACATCGAACATGGCCGCGAAATACATGGTCTGATGGGAGTATTCGTAATTCCAGACCAGCGAGAGCTCGGCCCAGGCATCGCGAAAGAGGATGTTGAGGATCGTCTGATCGTGAAAGAAGCGCCGCGCGCGCTGCAATTCTTGCAACGTCTCGGCATGCTCGGTCGCAAAGGCGATGGCGCGGCGTGCGACATCGGCGGCCATAAACCCCGCCACATCGATGAGCAGCACGCCCGAGTTGAAATAGCGGTGGTGCCCCTCGACGAAGGGGGCGGTGTCGGCGGGGCGGCGGTCGGGCTTGCGCAGCTGGATCATGTCGCGCACCGCACCGAGCGCCCTGCCCCCGAGATCGAGCCCGAGCAGCCGGTCGAGATCGCCGCGCTGATAGAACACGTCGGCATCGAGATAGAGCAGCCGGTCGTAGTCGTCCGCCAGCATCGCGGGCGCGAAGATGCGCAGATAAGCCACGAGCGAGATGCGCGCATCGGTCGCCAGCAGATCGGCAAGGGCCGCGAAATCGACGGTCAGGATGCGGATGCGCCCATCCGCCCAGATCGGGTGGGCGCCGGGGTCATGGTCGGTCAGGATGCACAGGTCGAAGCCCCGCGCGGGGCATTTGCGGGCGATCTGGTCCGCCACGAACAGCGCATAGGGGAAAAAGCCACGATCGACGCAAAAGAACACCGCCCGCCGATGGCGGGCGGGCGCGGTGAAGGCGCGGATCGCGACCGCTGCCCCGCTGCGCAGGTCGGGGGCGGCGCTGGGCGGCGCGGGGTCGGTCATGCGCGGGGCCTCGACGGTTTGCTCGGCCCGACCTTATATGGAGGGGAGTGCCGAAGCCAAGGCGCCCGTGTCGGTGATGACGCTTCGGGCGATCTCGAGAAAGGCCGCGACCGTCGGGCCCTTGCTGCGCTCGCGCAGGCAGATCAGCGTCTCGGACATCTCGGCACTGGAGGCGTCGCGCAGGCGCAGCGGATGCAGGCGGGGATCGTCGTCGAACTCGGACGCGGCGACGAAGCCGACGCCCGCCCCGCTCGCGACCAGTTCGCGCACCGCCTCGCGGCCCTGCGCCTCGATCGCGGGGGTAAGGATGATGCCCAGGCGATCGGCCGCTTCGAGGACGCGGGCGCGGGTGTTCGACCCCTTTTCGCGCAGCACCAGCGGATAGCGGGCGAGGGTCGGGAAATCGACGTCATCGACCCCCGCAAGCGCGTGGCCGCGCCCGACGAAGGCAAGGATCGGGGTCTGCGACAGCGCGACCGATTCGAACGCCGGGCCCGCCTCGGCATCGCCGATGATGCCCAGATCGGCCTCATAGGCATGGAGCGCCTCGTAGACCTCTCGGGTATTGCCGGTCGCGACCGTGATGCGCACGTCGGGGTGGGATGCGCGATAGGTCGGCAGGATGCGGCGCAGGTGATGGGCGGAATCGACGACAAGCCGCAACACCCCCCGGCGCGGCCCGCTGCTTTGCGAGAGCAGCTCGAAGGCGTCCTGCTCGGTCTCGAACATCCGGCGCGTGACCGAGAGCAGCCGATCCCCGATCGGGGTCAGCACCACCTGCTTGCGACTGCGATCGAAGAGCAGCACGTCGAACTCGGTCTCGAGCTTGCGGACCTGATCCGAGATCGCGGGCTGGGTCAGGTTCAGCGCCTCGGCCGCGCGGGAAAAGCCGCCACGGGTCGCAACGTAGTGAAAGGCGCGAAGTTGGACGTAGCGCATCGACCCCACCCGAAAAGTGTAAACAGAATTTAGAACTCAACCGCCGCGAGGTCAATCCCCGTGGTCGCGGACAGGCCCGTCCGTGCCGCTTTGAGACGCGCAGCCCCACGAACGCGGCACCAAACCGGCGCAACGCACGGTGCGGCATCGCAGCCCCCGGCGCAAGGAGGGACGGGCATGCGCTATGGCTTTGTAGGACTTGGCAATCTGGGCGGGCATCTGGCGGCAAGCCTCTGCCGCGCCGGGTTCGATGTGGTGGTGCACGACCGCGACCCTGCGCTGGCCGAGCGGCACGTCGCGCTGGGCGCGACCGCGGTCGCTTCCCCTGCCGAGGTCGCGGCGCGCGTCGATGCGGTCATGACCTGCCTGCCCTCGCCGGCCGTGTCCGAGGCGGTGCTGCGCCAGATGCTGCCGCAGATGCGCCCCGGCGCGGAATGGCTCGAATGCAGCACGCTCGGCCGCGACGATGTGCTGCGGCTTGGCGCGCTTGCGGCCGAGCACGGCGTCGCGATGCTCGAATGCCCCGTCACGGGCGGGGTGCACCTGGCCGAGAGCGGCGAGATCACGGTGCTGGCGGGCGGCCCGGCCGAGATGGTCGCGCGCCACCGCGCCGCCCTCGAGGCGATGGGGGGCCGCATCTTTCACATCGGCCCGCTGGGGTCGGCCGCCGTCATCAAGGTCATCACCAACATGCTGGCCTTCATCCACCTCGTCGCGGATGGCGAGGCGCTGATGCTCGCGCGGCGGGGCGGGATCGACCTCGCGACCGCCTGGGCCGCGATCAAGGCCTCGTCCGGCAACTCCTTCGTCCATGAGACCGAGGGGCAGCTCATCCTCAACGGCAGCTACGACATCGCGTTCACGATGGATCTGGCGCTGAAGGATCTCGGCTTCGCGATGGGCTTCGGGCGCGAGTTCGAGGTGCCGCTCGATCTGGCGGGCGCCACCTATCAGACCTTCGTGCGGGGCCGCGCGGCCTATGGCGGAGGGGCGCAATCGACCCAGATCGTGAAGCTGCTCGAGGATGCGCTCGGCACCGACCTGCGCGCCGAGGGGTTCCCGGCGCGCCTCGTGGCGGAATAGATCAGCCCTCGGGCGGCAGCCGCGCGTCGAGTTCGGCCAGCCAGGCGGCCGCGCTCGCATCGCTCGGCATCCGCCAGTCACCGCGGGGCGAGAGCGAGCCGCCCGAGCTGATCTTGGGCCCGTTCGGCACGGCGCTGCGCTTGAACTGGCTCTGCGCGAAGAAGCGGCGGATGAAGACGACAAGCCAGCGCCGGATCTCGGGCAGATCATACGCGCGGCGGCGGTCGGCCTCGATCCCCGGCGGCCAGGATCCGGCCCCGGCGTCGCGCCAGGCGTGCCAGGCGAGGAAGGCGATCTTGGATGGCCGCAGCCCGTAGCGCACGGTGTGAAAGAGCGTGAAATCCTGCAGCGCATAGGGGCCCACGGCATCCTCGGTCCGCTGCGCCGGGCCGTCGGCCGTGCCCGGCACCAGCTCGGGGCTGATCTCGGTCGCGAGGATGTCGCGCAGCACCTGCGCGAGGGCCGGATCGGTCGCGGGCCGCGCCGCGACCCAGCGGATCAGGTGCTGGATCAGCGTCTTGGGCACCGAGGCGTTGACGTTGTAATGGCTCATGTGGTCGCCGACGCCATAGGTGCACCAGCCGAGCGCCAGTTCCGACAGATCCCCCGTCCCGAGGACAAGCGCCCCGTGGCGGTTGGCCAGCCGGAACAGCAGCGATGTCCGCGCGCCGGCCTGCACGTTCTCATAGGTGATGTCATAGACCGGCGCGCCATCCGCGGCCGGATGGCCGATGTCGCGCAGCATCTGCACCGCGGCCGGGCCCACGTCGATCTCTGCCGCCGTCACGCCCGTCGCCCGCATGAGCCGCCAGGCCGAGGATTTCGTCTGCGCGCTGGTGGCGAAGGCGGGCAGCGTGAAGGCGAGGATGTCGGCGGGCGCCCCGCCCAGGAGCCGCACCGCCTCGAGCGCGACGAGCAGCGCGTGCGAGCTGTCGAGCCCCCCCGAAACGCCCAGCACGACCTTGCGGAGGCCCGATCCTTCGAGCCGGCGCGCCAGCCCCTGCGCCTGGATCGCGAAGGCCTCGGCGCAAAGCTGATCGAGCCGGGCCGGATCGTCGGGCACGAAGGGAAAGCGCGAGAGCGGGCGCTTGAGGCCGATGTCGCCCGCCGGCGGATCGAGGCGGAATGCCACCCGCCGAAAGGGCGCGCCGGCCGCATCGCGGCGGTTCTGCGCGAGGCTTCCCATCCGCATCGCCTCGGCCTGGAGCCGCTCAAGGTCGATGTCGGCGACCAGAAGCTCGGGCGCGGTCGAGAATCGCGCGCCCTCGGCCAGCATCGCGCCCCCCTCGTAGATCATCGCCTGACCGTCCCATGCGAGGTCGGTCGTCGATTCCCCATAGCCCGCGGCGGAATAGAGATAGGCCGCCGCGCAGCGCGCCGATTGCACGCGGCAGAGCGCGTGGCGGTCCTCGGACTTGCCGATGGTGGCGTTCGAAGCCGAGAGGTTCGCGATCACCCGCGCGCCGGCAAGCGCCGCGTGCGACGAGGGCGGCACCGGCACCCACAGATCCTCGCAGATCTCGATCCCGAGCACGAGGCCCGGCACGTCCTCGGCCGCAAGCAGGATGTCGGTGCCGAAGGGCACCTCGGACCCACCCAGCGCAACCGTCGCCCCGGGCGGCACGAGGCTGCCGGGCGCGAAGTGGCGCGCCTCGTAGAATTCGCGATAATTCGGCAGGTAGGTCTTGGGCACGACGGCCACGACCCGGCCGCGATGCACCGCCACCGCGCAGTTGAACAGATGCCCCTGCCACAGGAGCGGCGCGCCCACGAGGATCAGCGGCGCCAGATCGCGGCTCCGGTCGGTCAGCGCCGCGAGGGCCGCGGCCGCGGCCTCGATCACCGGCTGCTGGTGGAGGAGGTCGTCGATCGCATAGCCCGTCAGGCCAAGCTCGGGAAAGACGACGACGGCCGCGCCGGCGGCGTGGGCAGCGGCGAGTTGCGGCCCCATCTCGCGCAGGTTCGCGGCAGGGTCAGCGGGGTGGACGCGGTGGGTCGCGATCGCGACGCGGGCAAAGCCTTGCGCATAGACCGAGGCGAAGCGATCGGGAACCATCAAGGCGCGCGGGGCCATCTTCCCCTCCTCACAGGGTCGCCGGCAATTGGCGACGGCGCAGCATAGCCAGATCGCGGCGCTGCAGAAAGATCCCAAACGCATGGCAGGGGCCCGCCAGGCGCGCGCAAAGAATGCTTGATCGGCGGCGCCATGCGGGTTTGAGTGGACGAACTTCGGGGCACTCCCCGCCAATACCCATAGATATCGGAGGAACCATGTTCACAAAGACCTTCTCGGCGGCCGTACTTGCGGCAACCATGACCACCGCCGCCATCGCGCAGGACCGCAGCGACTGGCCCAAGGAGATGACGATCGGGACCGCCTCTCAGGGGGGAACCTATTTCGTCTATGGCAACGGATTTGCGGGCTTCATCTCCGAGGCGCTCGGCCTCGGGGCGACGGGCGAGGTGACGGGCGGGCCGGTCCAGAACGTCACCCTCGTGCAGACGGGCGACCATCTGATGGGGCTTGTCACGATGGGGCCGGCCTATGATGCCTGGATCGGCAAGTCGGAACTGGCGCCGGGGCTCGAACATACCGACATCCGCGCGCTCTTCCCGATGTACCAGACGCCCTTCCAGGTCATCGCGCTCAAGTCCTCGGGCATCGCGTCGGTGTCGGACCTCGCGGGCAAGCGCGTCTCGGTCGGCCCCGCGGGCGGCACGCCCGGCACCTATTGGCCGCAGTTCATGTCCGCCCTCGGGGTGGAGGCGACGATCTCGAACGCCGGCGCCGCCGATGCGGCGGGGCAGCTGTCGGACGGGCTGATCGACGCCTTCGCCTTTGCCGCGGGCGTGCCGATCGCGGCCTTCGCCGAGCTTGCGGCGCAGCACGATGTGGTGATGTTCGGCTTTACCGACGCCGAACGGGCCAAGGTGCTCGAGGCCTATCCGGCGATGGCGCCGCTGACGATCCCGGCCGGAACCTATGCCGGCCACGATTATGACCAGCATACCGTCGCGCTCTGGAACTTCGCGATCGCGCACAAGGACATGCCCGAGTCGCTCGCCTACGAGATCACGCGGCTTGCGCTCGACAACCCCGACCGCATGAAGCAGATCCACGCCGCGGCCAAGGAAACGCTGGTCGAGAATTGGGACAAGAACACCTTCATGCCCTTCCACCCCGGAGCGGTGCGCTACCTTGCCGATAAGGGAATCACGGTGCCCGACACGCTGAAATGATCGGGCGGCGCCAGATCTGAACGCGGGCGCTCGCCTGAGGGGGGGCGCCCGCGGCAGAAAAACCACGCAAGGCGGAGGGCGCGTCGATGACGACAGCACCGGCGGGGGACCAGGCGATCGCGGCCGGGATCGACAACGAGATCTTTGCCGACAACCAGCGCCGACCCTCGGGGCACCTCGCGCGCGGGCTCGCCGCACTCTGCGTCCTCTATACCGCCTTTCACATCGCGATCCTGAACCTCTATCCGCTCGAACCCTGGACCTATCGGCTGATCCATGTGGGCGGCGGGCTCGGGATCGGGTTCCTGCTGTTCTCGGCAATGCGCTTCGCGCCGGCCGAGGCGGCCCCGCACCCCTGGCGGGCCGCCCTCATCGCGCCGGCGGCGGCGCTGGTCGCGCTCGGGCTCGGGCAGGCGATCCTGTTCTGGCTGGGCGAGGGTGTCGGGCAAGGGGCGCCTGCCGCCGCGCATCGCTGGAGTTTCGGGGTGCCGCTTGCGCTCGGGACCGGGCTTGCGCTCATCGTCGGGTGGATCATGCCGGACGGACGGCGCGGCCGGGTCGATATTGCCGATCTCGTGCTCGCGGCGGCGGCGGTGGCGGTCACGCTTTATATCATCCTGCACGCGCCGCTGCTGCGCCTGCGGGCCGGGACGGGCCTTGCGAAAGAGGCCGACATGTGGGCGGCGCTGATCGGGGTGGCGCTGATCCTCGAGCTCACGCGCCGCCTCGCGGGGCTCGCCCTCGTCATCATCGCCGGGATCTTCGTGATCTACAGCTTCGTCGGGCCATGGCTGCCCGGGATCTTCTATCACCGGGGCTACAGCATCACGCGCTTCTTCACCTACGTCTTCACCGATCAGGGCATCCTCGGGCCGACGACGGCGATATCCTCGACCTACATCATCCTTTTCGTGGCCTTCGCGGCCTTTCTTCAGGCCAGCCGGGTGGGCGAGTATTTCGTGAACTTCGCCTTTGCCGCCGCCGGCAGCCGACGCGGCGGGCCGGCCAAGGTCGCGGTGTTCGGGTCGGGGCTGATGGGGATGATCAACGGCACCTCGGCGGGCAATGTGGTGGCGACGGGCTCGCTGACCATCCCGCTGATGAAGCGGGTGGGCTACAGGCCGCAGACGGCTGCGGCGGTCGAGGCCGCGGCCTCATCGGGCGGGCAGATCCTGCCGCCGATCATGGGGGCCGGCGCCTTCATCATGTCCGAGATCACCGGGATCCCCTATTCCGAGATCGTGATCGCCGCGATCATCCCCGCGATGCTCTATTTCGTCAGCGTCTATTTCAACGTCGATCTGGCCGCCCAGAAACACGACATGAAGGGCCTGCCGCGCGATGAGCTGCCGCGATTTGGCGATCTGGCGCGGCAGGCGTTCCTGTTCCTGCCGATCCTGATCCTGATCGGGGCGCTGTTCATGGGCTATTCGGTCATCCGTGCCGGGACGCTCGCGATGGGGGCGGCCGCGGTGGTCAGCTGGCTGACGCCCTACCGGATGGGGCCGCGGGCGCTGCTGTTCGCGCTCGAGATCTCGACCAAGATGACGCTCCAGCTTGTCGCCGTCTGCGCCGCCGCGGGCATCATCGTGGGGGTGATCGCGCTGACGGGGCTCGGGACGCGCTTTTCGGCGTTGCTGCTCGGGCTTGCCGCGAACAACCAGCTGCTCGCCCTCTTCTTCGCGATGATCGTCTCGATCATCCTCGGGATGGGCATGCCCACAACGGCGGCCTATGCCGTCGCGGCCAGCGTGATCGCGCCGGGCCTCGTGTCGATGGGCATCGATGCGCTGACGGCGCATTTCTTCATCTTCTATTTCGCGGTCATGTCGGCGATCACGCCCCCCGTCGCGCTCGCCGCCTATGCGGGGGCGGCGATCGCGCAGTCGGACCCCATGCGCACGAGCGTCGAGAGCTTCCGCATGGGCCTCGCGGCCTTCATCGTGCCATTCATGTTCTTCTCCTCGCCCGAACTCCTGATGCAGGGGGGCGCGGTCGAGATCGCGCATGTAGTGGCGGGCGCGCTGCTGGGCGTCTTTCTGCTGTCCGCGGCGGTGCAGGGCTGGCTGTCGGGGCCGCTCAACCCGGCGCTGCGGCTCCTGCTCGTGCTCGCGGCCGTGGCGATGATCGATTCGGGCTTTGTGACCGACGCGGTGGGCCTCGGGACGGCGGCGCTGGTCTGGGCGATCCAGCGGCGGATCGCGCGCGGGTCGGACTGAGGGCCTATTGCGCCGGGCGCTCGGCCCAGCCCGCGAAGATCCGCTCGAGCGTGACGACCGCGTAATAGAGCACGATCCCGAGCGCCGCGAGCGCGATCAGCACGGCAAACATCAGCGGATAATCCCCGTTCGTCTCGCCCGACTTGAAGAGCGCGCCGAGCCCCCGGCCATGGGGCGAGACGATCTCGACCAGGTTGGTGCCGATGAAGGCGAGCGTCACCGACACCTTCAGCGCGCCGAAGAACTCGGGCAGGGTCTTGGGCAGGGCGATCTTCCAGAAGATCGTCACCCGGCTTGCGCCGAGCGAGCGCAGGATGTCGCGGTATTCGGGCTCGAGCGTCGAGAGGCCGATCCCGACCGACACCGCGATCGGAAAGAAGGAAATCAGGAATGCCATCAGCACCGTGTTGAAATCGTGCTGCCCGATGAAGATGAGCGCGATCACCGGCACGAGCGTGGCCTTGGGAATGGCGTTGAACCCCACGAGCAGCGGATAGAGCGCATCGCGCGCGACGCGCGAAAACCCCATCGCCATGCCGAGCAGGGTTCCGGCAAGCACCGCGATGCCAAGCCCCGCGACGGTGCGCCAGAGCGTCTGCCACGACATCTCGACAAAGAACCAGCGGAACTTCCAGAAGGCCGGCGGCAGGTCCGAGGGCGAGGCCATCTTGTAATTGGGCCAGCCATTCGCCCAGACGATGAACTCCCACAGCGCGAGAAAGGCGAGCATGGCGGCAATGGGGACGGCGGCGGCGCGCAGCGCGTTCATGGCGTGGCCCCTTCGGCGGCATCGCGTCCCTGCGCGATGCGGATCTGGTCGCGCAGGATGTGCAGCATCTCGGAGCACTGGGGGGTATAGAGCCCGTCGAGCACGCGCGGCCCGGGGTAATCCACCCGCATGATGTGCTGCGTGG
Source organism: uncultured Gemmobacter sp. (assembly GCA_964472135.1). Taxonomy (GTDB): domain Bacteria; phylum Pseudomonadota; class Alphaproteobacteria; order Rhodobacterales; family Rhodobacteraceae; genus JAUREX01. Next base: position 50,250 of record CAYYJB010000002.1, read on the forward strand.
TGGCCGGTCGGCCCGAGAGCACGATCACCTGATCCCCGAGATAGACCGCCTCGCGCAGGTCGTGGGTGATGAGGACGGCCGTGAAGGGCTCCTTGGCGCGCAGCGCGTGCATCGTCTGCCAGAGATCCTCGCGCGTGAAGGCATCGAGCGCGCCGAAGGGCTCATCCATGATGAGGACGTCGGGCCTGTGCACGATCGCGCGGCAGAGCGAGGCGCGCTGGCGCATCCCGCCCGAAAGCTCGGACGGGCGCTTGTGCTCGAACCCGGCCAACCCCACGAGGGCGAGAAGCGCGCTGGCGCGGGCCTCCTTTTCGGCGCGGGGCATCGACGGGGCGACGATCTCGAGCGGCAGGATCACGTTCTCGATCACGCTGCGCCATTCGAGCATGACGGGGTTCTGGAACGCCATGCCGACGGTCTTGCGCGGGCTGCGGACCATCTCGCCATGCAGCCAGACCTCGCCCTTGTCGGGGCGCATCAGGCCAGCGACCAGCCGCGTCAGCGTGGACTTGCCGCAGCCCGAGGGGCCGACGACGGCGCAGAACTCTCCCTCGGGCACGGCGATGTCGAGGTTTTCGAGCACCGGCAGCGGCCCCGCCGCGGTGCGATAGGCGTGGGTCACGCCCTTGATCTCGATCAGGTTCGCCATGTCGCCCCCTTGCGGGCGCCGGCCCCTGCACGAAGCGGGGCCGGCGCGATCGCGCGATCAGTCGATCTTGAGGCTGCCGTCCGTCGGCAGATAGGCGGCGTCGAAAATGACCGCGACATCGGGTTCGGCGTTGAACTGATAGACCGATTTCGTCTGCTCGATCGCGCGCGCCATGCGCGCCGCGTCGATCCCGCCGATGCCGTTGGCCTTGACGAAGTCGGTCAGCACGTTGGCATCGATCGCCATCTGCAGCCGCTCGGTCTCGAGCGCGGGATCGGCGGCCGGGTTGCGCGCCACGAGCGAGGTAATCGCGCCCGCCGGATCGTCGATCGTATCCGCCCAGCCCCGCGCGACCGCCCGCAGAAAGCCCGTCACGAGCGCGGGGTTGGCCTTGGCGAAATCGGTGTTGACGATGATGGCGTTGCCATAGAGCGCCACGCCGTGATCGGCCATCAGGATCACCGACAGGTCATCGGCCGGCACGCCGAGCCGCTTGAGGTTCAGCGTCGCCGAAAAGGAAAACCCCGTCACGGAGGCGACCTTGCCCTCGGCCAGCATCGGCTCGCGCGTGGGGAAGCCGACGGGCTCGACCGTGATCGAGGCCATGTCGAGGCCGTTCTCGGCCGCGAAGATCGGGAATTGCGCCCATGCCCCGTCGGGCGGCGGTGCGCCGAGGATCTTGCCCGGCAGATCGGCCGGCCCCGACACCCCGAGCGACTTGCGCCCGACCACCGCGAAGGGCGGCTTGTCGTAGATCATCATCACCGCCGTGACCGGCGCACCGGGGTTCTGGTCGAGAAATCGCATCAGGCTGTTGATGTCGGCAAAGCCGATCGGGAAGGCGCCCGTCGCGACTTTCGGGATCGCATCGAGCGACCCTGCCCCCTCGGAGATCTCGACCGCGAGGCCCTCGGCGGCGAAATGGCCCTTGTCTATCGCGACGAAATAGGGGGCTGCCGGTCCCTCGAACTTCCAGTCGAGGGCGAAGGGCATCTGTGTCTCGGCCAGTGCCGGCGCCGCGAGGACGACGGCCGCAGCTAGGGTGGCGCGGAATCTGGTGAACATGTCGGTCTCTCCAATTAAGCTGAATCGTCTCTCTCTCATTCGATCATGATCGGGTCGCCGCAGCGATATCCCGACTGACTGGCCGCGACCTCGCTTCATCCGAGCCCGGCGCGATGCCCAAACCCTAAGCGTTTAATGCCGCCTTGCACAAGTGGCGGGCAGGAATTGGTCGGCAAGAGCACGCCCGCCCGGCGGCGGCATGCCGATGTCGGGGCGGAAATCGGCGCGAAAACCAAAAGGGGGTTTTCAATGCGATAACCTGCGTCAATGATGACGGACCAGTCGCAACGTTGCACCGGGTGCGACGACCGCGTCTCTGCATAGGAGGAAGTCATGTCCAGCAAGATTTGGCACAAGGGCCGAGTGATTGTCGCAGGCGCTGCGATCGCGCTCGCTCCCGTCACGGCGACGGCCGAACAGTTCATCAACATCCTGACGGGGGGAACCTCGGGGGTCTATTATCCGATCGGGGTCGCACTGTCGAAGGTCTATGGCGACGGGATCGCCGGGGCACGCACGCAAGTGCAATCGACCAAGGCATCGGTCGAGAACCTCAACCTGCTCCAGCAGGGCAAGGGCGAATTTGCCATCGCGCTGGGCGACTCGGTCGGCTATGCGTGGCAGGGCAATGCCGAGGTCGGGTTTGCCGCCCCGCTCGACCGTCTGCGCGGCATCGCGGCCGCCTATCCCAACTATATCCAGGTCGCCGCAAGCGCCGATAGCGGCATCACCTCGATCGAGGATTTCCGCGGCAAGGCGATTTCCGTCGGCGCCGCCAAATCGGGCACCGAACTGAACGCGCGGGCCATCATGGGTGCGCTCGGCATGGGCTATGGCGACCTAGGCAAGACGGAATACCTGCCCTTCGCGGAATCGGTCGAACTGATGAAGAACCGCCAGCTTGATGCGACGTTGCAGTCGGCGGGCCTCGGGGTGGCCTCGATCAAGGATCTCGCGACCTCTGTCCCGACCACGATCGTGGCGATACCGCCCGAGGTGGCCGACCGCCTCGGGCCGCCCTATCTGGCCGCAACCATCCCGGCCGGCACCTACGAGGGTCAGACGGCCGACGTGCCGACCCTGGCGGTCGGCAACTTCTTCCTGACGCATGAGGGGGTCGACGAAGAGACCGTCTATCAGATGACGAAGCTTCTGTTCGAGAACCTCGATCAACTCGTCGCCGCGCACAAGGCCGCGTCGGGCATCGTTCTTGAAAGCGCCCTCGCGGGGATGCCCGTGCCGCTTCACCCGGGGGCCGAGAGATACTACCGGGAGGTCGGCATCCTGAAGTAGGCGCGTCAGCAACCGAGGGCGCGGGCGCGCAGGTGCCCGCGCCCCTTCTGCACGGCCGCACCGCGCATGACCGCCAGCCAGACCGCCGCCGCACACGACCCGCTTGCCGCGGGGTTCCCTCCCGGCACCGGGGGTCGCATCCTTTTCTGGATAGCGGTCGTCTTTTCGGCGTTCCAGATCCTGACGGCGGCCCATCTCATCGACATGACCTCGCAGGTCAGCCGCGCCCTGCATGTCGGGTTTCTCATGCTGCTGGGATTTCCGCTGCTGGCGACGCTGCGCGGGGCGGGCGCGGCGGTCGTGGCGCTCGGCTGGGTTGGCGGGGTCCTTGGCATGGGCGTCGCGCTGTACCAGTGGTGGGAGTATGTGCCGCTCCTGATGCGGGCGGGCGATCCGCTCGGGCGCGACATCGCGGTGGGTTTCATCGCGCTCGCGCTCGTCTTCGCCGCCGCCTGGGCGATGATGGGCCCGGCGCTGCCGCTGATCGCGGGGGTGTTTCTGGCCTATTGCCTTTTTGGCGAACACCTGCCCAGCCCGCTCAACCATCGCGGCTATGATGTCGCGCAGGTCATCGACCACATGGCCTATGGCACCGAGGGCATCTACGGCATCCCGACCTATGTCTCGTCGACCTTCATCTTCCTTTTCATCCTGTTCGGCGCCTTTCTTGAAAAGGCGGGCATGATCCGTCTGTTCACCGACGTCTCGCTCGCGCTCGTCGGGCGGCGCATGGGGGGCGCAGCGAAGGTCGCGGTGCTGTCCTCGGGCCTGATGGGCACGATCTCGGGTTCGGGTGTGGCGAATGTCGTGACGACGGGCCAGTTCACAATACCGCTCATGAAGCGGTTCGGCTATCGAGCGGGCTTCGCGGGCGGTGTCGAGGCGACCGCATCGATGGGCGGGCAGATCATGCCGCCGGTCATGGGCGCGGTCGCCTTCATCATGGCCGAGACGCTCGGCGTCGATTACGTCGAGATCGTCAAGGCCGCGATCATTCCGGCCATCCTCTATTTCGCTTCGGCCTTCTGGATGGTGCATCTCGAGGCCGGACGGATGAACCTGCGCGGCCTGTCACGCGAGGAGCTACCCTCTGCCATCGCCGCGATCCGGCGGGGCTGGCACCTGCTGCTCCCGCTCGGCGTGCTCGTGTGGCTGCTGTTTGCGGGCTACACGCCCCTGTTTGCAGGCACGGTTGGCCTTGGCCTGACGCTGATGCTGATCCTCGGGGCCAGCGTCGCGCTCGGGCTGCCCTCGGGGGTGCTGCGCGGGATAATCTGGGTCGGGCTCGGGCTCGGGGCGGGGGCGTTCCTGCAATGGGGGATCCTCGTGCTCGCGGGGTTGATCGGGCTCCTTGTCGCGGCGAACCTCGCTAGCCGTGGCGGGCGCGCGACCCTCCTGATGTGCCGCGATGCGCTGGCGGACGGCGCGCGCACCGCGCTGCCCGTCGGCCTCGCCTGTGCGCTTGTCGGCGTCATCATCGGCACGATGACGCTGACCGGCGCCGCGAATACCTTCGGCCAGTTCATCGTGGGCGTGGGCGAGCGCAGCCTGTTCGCGAGCCTCGTGCTGACGATGCTGACCTGCATCGTCCTCGGCATGGGGATCCCAACGATCCCGAACTACATCATCACCTCCTCGATCGCGGGCCCGGCGCTGCTCGAACTCGGCGTTCCGCTGATCGTAAGCCACATGTTCGTCTTCTATTTCGGCATCCTTGCCGATCTGACGCCGCCCGTGGCGCTGGCATGTTTCGCGGCTGCCCCGATCGCGCGCGAACGGGGCCTCACGATCAGCATTCATGCCGTCAAGATCGCGGCGGCGGGCTTCGTCATTCCGTTCATGGCGGTCTACGCGCCGGCGCTGATGCTTCAGTCGGGAGGGCCGCTCGCGGCCGAGATCGGCTATGTTCCGGCGGTGGCCTACATCGTGGCGAAGGCGCTGATCGCGATCGGGCTGTGGGGGATAGCGGTGATCGGCTGGCTCGGCCGCCCGCTCGGCCTCGGTCAGCGTGCGCTCGCGGGGGTGGCGGCGGGGCTCCTGGTGGCCGCCCTGCCGGCGACGGACGCGATCGGGCTCGGGCTGACGGCGGGCTTCGTGCTGTGGCAGGCCCGCCACCTGCGCCGTCCGGCATGAGTTGCCTGCTGGTCGCCGGGGTCGCCGTCATGCTCTCGGGGCCCGAATTTGTGCTGCGCTGGACCCATTCCGTCGAGCGGGTCGATTGGGTCGAGCATTGGCAGGTCGGCCCAGACCACCTGCATCTCGTCGAAGCGCGGGTCCGGGGATCCGGCGCCGGCATGGAACCGGGTCCGGACGCCCGGCGCGTCGGGGAATGGTGGGTCTGGTCGCCTGACCGGCGCGTCGAGGCTCTGAACCTCGCGGCCTCCGGCGCGACCGGGGCGGGCTGGCGACTTTGTGACGGGCCCCTATGCCGCGAGGCCGGCGCGACGCCCTCGGCAGGGGTCGTGATCGCGCCCTGCCCGCACTGACCTCAGCCCTGCCCCGCGATGATGCCGATCATCGCCGCCACCGCCTGCGCCGCGACCATGCCGCCCATGCCGTCGATATCCCGCTCGGGCATGAACTCGACCATGCCGCAGGCCACGATCCGCCCCCGCGCCACGAGCCCCTCGACTAGCCCGAGCCAGGCGTCATACCCGAGCCCGCCCGCCGCGCGGCCGATGACGGCGGGCATGATCGCGGGGTCGAGCGCATCAAAATCGAAGCAGATCGCGATGTCGCCCCCCTTGGGCAGGGCCGCGAGCGCCGGCCCGAACCCGTCTCGCGCGATCGCGGCGGCGGGAAAGAGGCGCACGCCCCGGGCGCGCGCATCCGCCAGATCGGCCGGCCGTGCCGAGCCGATCGCGCGCGCGCCGATCTGCACCATGGTGCCGACATGGGCCATCTCGGCAGCCCGGCGCATGGTCGAGGACAGGCCGAGCCGCTCACCCTGCACCTCGTCGCGCCAGTCGATATGCGCGTCGATCTGCACGATGCTGAGCGGGCGCCCCGTCTGGCCGAGCGCCTGAAGCATCGGGATCTGGACGGAATCATCGCCACCAAGCACGATCGGCACCGCGCCCCGCCCGACGATGGCGCGGACCGCATCGCCGATCAGGGCGCGCGCCTCGGCCGGTCGCGCCGGGTCGCAGGGCAGATCACCGGCATCGACCGCAACGTACCCCTCGGGCAGGATCGGGCGACCGAGATCGAAGTTGACATGGCCGAGATTGGCCGCATAGGGCGCCGCGGCGGCGCGGATCGCCGCCGCCCCCCCCGCGCAATAGGCCCCGACACTGGCATAGGGCGTCGCCGAGGGGGCGCCGAACAGCACGATTCCGGCCCGTTCCGCTGCGCCGAGTGTCGCCGAACCGGGCAACCCCATGAAGCGCGCCGCCGCCGCCGGATCCGCCCCGAACATCCTGCCGATGTCGACCATGCCACCCCCCCCTTCGCGGCCGCGATGGTGCCGCCTGGCGGCACCTGCGGCAGAGCCTCGCCGCTCGGGCGGCGGCCGTCAAGCATGCCGGCGGGGGTTGCACGGCGCCCGGGCTTGCGCGATCCTTCGCCGGAAATCCTCGCGCCACGCCACCACCATCGTGACATCCCCGCGCCACCCCCTCCGTTCGACCCAGCATCGCCGCCCGGGCAGCGGGTGCGGGAGATGACCGTAATTCTCCCCCTTCGCCCGGCCGATTTCCCCGATCTCGGCTGCCGTCCGGTCGCGCATGCCGGCGCCCTCGTGGCCGAGGCGTTCCGCTATCCGACCGGGGTCGAGGCGCTTCGGCTGCGCGCGGGGCGGGCCGAGGCCGTGGTGCTGCCGTTCATGGGCCAGCAGATATGGCGTGCTGCCTTCGACGGGCGCGACGTGACGATGGGGTCGGCCTTCGAGGCACCTGTGCCGGGTGTGACCTATCTTCAGACCTACGGCGCCTTCTTCATCCATTGCGGGCTGCTGCGGATCGGTCCACCCGCCCCGGACGACCCGCACCCGCTGCACGGGGAATTGCCGCTGGCGCGGTTCGAGACGGCCGAGTTGCGGATCGATCCGCAGGCAGGCCGCATCGCGCTCGGCGGGCTCTATCGCCACCGGACGGCATTTGGCGCCCGTTACGCCGCCCGGGCCGAGGTCGCGCTCGGGCTCGGGCAGAGCGCGCTCGAGGTCGCGATCGACGTCGAGAACGCGCGGCAGGACGATCCGCTCGAGATCATGTATCTGGGCCACGCGAATTTCCGGCCGATCGACGGCGCGCGGCTGTGCTATGCGGCGGAATACACGCCCGAACATGTCCGCGTGCGGCGCGACCTGCCGGCCCATGTGACCCCCGCGCCGGGCCTGCGCGACCTTGTCGATCGCCTCGGAAGGGATCCGGGCGCGCACCATCTGCTCAAGCCCGATCTTCCCTTTGCGCCCGAGGTCGTGCTGACGATCAGCCCCTGCGCGGATGCCGAGGGCTGGAGCCATGCCATGCAGCTGCATCCCGACGGCCGGGCCGATTACATCAGCTTCGACGCGCGCGCCCTGCCCGTCGCGATCCGCTGGATCAGCCGCGGCGACGGGCGCGACGCCCTCGGCCTTGCCCTGCCCGCGACCGCAGGGGTCGACGGCCATGCGACCGAGCGCGCCGCGGGACGGATGGTGACACTGCCGCCGGGGGGGCACTGGTCGGCGCGCATGCGCATGGGAACGCTCGGCCCGCCCGAGGCCGAGACGTTCCGCGCGATGATCGACCGCATCTCGGGGCGGGAGTAGGCGGAATGGCGAAGCTGTGGTTCATGGGCGAGGCGCTCATCGATTTCGTGCCGGTGGCGGCAGAGGGTGGCGGTCGCGCCTATGCGCCGCGTTGCGGCGGATCGCCCTTCAACACCGCCAAGGCGGCGGCGATGGCGGGGGCGCAGGTCGGGTTCCTCGGCGCCATCTCGACCGACATGTTCGGCGAGATGCTTGCCGCCGACCTCGCCCGCCACGGGATCGACCTTGGCGCGGCACCCCGGATCGATGCGCCGACGACGCTTGCCTTCGTCGATTTCGAGGGGGGCGAGCCGCGCTATGCCTTCTTCAACGAAGGCACCGCGACACGCCGTATTGCCCCCGACGCGGCCGCCTTCGCCCCAGCCGCCGACGATGTGGTGGGCTTCGGGTCGATCTCGCTCATCGATCAGCCGGGGGCGGATGCGATCGCGGGCTTCGCCGAGGCGATCGCGGGGCGCGCGCGCATCGCGATCGACCCGAACGCCCGCCCGGTCATGACGCGCGACCCCGCCGGCTGGCGCGGGCGTGTGGGCCGCATCCTCGCGGTTGCGGACATCGTGCGCCTCAGCGTCGAGGATCTGGCCTTCCTCGCCCCCGGCGCAGCACCCGCGGCCTTCGCGCAAGGGCTGATAGCGCGCGGCGCGGGGCTGATCGTGGTGACGCACGGGGCCGAGGGCGCCGAGGGCTGGACCCGCGCGGGCCACGCCCGGGTGCCCGCGCCGCAGGTGGCCGTCGTCGACACGGTCGGGGCGGGCGACACGCTGATGGGGACCCTTCTCGCGACGCTGGCGGCGGCGGGGCGGACAGCGCCCGGCGCGCTCGCATCGCTCGGCGCGGATGATTTGCGCGCGACGCTCGCGCGCGCGGTCGCGGCGGCGGCGCTCAACTGCACCGCGTCGGGCTGCGCGCCGCCGGACCGCGTGGCGGTCGACGCATTCCTTCGCCGGGGCTGAGGGGGGCAGGCCGAGACGGGCAAGCTTGCGCGGCGCCGCCCGCTCGGCGATGATCCGGCGCCAGAGGGTAAGGGGGCGAGGGCAGATGCACGATCCCGTGGCGCTTCTGCGCCGTTATCACGCGGCGCTCGAACCCTATGGCCGGGCGGCGGTTGCGCCCCTGTTCGCGCCGGGGGCTGTCTATCACTCGGCGGGGCTGGCGGGCGTGATCGCGGGGCGCGACGCGATCCTTGCAGCCTTCGATGCCTATTTCGCGGCCCACCCCGACCAGCATTCGACCGACAGCGCGATCACGGCCGCCGGCCCCCGGGCGGCGCGCGCGATCTGGCAGTTGCGTGCAACCCACGCGCCTACGGGCCGCACCGTGCTGCGCCGGGGGATCGAGACGATCGGATTTCACACCGATGGGCGCATCCTGCGGGTGGTGGTCGAGGATGGCTGACGCGCCATCGCACCCCCGCCCCGCCTGCCACCCGCCCATCCCGACCCGAGGTTCCCATGGATGATGCCATCGCCCTGCCCGCCGATGACCTGACCCCCGCCCGCAAGCGCCACGGCGGGCGCGAGGCGCGCCGGCGCGAGCGCGCCGGACCCCAGAGCGGGGTGCGCGTGCCCTACATCCTGCGCGGCATCCCGACCTATGACGTGATGTCGGAGGAAAACCTCGTGCGGATCGAGCGCGCGGCCGACCGCATCCTCGCCGAGACCGGGATCGAGTTCCGCGACGATCCCGAGGCGCTCGGGCTCTGGCGCAAGGCGGGGGCCGAGGTCGACGGGGTGCGGGTGCGCTTTCAGCCGGGGATGCTGCACGAGATCATCCGCACCGCCCCGGCCGAATTCGTCCAGCACGCGCGCAACCCGGCCAATTCGGTGCTGATCGGCGGGCGCAGCGTCGTCTTCGCGCCGGCCTATGGCTCACCCTTCGTCATGGACCTCGACCGGGGGCGGCGCTTCGGCACGCTCGAGGATTTCGAGAACTTCATCAGGCTCGCGCAATCCTCGCCCTGGTTCCACCATTCGGGCGGCACGATCTGCGAGCCGACCGACGTGCCGGTCAACAAGCGCCACCTCGACATGGTCTATGCCCATATCCGCCTGTCGGACCGGGGCTTTCTGGGCTCCGTCACGGCGGCCGAGCGGGCCGAGGATTCGGTCGCCATGGCGCGGATCCTCTTTGGCGAGGATTTCGCGGATCGCAACTGCGTGATCATGGGCAATTTCAACGTCAACTCCCCCCTCGTGTGGGACGGGACGATGACGCGCGGCATGCGTGCCTATGCGCGCGCAGGTCAGGGCACGGTGCTCGTGCCCTTCATCCTCGGCGGCGCGATGGGGCCCGTGACCTCGGCCGGCGCGATCGCGCAATCGCTGGCCGAGACGCTCGCGGGCTGCGCGCTGACGCAGCTTGAGCGCAAGGGCGCCCCGGTCGTCTTCGGCAACTTCCTGTCGTCGATGAGCCTGCGCTCGGGCGCGCCCACCTTCGGCACGCCCGAACCCGCCATAGGCAGCATGGTGATCGGGCAGCTTTGCCGGCGGCTCAATCTGCCGCTGCGCTGTTCGGGCAACTTCACCACCTCGAAGCTGCCCGACGCGCAGGCGATGACCGAAGGTACCATGTCGATGCTGGCCGCGATCCATTGCGGGGCGAACTATATCCTGCATTCGGCGGGCTTCCTCGACGGGCTCCTGTCGATGTCCTACGAGAAATTCATGCTCGATGCCGACCTCTGCGGCGCGCTGCATTCCTATCTGGCGGGCGTGAAGGTCGACGAGGACGAGCTTGCGGTCGATGCCTTCGCCGAGGTCGGCCCCGGCAACCATTTCTTCGGCTGCGCCCACACCATGGCCCATTACGAGACCGCCTTCTGGGACAGCGCGCTTGCCGACAACGAACCCTTCGAGAAATGGGAGGCCGCCGGCGGCAGCGATGCGGCCACGCGCGCCAACAGGCTCTGGAAGAAGCGCCTTGCGGAGTATGAGGCGCCGCCCCTCGATCCCGGGATCGACGAGGCGCTGCGCGACTTCATCGCGCGCCGCAAGGCCGAGGTCGAGGACCGCTGGTACTGAACGCGCGCGGCGCATGCGCGCCGCATCGACACGCGGGCCGGAATCGGGCATGTCGTGCCCGCCGCATGACGATGGAGCGATCGGAACATGGCCCAGACCCTTGTCGTGAACGGGCGCGCCCACGCGCTCGACCTGCCGCCCGACATGCCGCTCCTGTGGGTGCTGCGCGATGCGCTCGGCCTCACCGGCACCAAATACGGCTGCGGCGTTGCCGCCTGCGGGGCCTGCACGGTGCATGTCGACGGGCAGGCGGTGCGGTCCTGCCAGACGACGCTCGGCGATGTCGCGGGCAGTAGCGTGACCACGATCGAGGGGCTCGCGGGCGGGCCGGGGCTGCACCCGCTGCAGGCGGCCTGGATCGAGCATCAGGTCGCGCAATGCGGCTATTGCCAGTCGGGGCAGATCATGCAGGCGGCCGACCTGCTGGCGCGTTCGCCCGCGCCGACGGATGACGAGATCGACGCGGCGATGGACGGCAACCTCTGCCGCTGCGGCACCTACCCCCGGATCCGCGCGGCGATCCACGCCGCCGCAGCGAAGGTGTAAGGCGATGTCGCGCGCAGGTCGGATTGCCCGTCGCACCTTCCTTGTCGGCTCGGTCGCGATTGCGGGCGGGGCGGCGTTCGGGGCGTGGTTCATCAGCCGCGAGGCGCCGAACCCCCTGCGCCCCGGCCCGGGCGAGGCCGCCCTCACCCCCTTCGTGCTGATCACGCGCGAGGGTGTCACGCTCATCACGCCCCGGGCCGAGATGGGACAGGGCACGCAGACGACGCTCGCGGCCCTTCTGGCCGAGGAACTCGACCTCGCGTGGGAGGATGTGCGGATCGATCACGGGCCCGCCGCGCGCGCCTATTACAACGCGGCCCTTCTGGGCGAGGGGCTGCCGGGCAAGGGGTATGACCGCTCGGACGCGATGCACGCGATCGGCGCATGGCTCGGACAGGCGGGCAAGCTCTTCGATCTGCAGGTGACGGGCGGCTCGACCGCGATGAGGGATGCCTTCGTCAAGTATCGGCTGGCGGGCGCAACGGCGCGCGAGGCGCTGAAGGCGGCCGCCGCGCGGCGCCTTGGCGTTGCCGCCGACACGCTGCGCACCGAGGCCGGCCGCGTCATCGCCCCCGACGGCACTGCGATCCCCTATGCCGATCTGGCCGAGGACGCCGCGCGCGAGCCGCTGCGCGCCCCCGACCTGCGCCCGGCCTCGGAATGGCGGCTGCTCGGCCGGTCGCTGCCGCGTCTCGACATGGCGGCGAAATCGACGGGTCGGGCGATGTTCGCGCTCGACGTGCGGCCCGAGGGGCTGAAGTTCGCGGCGATCCGCGCCAACCCGCAGCGCGCGGGCATGGTCGCCTTCGACCCCGCGCCGGCGCTCGCGCTGCCGGGGGTGGAGCAGGTCGTGGATCTGGGCGATGCGGTCGCGGTCGTGGCTTCGAACACATGGTTCGCGATGCAGGGTGCCGCGGCACTGGCGCCCGAATGGGAAGCCGCGCCCTATCCGGCCGACACGGCCGCGATCCTTGCGCGGATCGAGGCCGCCTTCGCGACCGAGCCCAACACCACGCTGCGCGACGAGGGCGATGCGGGCACCCTGCCCGCGGGGGCGACCGAGGTCGTGGCGGAATACGCCGTGCCCTATCTTGCCCATGCCGCGATGGAGCCGCTGAACGCCACCGCCCATCTGCAGGACGGCCGGCTGACGCTCTGGACCGGCACGCAGGGGCCGATGTTCGCGAAAAAGGTCTGCGCCGAGGAAACCGGCCTGCCGCCCGAGAATGTCGAGGTCGTGACCACCCTGATGGGTGGCGCCTTCGGCCGGCGGGGCGAGGTCGATTTCGCCCGCTACACCGCGCGTCTGGCCGCCGCCATGCCCGGCACGCCCGTGCAGCTCGTCTGGAGCCGCGAAGAGGACATGCGGCAGGATTTCTATCGCCCTGCCGCGCTCGCACGGATGCGCGGCGCGGTCGCGGACGGGCGGGCGGTGATGCTCGATGCGCAGGTCGCGACGCAATCGGCGGCACAGCAGGGGATGCAGCGCTGGATGGGCTTCGCGCCCGGCGGGCCCGACAAGGGGGCGGTCGATGCCCTCTTTAACGCGCCCTATCGGATCGCTAACCACCGGGTGCGCGGCTATCTGGCCGACCTCGCGGTGCCGGTCGGGTTCTGGCGGTCGGTCGGCGCGTCGCACAACGCCTTCTTTCAGGAATGCTTCATGGATGAGCTCGCAGCCGCCGCCGGGCGCGACCCGCTCGACTTCCGCCTCGACCACATGGCGGCGGAGTTCCCCGAAGGCGCGGCCGTGCTGCAGGCGGTGCGCGAGCTGTCGGGCTGGGATACGCCCAAGCCCGAAGGCACCGGGCGGGGCGTGGCGTTCTGCTATTCCTTCGGCACCGCGGTCGCGATGGTGATCGAGGTGCGCGACACGGGCGGGCGCATCCGCCTCGATCGCGTCTCGATCGCCTGCGACGCGGGCCCCGCGCTCGACCCCGGGATCATCGAGGCGCAGATGGTGGGGGGGGCGATCTATGGCCTCTCGGCCGCGCTCGACGAGGAGATCACCTTTGCCGGCGGCGCGGCCGAGCAGGGCAACTTCTTCGACTACGACGCACTGCGCATGTCGGGCACGCCCGCCTTCGCGGTGCGGATCCTCTCGGGCCAGCGCCACATCGGGGGCGTCGGCGAGCCCGGCACCCCGCCCGCCGCCCCCGCCCTTGCCAACGCGCTCCATGACCTGACGGGCCAGCGCGCGCGCCGCCTGCCCCTGCGGCCCGATTTCCCCGCGCTGGGCTGAGCCGACCGGGGCGCGCGCCCACGACGCCGCCCCGGCCGCTGGATCAGACCTCGCGCGGCAGCGGCGGCACCTCGGCCGGATCGGCCGAGAGGGTCAGCAGGTCCTGCGCGTATTGCGCGACCGAGCGGAAGGTCACGAGCGTCGCATCCCCCGCCGCATCGAACCAAAAGGCGCAAGCCACCTGCGCAAGCCGCGTGCGCCGCACCTCGCCCGCCGGCAGGCGGTCGGGCGCCAGATCGACCGGGCAGAGCTTCGAGAGGACCGCCCGCACCGGCCCCTGCGAGAGCGTAAAGACCGCGCGCGCATCCGAGACATCGGCCGCGAGGTGATGCGCCGCCCCCATCGCCTTGACGATGGCGGCAAGGGCCGCATCCACATCGGCCCGGGGCATCATGAGGAGGAGTTCGTCGGGCGACATCCAGGCGGCGGCGCGGTCGGCGGCCGTCTCGATCCGGCGCAGGGCGGGCACGGCGGTGCCGACGGCGGCCTTGACGGCCTTCTTCGTCGCGGCCGCGCCGAGGTCGGCCCGCAGCACGATCATGCCGCGGTCGGGGACGCGCGCGATGGCGATGGCGCGGGGGCCCGACGCGGTCAGGGGGATGGCGGCCTCAGACATTCTGCTTCTCCCCCGACTTGTCGTAGAAAACCGGATCGCAGATGCGCGCCTGCACCGTCCGCCCGTCGAGGGTGGGGAAATCGACGACCTCGCCCATCCGCTCGGGTCCCCGCGCGATCAGGCCCATGGCGATGCCCCGCCCGAGCGTGGGCGAGAAATAGGTCGAGGTCACGCGGCCTTGGGTGTTGCGCTGGCCGTTGGCGTTCGTCCCCGGCGCCACCGCATAGGCGCCATCGGGCAGCACCGAGCCGTCGAGCGACTCGAGCCCGACGAGCCGCCAGCGGTCGGGATGGCTGAGGAAGCTGCGCTCCTGCCCGCGCTTGCCGAGGTAATCGGCCTTCTTCTTCGAGATCGCCCAGTGCAGGTTCAGGTCCTGCGGCGTCACCGTGCCGTCGGTCTCATCCCCGATCATGATGAAGCCCTTCTCGGCGCGGAGCACATGCAGCGCCTCGGTGCCGTAGGGGGTCGCGCCATGCGGGGCGGCGGCGGCCATCAGCCGCTCCCACATCTCCAGCCCGCGGGCGGCGGGCACGGCGATCTCATAGGACAGCTCGCCCGAGAAGGAGATGCGGAAGACGCGCGCCGGGATCCCGCCCAGCGTGCCCTCGACCCACGCCATGAAGGGGAACGCCTCGGCCGAGACGTCGAGCCCGCCGAGCGCCTCGAGCACGGCGCGCGCCCTGGGGCCCGCGACCGCGATCTGGGCATACTGCTCGGTCAGGTTGGCGGTGTAGACCTTCCAGTCCCACCACTCGCACTGCAGCCAGTCCTCCATCCAGCCGTGGATGCGGTCGGCCCCGCCCGAGGTGGTGTGGCACAGGAACGTGTCCTCGGAGAGGCGCGCGACCACGCCATCGTCGCTGAGGAACCCGTTCTCGTTGCACATGAGGCCATAGCGGCACTTGCCGACAGGCAGCGTCGACATCACGCCCGTATAGAGCATGTCGAGGAAGCGGCCCGCGTCGGGCCCCTTGACGAGGATCTTGCCGAGCGTCGAGGCATCGAGGAGCCCGACCGAATTGCGCACCGCGAGCACCTCGCGCCGGACGGCGTCGGCGTGGCTCTCGCCGCCCTGCGGGAAGCAGTAGGGCCGGCGCCACTGGCCGACGGGCTCCCAATGGGCGCCGCGGGCCTCGTGCCAGCCATGCATCGGGGTGCGCCGCAAGGGCTGGAAGACCGCGCCGCGCGCCTCGCCCGCGAGCGTGCCGATGACGACGGGGGTGTAGGGCGGGCGGAAGGTCGTGGTGCCGACGGCCGGGATCGGCGCGTCGATCGCGCCCGCGAGCACGGCGAGCCCGTTGATGTTCGAGGTCTTGCCCTGATCGGTCGCCATGCCGAGGGTGGTGTAGCGCTTGGCGTGCTCGACCGACTGGTAGCCCTCGCGGGCGGCGAGCTCGACGTCCGAGACCTTCACGTCGTTCTGGAAGTCGAGCCACATCTTGGCGGCGAGCTTGACGCCCGCGCCCTGCGGCATCCGCCAGACGGGGCTGAGGGGCGCCTCGGCCGGGGCTTCGGCGCGGGGGGCAGCATCCCGGGGCGTGCCGGGGGGAGCGGCCTCGGGGGGCATCGAGCCCCCCTCCGCCGCGGCGCGCCGCCCCGCCGCATGGGCATCGGCAAGACAGGCAGCGGCCTGCAGCGCGCCGGCGGCGGCCCCGGCCGGGATCACCATGGCCGCGCCGTCGGCGCCCGTCGGCGGGCGCGCGGGATCGGGGCGGAACATGGCGCCCGCGTCATCCCAGAGCAGCTTGCCGCCGCAATGCGACCAGAGGTGCACGACGGGCGACCAGCCGCCCGACATGGCGACGGCTTCGCAGGGGATCTCGTCGATGACGGCGCCTTCGCCGGCCTGCAGGCAGGTCTGCACCGCCCGCACCCGGCCGCGGCCGAGCACGCGGGCGATGGCGCGCCCCGTCTCGACCCGGACGCCGCGGGCCCTGACGGCGGCCGGCAGCGCCCCCGTCGCCTCGGGGCGGGCATCGAGGATGGCGGGCACCGAGAGACCCGCATCAATGAGCGCGAGCGCCGTGCGATAGGCATCGTCGTTGTTCGTCACGATCACGGTGCGGTCGCCCGGGCTCACGCCCCAGTTCACGACGTAATCGCGCACGGCCGAGGCGAGCATGACACCCGGACGGTCGTTGCCGGCGAAGGCGAGCGGGCGCTCGATCGCGCCCGTGGCCGCAATGATGCGCCCCGCGCGGATGCGCCACAGCCGCCGGCGGACCCTTCCGGGTGCGGGATCGTCGGCGAGCGTCTCTTCGGCAAGCGCATAGCCGTGATCGTAGATGCCCGCGACCATGGTGCGGGGCAGGAGCGTGACATTGGCCATCGCGCGCAGGCGGACGATCGCGGCCTCGACCCAGTCGGCCGCCGCGAGCCCGTCGATGCGGTCGCCGTCGACCGGGGCGCGGCCGCCCCAATGCGCCGCCTGTTCGGCGAGGATGACCCGCGCCCCGCCGGCGGCGGCGGCGAGCGCGGCCGCGATCCCCGCCACCCCGCCGCCCGCGACGAGCACGTCGGCGAAGCCGTAGACCTGTTCGTAGCGGTCGGCGTCGCGCGCGCGGGGGGGGCGGCCGAGGCCGGCGGCGCGGCGGATCACCGGCTCGAAGAGGTGCTTCCAGAAGGGGCGCGGGTGGATGAAGGTCTTGTAGTAGAAGCCCGCGGGCAGAAGGCGCGCGGCGAGATCGTTGAGGATGCCGATGTCGAAGGCGAGCGTGGGCCAGGCGTTCTGGCTGGCGGCGGTCGCGCCCTCGAAGAGCGGCTGCTGGGTGGCGCGGACGTTGGGCTCGAACCGCGCGCCCTCGCCCAGGCCGAGAAGCGCGTTCGGCTCCTCGGCGCCCGAGGCGAGGATGCCGCGGGGGCGGTGATACTTGAAGGATCGCCCGACCATGACGCGGTCGTTGGCAAGGAGCGCCGAGGCGAGCGTGTCGCCCGCATAGCCGCGCAGCCGCGCCCCGTCGAAGCTGAAGGCCATGGGGCGGGTGCGGTCGATGAGACGGCCGCCGGTGGCGAGGCGCGTGCTCATGCCCGGCCCTCCCATCCCGGCCGGCGTGCGCGGATCGCGGCGAGGACGGACTCGGGCGGGGCCGCGCTCTGGGCCGGGTAGGTGGCGAAGACCTCGAGCGTCGCGGTGCAGCGGGCGGCGAGGAACCACTTGCCGCAGCCGTAGGCGTGGCGCCAGCGCTCGAAATGCACGCCCTTGGGGTTCTCGCGGGCGAACATGTAGGCCTCGAACGCCTCGTCCGGGGAGCCGGGGCCGAAGCGCTTGAGATGGGCCTCGCCGCCGGGGGCGAGTTCGGTCTCGTCGGCCGTGACGCCGCAGTTGGGGCAGGTGAGGATCAGCATGGCGCGACATCCGGGGTTCGGGGGAGGGGCCGGGCGCCGGGGGCTGCGCGCCCCCGGACCCCCGCGGGGTATTTGGGCCAGGATGAGGAGGCAGGGCGGGCGGCGGGGCGGGCGGCGGGGCGGGTGGCGGGGGCGCGAGACATCAGTGCGCGACCCCGGCGGCGACGGATTCGTCGATGAAGCGGCCCTCGCGGAAGCGGTACATGGAGAAGTCGGCGGCAAGCGGGCCCGGTTCGCCGCGGGCCATGAGTTCGGCCATCGCCCAGCCCGAGCCGGGGATCGCCTTGAAGCCGCCGGTGCCCCAGCCGCAGTTGATGAAGCAGTTGCCGAGCGGGGTCTTCGAGATGATGGGCGAGCGGTCGCCCGTCATGTCGACGATGCCGCCCCACTGGCGCAGCATCCTGAGCCGCGAGAGCATGGGGAAGGTCTCGACGAGGGCGCGCAGCGTTTCCTCGATGTGGTGGAAGCTGCCGCGCTGGGTGAAGTTGTTGAAGCCGTCGGTGCCCCCGCCGATCACCATCTCGCCCTTGTCGGACTGGCTCATGTAGCCGTGCACGGTGTTGGCCATGACGACGACGTCCATGCAGGGCTTGATCGGCTCGGAGACGAGCGCCTGCAGGCAGAGGCTTTCGACGGGCAGGCGGAAGCCCGCCATCTGCGCGAGTTGGCCCGAATGGCCCGCGACGACGATGCCGAGCCTGTCGCAGCCGATGGCGCCGCGGGTGGTGGTGACGCCGGTGACGCGGCCGCCCTCGGCGGTGATGCCGGTGACCTCGCAGTTCTGGATGACATGCATGCCCATGGCCGAGCAGGCGCGCGCATAGCCCCAGGCGACGGCGTCGTGGCGGCCGGTGCCGCCGCGGGGCTGCCAGAGCGCGCCGAGGACGGGGTAGCGCGGCCCCTCGATGTTCATGATGGGGCAGAGTTCCCGGACGCGCTCGGGGCCGATGAATTCGGTCTCGACGCCCTGGAGGGCGTTGGCGTGGGCGGTGCGGCGATAGCCGCGCACCTCGTGTTCGGTCTGGGCGAGCATCATGACGCCGCGGGGGCTGAACATGACGTTCATGTTCAGATCCTGGCTCAGGGTTTCGTAGAGGGAGCGGGATTTCTCGTAGATCGCGGCCGAGGGATCCTGGAGGTAGTTCGAGCGGATGATCGTCGTGTTGCGGCCGGTGTTGCCGCCGCCGAGCCAGCCCTTTTCGAGGATGGCGACATTGGTGATGCCGTGGTTGCGGCCGAGGTAGTAGGCCGAGGCGAGGCCGTGGCCGCCGGCGCCGACGATGATCGCGTCGTAGCGGGGGCGGGGGTCGGGGCTCTGCCAGGCGCGTTCCCACCCCTGATGCCACGACAGCGCCTGGCGGGCGATCGCGAAGACGGAATAGCGCTGCATGGGCTCCCTGCCTGATCTGGCCTGCCCGCGGGGACGGGCGCACCGCGGATGTGACACAGCCTGTTTGTGTAAACCGATATCGGAGCGGCGCAAACCGGAAAGAAAGCGACATCTCGGCGCGGGGCGGGCAATCGGGCTTTCGGGGCAGACGCGGCCGGGGTAGAGGGCATGAGGTCGGTGCGGGTTGGGGCGATGGGCGTGTGGTTCTGGATCGCGGCGGTGGCGATGGCGGCGGGCAGCCTGCTCGGGCCCTTCCTCGTGCTGCGCGGGGCGGGGCGGGGCACGGGATCGGCGTCGCAGCGGCAGGCGCTCGCGGTCTATCGCGACCAGCTCGAGGAGGTCGCGCGCGATGCCGCCCGCGGCACGATCGGGGCGGCCGAGGCCGAGGCGCTGCGCGGCGAGATCGGGCGGCGGATGCTCGAGGTGGATCGGGCGGGGCGCGGCGGCGATGCCGCGGCGCAGCCGGGGTCGGGGTCAGCCGCGGGGGCGGGGGACGGCCGCGCGGGAGCCCTCGTTGCGGCGGGTCTTGCGGCTGCGGCGCTGAGCCTCGCGCTCGGCCTCTATCTGGGGCTCGGCCGGCCCGATCTGGCCGACCGGCCGATGGCCCTGCGCGCGGCGGATGCCGAGGCGTGGCTCGGCGCGCGCGCCGCGCAGGCCGAGGCCGAGGGGGCGGCGCGGGCCGGGGGCCTCTGGCCGGCACCGGCCGAGCCCGATCCGGAATTCCTGCGCCTTGCGGGAGAGTTGCGCGCGGCGGTCGCGGGGCGCCCCGACGACATCGAGGGGCACCGGATGCTCGCCTGGACCGAGGCGCGGCTCGGCGAATTCACGGCCGCGCGCCGTGCGCAGGAGCGGGTCGTCGAACTCGGCGGCGCCGATCCCGCGACGGGCGATCTCGAGGTGCTGGCGGGGATCATGATCGAGGGGGCGGCGGGCGCGGTGTCGCCCGAGGCCGAGGCGGTACTCTTGCGCGTGCTCGAGCGCGACGGGGCGAACGGGCCCGCGCTCTTTCACCTCGGGCGGCTTTACGACATGGCCGGGCGGCCGGACCGGGCCTTTGCGCTCTGGGACAGGCTGTTGCGGCAGGCACCCGCGGGCGATCCCTGGGCCGAGGCCGCGCGGCAGGGGATGGGCGCGCTCGCGTGGCGGGCGGGACAGCACCGCTACGAGGTGCCGGCGGCGGCTCCGGCGCCCGGACCCGATGCGGGCGATCTCGCCGCGGCCGAGGCGATGAGCCCCGAGGAACGCGCCGAGATGATCCGCGGCATGGTCGCGGGCCTCGCCGAGCGGCTCGCGACCGAGGGCGGGCCGGCCGCGGATTGGGCGCGCCTCATCCAGGCTTACGGGGTGCTGGGCGAGGCCGAGGCGGCGCGGGCGATCCATGCCGAGGCGCTCGAGCGGTTCGCGGGCAGCGCGGGGGATCTCGCGCTCATCGCCGAGGCGGCGGCGGCGGCGGGGATCGCGCCATGAGGGCGTTCGACGACATCGCGCCCTTCGCGGCGGCCCTGCCGCGGGGTCGGGCGGTCGCAGGGCTCGACCTCGGGACGAAGACGATCGGGGTTGCGGTGTCGGATGTGATGCGCGCCATCGCCTCGCCCCTGCTCACGATCCGGCGCGGCAAGTTCGCGGCCGATGCCGCACGGCTGGCCGAGATCATCGCCGGGCGGCAGATCGCGGGGCTGGTGATCGGGCTGCCGCGCAACATGGACGGCAGCGAGGGGCCGCGCTGCCAGTCGGTGCGCGCCTTCGCCCGCAATCTCGAGGGGCGGATCGACCTGCCCGTGGTGTTCTGGGACGAGCGCCTCTCGACCGTCGCGGCCGAGCGCGCGCTCCTTGAGGGCGACACCTCGCGCCGGCGCCGGGGCGAGGTGATTGATCAGGTCGCGGCGGGAATTATCTTGCAGGGCGCGCTCGACCGGATGGCGTATCTCGCGGAGCATGGCGGATGAGCGACGAGGTCTGGAAACGCGACGAGATCGCCTCGCCCTGCGTCAAGGTCTGCGTGATCCACCCCGAGGCGCGCCTCTGCGTGGGCTGCCACCGCAGCATCGAGGAAATCAGCGTCTGGTCGCGCCTTTCCCCCGAGGCGCGCGCGGCGATCATGGCCGAGTTGCCGGGCCGGGCGGGGCAGATTGCGCGCCGCCGCGGCGGCCGGTCCGGGCGCGAGGGGCGCGGCTAGGGCGCGTCGAAGGGGGCGCGGACCGCGCGCTCGCAGGCGGCGGCCAGCGCCTTGCGGTCGGGGAAATCCGCGACCTGCAGCGGCGGGTGAAAGACGACCTCGACCACCCCCTGCCGGCGCGCGCCCAGCGTCTTGAGCAGATGCGGCCCAAACTCCATCGCCCCCCACCAGCCGTAAAAGCGCGCCTCGGACCCGTCGGGCGCCCGATAGATGAGCGAGACGGGCTGGATGCGCGTGACGCCCGCAAGCCCGTCGGCGAAGAAGGCGGCAAAGAGCGTCGTCTTGAACGGCAGCACGCGCAGCCCGTCGGTCGAGGTGCCCTCGGGGAAGAACAGCAGCCGGTGGCCCGCCCGCAGCCGCGATTCGAAAAGCCGGGTCTGATTGCGCGCCTCGGCCCCCTTGCGGGCGATGAACACCGTTCCCGTCGCACGCGCGAGCCAGCCGATGCCGATCCAGCGGGCGACCTCGGCCTTGGCGACGAAATAGATGCGTTGCGGCGCGTTCAGCGCGAAGATGTCGAGCCAGCTCGCATGGTTGGCGACGATCGCGCCGACCCCGGCCATGGGCTGCCCGCGCACGCGGTAGCGCAGCCCGAGGATGCCGAGCGCCGCCTTGCACACGCCCTGGGTGATGAATGGCGTGACCGGGCGCGCCTGTCCGCAGAGCGGCCGCTCGAAGAGCCGCAGTGTCAGGAGCACCACAAGCCCCGCATAGACGACGACCCCGAGCGGCAGCCCGCGCGCCACCACCCGCGCCCAGCCGCCCGGGCCGAGGCGCAGGGGTTCGGGGTCGTCCTCGGGTGTCCAGGGCGGCGGCGTCATCCGCGCCCCCCTGCCCCGCGCGCATAGAGGTCGCGGTGGCGCTGCGACAGGCGCGCGGTGTCCATCACCAGAAAGACGTCGGTCGTGTTGAAGTCGCGATCGATCCAGGCACCTTCGCCGACATGTCCGCCAAGGCGCAGATAGGCCTTGATGAGGGGCGGCATCGCCAGCATCGCGGCGCGCCGGTCGATCGCCTCGGGCGCGATCAGATCCATCGGCTGGAAATGCTCGGGCCGGGCGCGCGCGCGCAGCGGGGCGGGCGCGAGATGGGCGTGGTGCAGATGGGCGAGCGAATGGCCAAAGGCGGCCGGGTCGGTGCCGTGAAAGCTCGCCACGCCGAAGAGCACCTCGAACCCGCCCGCGATGATGTATTCGGCAAGCCCCTTCCAGAGCATTTGCAGTGCGGCCCCGCCGCGATAGTCGGGATGCACGCAGGAGCGGCCGAGCTCAAGCAGCCGGCGCCCGCTGTCGCGCAGGGGGCCGAGGTCATATTCCTCCTCGGAATAGAACCGACCGAGCGGCGCGGCCCGCCGGTCGGGCAACAGCCGATAGACCCCCACGACATCCTCGAGCGCCGCCGCGTCGCGCCGGGTATCGATCAGCAGGAGGTGGTCGAAATGGGGATCGAACGCATCGCGCTCGAGCGCCGCCTCGTGGTCGGCCATCGGCCCCGAGGCGCCCAGTTCCTGCACGAACACCCGATAGCGCAGCCGCTGCGCCGCGCGCAGGTCGCGCGCATCCTGAGCCAGACGCAGTAACAGGTGGGAAGGAACGGACGTCATCCGCGCGGCCTTTGCACCTTCGGCGAAGCTTTGGTATTCATCAATTGTTAAGGATCGCGGTGGGACGTTGCAGTTGCGTAACGTATCCGATCGGAGCAGGGCATTGAAACATCATCCCAGGAAAACCGGAACAAGGGCGATCTGCGCGCCCGCGATCACGACCTTGCCCGCATGTTCGAAATTGACCGTCACGCGCCCGTCCGAGTTTGATTGCACCTGCCCCACCCCCCAATCGGGCCGGTCGGGGTGGCGCACCAGCGCGCCGGGGGCCAGCAGGCGGTTCGGTCCAGAGGCTGTCATCCGTGGCGTCCTTGTGGCGCGGGGGCGCGGGTGATGGCGGATACGGCCGCAACCGATGATCTGGCCGCGCTGGTCGGATCGCGCATCTGCCATGATCTTGTCAATCCGCTGGGCGCGATCGGCAACGGCGCCGAACTGCTGGTGATGGAGGACAGCCGCCTCGGCCCGCTCGCCCGGCTGATCGGCGACAGCGTCGAGAGTGCCACGGCGCGGCTGCGGCTCTATCGCCTCG
This sequence comes from uncultured Gemmobacter sp., assembly GCA_964472135.1. GTDB lineage: Bacteria > Pseudomonadota > Alphaproteobacteria > Rhodobacterales > Rhodobacteraceae > JAUREX01. The sequence continues at coordinate 73,477 of CAYYJB010000002.1, forward strand.
CCTTCGGCCCGCCGAGTGCCGAGCGGATCGGCCAGCCCGAGATCGCGGCGACGCTTGCGGGCTATGTCGCGGGGCGCCGGCTGACCGTCGGCTGGGAGGCGCAGGGCGACCGGGCGCGCGCCGACGTTCGGCTGGCCTTCCTGCTGATCCTCTGCGCCGAGACGGCACTGCCGCGCGGTGGCACGATCACGATCACGGGCGCGGGCGATGCGGCGGGGCTCGAGATGCGCGCGACGGGCGCGGTTGGTGGAGGGGGGGAGTTGCGCGCCGATCCCGATCTGTGGCTCGCGATCGATCCGCGCGGCGGACGGGCGTTGCCAACCCTCAGCCCCGCGCTCGTGCAGTTCGGGCTCGCCCGGGCGGCCATCGCGCGGCGCGCGCGCCCTGTGCGGATCGCGCTCGACGCCGCGGCGGTCACGGTCGGCTTCTGACCCTCAGCCCCGGATCGTGCCCTCGCCCTCGACCAGATAGCGGAAGGTCGTGAGCTGCTCGGCCCCCACGGGGCCGCGGGCGTGCAGCTTGCCCGTCGCGATGCCGATCTCGGCGCCCATGCCGAATTCGCCCCCGTCGGCGAACTGGGTCGAGGCATTGCGCATCAGGATCGCCGAATCGAGGCCGTCGAAGAACGCCGCCGCGGCGGCGTCATCCTCGGTCAGGATCGCCTCGGTGTGGCTCGATCCGAAGCGGCGGATATGGGCGATGGCGCCGGCGACATCCTCGACCACCTCGGCCGCGATGACCATCTCGAGGAACTCGCGCCCGAAATCCTCGGGCGATGCCGGCCGCACCCCCGGCAGGTGCCGAAGCGCCGCGCCCCCCCGCACCTCGACCCCGGCCGCGATGAGGTCCGCGATGATGGCGGCCCCGAGCCCGTCCACGATGGCGCGGTGGATCAGCAGGCATTCCGCCGCGCCGCAGACCTCGGTCCGCCGCGTCTTGGCGTTCAGCACCACCCGGCGCGCCTTGTCGGGGTCGGCGGCGGCATCGACATAGATGTGGCAGATCCCCTCGAGATGGGCGAAGACCGGCACGCGCGCCTCGGCCTGCACGCGGGCAACGAGGCTCTTGCCCCCCCGCGGCACGATCACGTCGATGAGGCCCTGCGCCCCGAGCATCGCGCCCACCGCCGCGCGGTCGGTGATGGGCACGAGCTGGATCGCGGCCTCGGGCAGGCCGGCGGCACGAAGCCCCGCCACCATCGCGCGGTGGATCGCGGCCGATGAGCGCGCGCTCTCCGAACCCCCGCGCAGGATCACGGCATTGCCCGACCTGAGGCAGAGCGCGCCCGCATCCGCCGTCACGTTCGGCCGGCTTTCGTAGATGACGCCGATCACCCCGATCGGGCTGCGCACGCGCCGGATCCTGAGGCCCGAGGGCATCTCCCACGCCGCGATCACGGCGCCCAACGGGTCGGGCTGGGCGGCGACGGCGCGCAGGCCCGCCACGATCCCCGCCACGCGGCCCGGATCGAGCCGCAGGCGGTTCAGCATCGCGCCCGCGATGCCGCGCGCCTCGGCCGCCGCCATGTCCTCGGCGTTGGCGGCAAGGATCGCGCCCTCGGCCGCCGCGACCGCATCGGCGGCGGCGACGAGCGCGGCCGTCCGCCGCGCGGCCCCCGCCTGCGCGAGCGCCGCCTGCGCCCCCTGCGCGGCGCGGCCCATCCCCTCGATCAGCGCGGTCGCATCGGTCATCCCCGCCCCCCCTCAGATCGCCATGTCGTCGCGGTGGATCAGCGCCGCGCGGCCGGCATAGCCGAGGATCCCCTCGATCTCGGCCGAGCGGTGGCCGGCGATGGCGCGCGTCTCGGCCGCGGTGTAGCGGATCAGCCCCTTGCCGATCCCCGCCCCGTCGGGCCCCGCGATCGCGACCGGATCGCCCCGCCCGAAACTGCCCGTCGCCCGCGTGACCCCCGCAGGCAGGAGCGACTTGCCCGCCGCCAGCGCCGCGACCGCGCCGGCATCGATCGCGACCTCTCCCTTGGGCTTCATCGCGCCGATCCAGCGCTTGCGCGCGGCCTGCGGATCGCCCTGCGGCAGGAACCAGGTGCAGGGCGCCCCCGCCGCCAGCGCCGCGAGCGGGCGGTCGACCGCGCCCGTCATGATCGCCATCGCGCAGCCCCCCGCCACCGCCGTCTTGGCCGCCATGAGCTTCGTCTTCATCCCGCCCTTCGAGAGGCCCGAGACCGGGTCGCCCGCCATCGCCTCGATCTCGGGCGTGATCGCCTCGACCACGTCGAGCCGCCGCGCGCCCGCATCCGTGTGCGGGTTCGCGGTATAGAGCCCGTCCACATCCGACAGCAGGACAAGCTGGTCCGCCCCGACCGTGACGGCGATCTGCGCCGCCAGACGGTCGTTGTCGCCGAACCGGATCTCGTCGGTCGCGACCGTGTCGTTCTCGTTGACGATGGGCACCGCGCCGAAACCCAGGAGCGTCGCGAGCGTGGCGCGCGCGTTGAGATAGCGCCGCCGGTCCTCGGTATCCTCGAGCGTCACCAGCACCTGCGCGGCGCGGATGCCATGCGGGGCGAGGACCTCCTCATAGGCGCGCGCAAGCCGGATCTGCCCGACCGCCGCGGCCGCCTGCGACTGCTCGAGCGGCAGCGCCCCCTCGGGCAGGCCGAGCACCCCGCGGCCGAGCGCGATCGACCCCGACGAGACGACGATCACATCCGCGCCGCGCCCGCGCGCGTCGGCGATGTCCGCCGCCAGCGCCTCGAGCCAGGCCGCGCGCAAGCCGCGCGCCCGGTCAACGAGCAGCGCTGAGCCGATCTTGATCACGAGCCGCCGCGCGGCGCGGATTTCGGGCCTCAGGGTTGCCATGGGGCCTCCGCGCCGGCCGGGCGGGGCCGGGCCGCGAGGATCTCGGCACGCAGCGCGCGCAGCACCTCGGCCATGCCCCGGCCCGTCGCGGCCGAGATCACATGCACCGGGCCACCCGTGACGCGCCCGAGCGCCCGCCGCCGGCGCCCCAGCGTCGCCGCATCGACCGCATCGGCCTTCGAGAGCGCGACGAGGCGCGGCTTCTCCGCCAGCCCCCCGCCATAGGCCGCCAGCTCGGCCTCGATCGTGCGATAATCGCGCACGATGCTGCCCGAGGTCGCATCGACGAGATGCAGGAGCACCGCGCAGCGCTCGATATGGCCGAGGAACTGATCGCCCAGCCCCCGCCCCTCGGACGCCCCCTCGATCAGCCCCGGAATGTCGGCGAGCACAAACTCCGCCCCATCCACCGCCACCACCCCGAGGCCGGGGTGCAGCGTCGTGAAGGGATAATCCGCGATCTTGGGCGTGGCATTCGTCGTCGCGGCCAGAAAGGTCGACTTGCCCGCATTGGGCAGCCCGACGAGCCCCGCATCCGCGATGAGCTTCAACCGCAGCCAGAGCGTGCGCTCCACCCCCTCCTGCCCCGGATTGGCGTTGGCGGGGGCGCGGTTGGTCGAGGACTTGAAGCGCAGGTTGCCCCAGCCGCCGTTGCCCCCGCGCGCGAGCATGACCCGCTCGCCCGGGCGCACGAGGTCGGCCACCAGCGTCTCGCCGTCCTCCTCGAGGATCTCGGTGCCCGCGGGCACGCGCAGCACGATGTCATCGCCCGACTTGCCGGTGCGCTGCGCCCCCATGCCGGGCTGGCCGGAGCGGGCGAAGAAATGCTGCTGATAGCGGAAATCGATGAGCGTGTTCAGCCCCTCGACCGCCTCGGCCCAGACCGACCCGCCGTTGCCGCCATCGCCGCCGTCGGGGCCACCGAACTCGATGAACTTCTCGCGCCGGAAGCTGACGCAGCCAGACCCGCCCCCGCCCGAGCGGATATGGACCTTGGCGAGGTCGAGGAATTTCATCGCTGTGTCACTCCGGGCAGGGCGCGCCCTGTGCTATCCCTGCTGGGCCGGCGCATCAAGCCCGCGCCGTCACGCCATGCGGCGCAGATAGGTCCAGGTCGCGACCCGCGCGTCGCGGGCGACCGAGAATGTCTCGGCGTCGCCCAGATACTCGAACCCCGCGTTGGTCAGCACCCGCGCCGAGGCCGGGTTGTCCTGAAAGACCTCGGCGAAGATCGTCCGCGCCCCGACCGGGTTTTCGGCAATGAGCGCGCGCACGGCGGCCGAGGCGAGGCCCGCGTTCCAGAAGGCCGGCGCGATCCAATAGCCGATTTCCCACTGGCCGCGGTCCATGGGCTTGAGGCCGATCACCCCCAGCACCTCGGCCGAGCCCTGCGCCGAGGCGTCGAGCACCCAGGCGCGCTCGCCCTCGGGGCGGTTGACGCGGGCGATGAAGGCCTCGGTCGCGCCCGGCGGCAGGGGATGGGGAATCGAGCGGGTGTTCCGCGCGACCCGCAGATCGGCGGTGTAGAGCGCGATCAGCCCCGCATCCGAGGGGCGCGGCGCGCGCAGCACGAAGCGCGGCAGCGCGAGCGCCGCCGCAGGCAGGGCGCCGGGCGCCACGGCGCCGGCAATCGGGATATGCGTCGTCACATTGGCCTCCGGTCGGGGCAATGGCCGGTTTCGGGCGGGGCACCGCCGCGAAGCGCGCGGGGGACCGGCCCTTCGGCCGATCCCCCGCTTACATCGCGAATGTAAAGGTTCGGCTTATTCGGCGGCTTCGGCCTCGGGGCGCACCGAAATGAAGGTGCGGCCGTTCAGGCCCTTTCGGAAGTCGACCTTGCCGGTGACGGTCGCGAAGATCGTGTGGTCGCGGCCCATGCCGACGCCATCGCCCGGAAACCATGTCGTGCCGCGCTGGCGCACGATGATGTTGCCCGGGATCGCCGCCTGACCGCCGTAGAGCTTCACGCCCAGACGCTTGCCAGCCGAATCGCGGCCGTTGCGCGAGGAACCGCCTGCTTTCTTGTGTGCCATCGGATCACTCCTGCGCTGCGGCGGCCTTGCGGACGCGCTTGGGTTTCTCGGCCGGGGCCGGGGCGGTGGTCAGGGCGGGGGCCGGGGCGGCGCCCGGGGCTTCATGCGCGGCGCGGCGCGCGGCGACGGTGCCCGTCGCGGCGGCCACGCCCGTGCCTTCGGCGCCCGAGGCGAGGATGTCGGTCACGCGCACGAGCGTCAGGTGCTGGCGGTGGCCCTTGGTGCGCTGCGAGGAATGCTTGCGGCGGCGCTTGACGAAATGGATGACCTTCTCGCCCTTGATCTGGTCGATGACCTCGGCCTGAACGGCCGCGCCCGCGACGAGCGGCGCGCCGATCACGGGCGCATCGCCCCCGACCATCAGGATATCGTTGAACTGGACCTTCTGCCCAGCTTCGGCTGCAAGCTTCTCGACGCGCAGGACATCGCCCGCCTCGACCCGATACTGCTTGCCGCCGGTCTTGAGGACCGCGAACATGGCAACTTCCCTACCGCTCCGCGCCCTGCGGCCCCGGATGCGTGATCCGGCGTTGGTGCCTTCGGACAGCGCGCCCCCTCGGGGCGACATGACAAGGCCGGTCCGGGCACCCTGCCCGCCGGCCGCGCGCTTATGGGCCAAAGGGCGGGGCCTGTCAACGGGCGGGCGGGCTCAGAGCGGCTCGCCCGAAAGCATGGAGGCGGCCGCATGGCCGATCTCGTAGGAGAGCATCTCGAACAGCGCATCGAACGCGGCAAAGAGCGCGGCGTTGAGGCGCTCGCCCGCGGGGGTTTCGCAGAAGGCGACATAGGCCGCGATCTCGTCGGTGCCGAGCGGGTCGTAGGCGAGGTTCAGGAACGACCAGACCCAGGCCTCGGCCTCGGCGCGCAGCGCCTCCTCCTGGGCCCAGATGTCGGCGAGCATCGCCGCCTCGCCCTCATCCGCCGCGCCGGGCACGCCGCCTCCATCCGAAAGCCCGCGCATGAAGGCTACATTGGCGTTCATCGCGCCCATCACGTTGCGCTCGATCAGGTCGTTGGCGACGATGAAGCGGTCGATCTGCGCCAGATGGGCCTCGCTGCCCTCGCGGGCGCGTTCGAGCGCGAGATCGGCGAGATCCTGCACCGCCTGATCGGCAAGCGCCTCGCGCGCCGAAAGCTCGAGATCGACGATCCGCGCGCCCAGATCGGACCGAAAGAAGCCGACCATGGCATCGACCTCATCGCCCGGGGCATCGGCGAGCGCTGCGGCGAGCGCGATCGACAGTTCGGCGTGCAGGCGGTCGGGTTCGTGGATTTCGGCCACGATCCCGTCCCATCTGGCACCGCCACGATCGGGGAAAAGGCTCTGCTCAAGATCCGCGCCCTGCTCGATGCCCTCGGCCGACAGGATCGCCGCCGTTCGCGCGATATCGAGCGCCGATTCGAGTTCGGCGAAGCTCCCCGCGCGAAGGGGCGACGCGACGAGGGCCATCAGCGCGAACGCCGCCAGTTGCGCGAGGTTTGCCTTGGGCCGGACGAAATCGGCGCAACCGCGCGAAGGGATCATGTTGAAACCGCTCCTGTGCGCGGCATGCGCGCCGCCATCTGCCCAAAGCTAGCGCGTGCCCCGGCCCCTGCCAAGACGGGGCGCGAAAGGGCTGGCGCTGCGCCAAATTTCGTGCTTAGGTTGATATTTGAAAGTAATTATCCACCATTGGCAGAGGTCACCATGATGCGCCGCATCGCGTTCGCCTGTCTTGTCTCGTTGTCCATGATGGCCGCCGCCCCGCTGAAGGCGGAGCAGCGCCCGGGAGGCGCGCCACCGCCCGCTTGGGATCATCGTGGTTTCGTGGTGCATACGCACAATGATTTCCTTGTCGATTCGGGGCGCGACCGCTGGCGCACCGGCGGGGCGACGCTGGTGCAGTTCCTGCGTCTGGCCGGCACCGAGGCCGAATTGCGCCTGAGGGGTGAGTTCATCACGCCCTGGAATTCGCTTCAGGCGGGAATCGATCGCCCACCAGCCGCGATCGCGGGGGCGGGGCTGTTCTTCGGGCGCGATCTTGGCGGCGGCGCGCAACTTCGGGCCGGGATCGAGATCGTGCATGTCGGAGCGTCGCTCTTTGCCTTCCAGTCGGCGCTGCACGAATACTTCAACCTGCGCGGTTACGACTATGCCGCGCGCGGCGACAAGACTGCCGAACGCAGCTATGGCGCGCTCCATGCCGAGATATCGCGCAGCCTCACCCTCGGCCCGGCGACGCTGCGCCCGTTTGCCGGTTTCGAGGCGGGGTTCGAGAACCATTCGCGGATCGGCATCGACGCCACCCTCGGCGGGCCCGGTTTTGCGTCGCTCTCGTCGCGCGATCCGGTCTCGGGCTTCCTGCTGCCGGCGTGGCGGCGCGCCGAGTTCGCGAACGGCCGGTCGGGCTCGGCGCTGGTGCTCGGGGTCGATCTGGCGCGCGACCATGGCTCGAACCTGTTCACCCGTGGCGGGGTGCAGCCGACCCGCTATCGCACGCGCGCGCGGGTCGGCGTGATGCACAGTTTCGCGAACTGGACGGGCTTTGCCGGTGTCACCCACCTCTCGCGCGAGTTCGAGGGCCAGATCGAGCCGCAGGTGATCGGGACGCTGGCGCTCGCGCGGACGTTCTGACATCACATCGCTGTCGCCTGAAATGCATTAATCTCCTGATCGATTCGGAGAGGCGCCCATGAAGATCCTGATCGCCTATGCCACCACCGACGGGCAGACGCGCAGGATCGCGCGCTTTGTCGCCGACCGCATCGCCGATCAGGGGCACGGGGTCGAGTTGCTGGCGGCGGCGGACGGTGCGGATCTCGATCTCGGGCGGTTCGACGGCGCGATCCTCGCGGGGTCGCTGCACGCGGGGGGGTTCCAGAAAACCCTTCTGGCCTTTGCCCGCGACCATGCGCGCGCGCTCGATGCGCGCCCGACGCTGTTTCTGGCGGTCTCGCTCTCGGCCGCGGGGACGGATGCCGAGGATTGGGCGGGGCTGCGCGCCTGCCTCGCCAAGTTCGAGGCCGACGCCGGCTGGCACCCGCGCGAGACGCTCCATGTCGCGGGGGCGTTCCGGTTCACCGAATACGATTTCTTCCGCGCCTGGGCGATGCGCCGGATCGCCGAAAAGAAGGGCGAGACGGTCGACCCGCACGCCGACAGGGAATATACCGACTGGGCGGCGCTCGGTCAGGCGACCGATGCCTGGCTCGCGCGGCTCGGAGGGTGATCTCAGGCGCCGACGCCCACGCCCCTGAGGATCTGCACCCCGTTGATCTGCCAGCCCTCGGCCGTCTCGATCATCTGGTATTCGAGCAGGTGCGCCTGCCCCGCCGCATCCGTCATCATCACCCGCTGCCAGAGCCGCCCCGCGACCTCGCGCAACTCGAGAAACCGCACCTCGGCCGGGCGGTGGACCATCGGATAGCCCTGCCGCACCATCTGGCCGAAGCGCTCGGGCGTGCCGAACATGCCCTTGATCGCGGGCGAGGCGAAACCGAAGGCGGTGGCGAAATCGTCGGCCTTGAACGCCTCGATCTGGCGCGCGATCACGCCCTGGATGGCGGCGTCCTGCGCCTGCCCCATCGGCGAGAGGGCAAACCACAGCGCGGCGGCAAGCGAGAACAGTCTGGTCATGCGTTCCTCCCCTGGTTTTCAGGGGCTACGCAGACCAAGGCCTGCCGGATCAGCCGCCGAGTTCGCCGCCAAGCGCCCGGTCGATCAGCGCGATCGTCTCGGCCACGCCATAGAGCGCCACGAACCCGCCAAAGCGCGGGCCCTCGGAGGCGCCGAGCAGCACCTCGTAGAGCGCCTTGAACCACTCGCGCAGCGGCTCGAAGCCATGATCGCGGCCGACCGCGAAGACGACCGATTGCAGCGCCTCGGCATCGGCGACGCCCTCCCACGCGGCAAGGCGGGCGCGCAGATCGGCGATGGCCGCGCGCTCGCGCGTGTCGGGGGCGCGAAAGACACGGTTCGGGGCCACGAAATCGGTGAAATAGCGCACCGCGAACTCGGCCGCGGCGTCGAGGTCGGGGTTGGCCTCGGGGCTTGCCTCGGGCGCATAGCGGCGGATGAAGCCCCAGAGCCCCGACTTGTCGCGCGCCCCCGCGACGCTCGCGAGGTTCAGCAGCATCGCGAAGGAGACGACCATCCGGCTCTCGGGCGGCTCGCCCGCGTGGATGTGCCAGACCGGGTTGTCGATCTGCGCGGCGATGTCCTGCCCGTGATAGGCGCGCAACTGCTGGTGGTATTCATCGACCGCCTTGGGGATCACGTCCCACCACAGCCGCTTGGCGGTCTTGGGCTTCTGGAACATGAAGTAGGAGAGGCTCTCGGTCGCGGCATAGGTGAGCCATTCGTCGATCGTGAGGCCGTTGCCCTTCGATTTCGAGATCTTCTGCCCCTTGTCGTCGAGGAAGAGTTCATAGGTGAAATGCTCGGGCGCGCGGCCGCCGAGGATCTCGCAGATCCCGTCATAGATCGGCGTGTTGGTCGAATGGTCCTTGCCATACATCTCGAAATCGACCTCGAGTGCCGCCCAGCGGGCGCCGAAGTCGGGCTTCCATTGCAGCTTCACATGGCCGCCGGTGACGGGCAGCGTCCATTCGCGGCCCGTGTCGTCGTCGAAGGTGATCGTGCCCTCGCGCGCATCGACATGCTTCATCGGCACATAGAGGACGCGCCCCGTCTCGGGGTGGATGGGCAGGAAGCACGAATAGGTCTGCTGGCGCTCCTCGCGCAGGCTCGCGAGCATGACCTCCATGATCGCGTCATAGCGCTCGGCCACGAGGCGCAGCGTGTCGTCGAAGCGGCCCGAGCGGTAGAAGTCGGTGGCCGAGATGAATTCGTAGGCGAAGCCGAAGGTATCGAGAAAGCGGCGCAGCATCGCGTTGTTGTGGTGGCCGAAGCTCGCGAATTCGCCGAAGGGGTCGGGCACCGAGGTCAGCGGGCGGTGCAGGTTCTCGCGCAGCATGGGGATGTTCGGGACGTTGTCGGGCACCTTGCGCATGCCGTCGAGATCGTCCGAAAAGCAGAAGAGCCGCGTCGGGATGTCCGAGATGACCTCGAAGGCGCGCCGGATCATCGTCGTGCGCGCGACCTCGCCGAAGGTGCCGATGTGCGGGAGCCCCGAGGGGCCATAGCCCGTCTCGAACAGCACATAGCCCTTGGCGGGGGGCGTGCGGTCATAGCGCGCGAGGATGCGGCGCGCCTCCTCGAAGGGCCAGGCCTTCGACTTCATCGCGGCGTCACGGAGTGCGGACATCTTTCGCCCCAGGGATCGGCGCGAACCCCCTGCCCGCGCGGCCCGGGTTTCCTATTGCCGGGGTGGGGGCGCGTCAATATTGTGCGGCATTCCCCGGCCAGAGGTTCCGCCCGTGCCCGATCCGATCAGTTCCTACACCCCCCAGGATGCGCTCGTCGCGCTGATGATCGCGGTGTCGGCTTCGGATGAGAACATCCGCACCGCCGAACTCGTCGCGATCCAGCGGATCGTGAACCACCTGCCGGTGTTCGCGGCCTATGATGCCGACCGCATCCGCCAGATCGCGCAGAGCGTCTTCGACCTGCTGGAGGAAGAGGACGGGCTCGATGCCCTCTTCGGCCTCATCCGCGACGGGCTGCCCGAGCGGCTGCACGAAACCGCCTATGCGCTCTCGTGCGATGTCGCGGCAGCCGACGGGCGGCTGCGCGACACGGAATTGCGGATGCTGCAGGAAATCCGCGATGAGCTCGAGATCGACCGCCTGCATGCCGCCGCGATCGAGCGCGGCGCGCGCGCCCGCCACATGATGCCCTGAAGGAGCCTTCAGCCGAAGGTCCTGGCCCAGTGCATCAGGGTCTTGCGCTGCATGTCGCGCGCACGCCCGGCCCAGGCACGCGCCCCGGGCGTGCGCCCGCCATCATCCCGGCGCAACCGGTCGCGCGTCTCGAGGTCGGCGGCGAGGATCGCGAAGGCCCCGACCCGCCCCGACGGCATCCTGAGATAGCCCGCAAGGGTCGAGACATAATCGAGCGTCCCGGTCTTGGCCCGGGCGGAGGTGCCGCGCGGCGTGCCCTCGGCCAGCGGATGATCGCGCAGGAGGGGCGGCAACGGCCCCCCGGCACCCGCCTGCGCCAGCGCGCGCGCCATCGCGAGCGGCGCGATCCGCGACCCCGCCCCGAGGCCCGAATGATCGACGAAATGCGCCTCGGCCCCGAGCCGGCGCGACACCCATTCGGCCATCGCCCGCCCCGACGCCGCCAGATCGGGCGCCCCGGATGCGGCAAGCCCCACCGCCTCGGCGCTGAGGTTCGTGGAGAAGCGCAGCATCGCGGTCAGCTCGCGCGTCAGCGGTTGCCCCTCGTGGCGGGCGATCTCGCGCGCGTCGGGGCCCGCCGCACCCGCCACCGGTTCGGGCAGCCCAAGGCCCGCCCCCGCCGCAAGCGTGCGAAAGGCCTGCGCGGCATAAAGCCCGGGCTGGCGCACCGGCAGCCACAGCGTCCCCTCGGCCCCGAGCGCGCCGGGCGTCACCTCCCATTCCTCGCGCCCCGGCCGGACGCGGTGGACGAACATCGGCCCCGGCCGGTTTTCCACCACCGCGACGCGCACCATCTCGACCGCCGGCCGATGGTCGAGGCCGCGCGCATCGAGCGCGATCTGCCACCCCTCGCCCTGGCGCGCCCATTCGAAATGCACGCGGTTGTAGTTGAGGTTGAGGCCCCCGACCCCGGGATTGTATCCCGCCTGCGCCGGCTGCGTCGGATCGATGCGCGCGATCTCGGGGATCGGGCCGCCATCGAACACGAACCGCCCGCCGACGCGCGTGATCCCCGCCGCGACGCAGGCCGCTGCCAGCCGCGCAAGGTCATCGGAATCGAGCGCCGGATCCCCGCCGCCCGCCAGCACCAGATCCCCCGCGAGCGTGCCGCCCTGCACCGCGCCCGTCGCGAGGATCCGCGTCGCGAAGCGGTGATCGGACCCGAGCGCATCGAGCGCATAGAGCGCGGTCAGCGCCTTGAGGCTGCTCGCCGGGGGCAGCGGCGCGCCGCCCTGCGCCTCGGCCAGCGTCTCGCCCGTCGCGGCATCGATCAGCGCCGCGCCCGCCCCGCCGCCCAGCCGCGCCTCGGCGATGAGGCGCGCCTCGGTCCCCGTTGCCACCACCGCGGGTGCGGCCACCGCCGATGGCCCGAGCCCCGCGGGGCGGGGCGGCGGGATCGGAACGCCCGCGCCCAGCGCAGGGCCTGCAAGGCTGGCGGCGAGGCCCGCGAGGATCGCGCGGCGGGTGGGATCGTGTCCGGTCATGCCTTCGCCCCCGTGGGCCAGTCGCCCCGCGCGCGGATCGCGCTCGAGGATGCCGCGTGCAGCGGCAGGTTCACCATGCACCACACCGGCGGCGCGATCCGTCCGAGGCTGCGCGCGGCCGTCTCGGGCAGGCGCGCCCGCGCGAAGGCGCGCGCCGCGACGGCGTTGCGCGCCGCAAGGGTGCTGCCCGGGCGCGCCAGCACGCCCACGGGCACCGAATTCAGGATGTCGCGCCAGCGTTCCCAGCGGTGGAACTGCACGAGGTTGTCCGACCCCATGAGCCAGACGAACCGCACGCCGGGATAGAGCGCGCCAAGCCGCCCGAGCGTGTCGGCCGTGGCCCGCGTGCCCAGCCGGGCCTCGAGGTCGGTGACGACGATGCGCCCGTTCCCCGAGATCAGCGCCCGCGCCGCCGCCACCCGCGCCCCGATCGCGGCCGGCCCGCGCGCCTTCAGCGGGTTGCCCGGGCTCACGAGCCACCAGATCCGGTCGAGGCCGAATCGCGCGAGTGCCGCGCGCGTGATGTGCAGATGGCCCGCATGGGGCGGGTCGAAGGATCCGCCCAGAAGCCCGACGCGCTGGCCGGGCATCGCCAAGGGAAAGCCTGTCGGCACGCCGCTGCCCCGTTCTCGATGCGGCGCCACCATCCACGGGCGGGCGCGCCTTGTCCAGACCGGGGCCGCGCTGGCGCTGCCCCGGCCCCCTCAGCCCGGACCACTCAGCCCGGCGCGCGCGTGGGCAGGCGCGCATCCTGCGGGCAGAACGCGAGGATCGCCCCGGTGATCGCGGCCTTGCGCAGCGGCTTCGTCAGGTAGCGGTCCATTCCGGCATCGAGGATGCTGGCCTCGTCGCCCTCCATCGCATGGGCCGTCAGCGCCACGATCGGCACATGCCGCCCGCTGCCCGCCTCGGCCGCGCGGATGCGCCGCGTGGCCTCGCGCCCGTCCATCTCGGGCATCGAGACATCCATGAAGACGAGGTCGGGCTCCCACGCGCGGGCGATCTCGAGCGCCTCGCGCCCGTTGTCGGCAAAGCGCAGCTCGATGTCGAGATCGCGCAGCATCTTGGCAAAGACGAGCTGGTTTGTGCGGTTGTCCTCGGCCGAGAGGATGCGCATGGCCCGCCCCTGCACCGGACCGGGGGCGGGGGGCGGCGCGTCGGGTCCGCGCGCGCCGCCCGAGAGGGCCGCGAGGTTGTGCAGCAGATCCCAGCGCAGGACCGGGCTTTGCATCACGGCATGAACCTCGTGCGCGCCCGGTTCGGCGCGCGCCTTGGCCGGATTGGCCGAGAGCAGCATCATCGGCAGGCGGTGGCCCGCCGCGCGGATCCGCCCGGCCAGATCCATCCCGCCCGCCGGCTGCAACTCGCCGCTGATGAGGGCGACATCGAAGCCCGGATCGGTCCCGAGCAGCGCCAGCGCCTCGGCGCCCGTGCGGCAGGCGGTGACGGCGATGCCCGCGGCCGTCAGCTGGTGGTCGAGAATGCGGCGGTTGATCATGCTGTCGTCGATGACGAGGGCGCGGCGCAGGTTCACCGGCACGTCGGGGTGCTGCGCGCCGGGCTCGGCCACCGGCAGGCGCAGCCGAAAGCCGAAGCACGACCCCCGCCCCGGCTCGCTGTCGACCCAGACCGCCCCGCCCATCCGGTCGATCAGCCCGCGCGTGATCGCAAGTCCGAGGCCCGTCCCCTCGAACCGCCGGCTCGGGGCATCGTCGACCTGGCTGAACTCGCCGAAGATGTGGTCGAGCTTGTCGGCCGCGATGCCGATCCCGGTATCCTCGACCGCGACATGGACATCGCAAGCCGCCCCCGCCGCCTCGAGCCCCGTGACGCGGACGAGGACGTGCCCCGTCTCGGTGAACTTGACGGCATTGCCCATGAGGTTCGTCAGCACCTGCCGCACCCGGCCCGGATCGCCGACGAAGCGGGTGGGCAGGAACATGTCGTAATCGACCTGCAGCGCGAGCCCCCGCTCCTGCGCGCGCGGCTGCAGGAGCATCGCGACCTCGTGGATCATCCGTTCGAGGTCGAAGGGCTCGGGGTGGAGCGTGAGCTTGTCCGCCTCGATCTTCGAATAATCGAGGATGTCGTTGATGATGACCAAAAGCGCCTCGCCCGAGCTGCGGATCGTGTCGGCGAAGACGCGCTGTTCCTCGGTCAGCTCGGTGTCGCAGAGGAGTTCGGCCATCCCGACGACCCCGTTCATGGGTGTGCGGATCTCGTGGCTCATGTTGGCGAGGAAGGCCGATTTCGCCCGGCTCGCGGCTTCGGCGCCGGCGCGCGCGGCCTCGAGCGCGGCCTGCTGGCCCTTGATCTCGGTGATGTCGACCTGCAGGCCCACGCGGCCGCCGTCGGGCGTCTCGCGTTCGAGAACCCGCAACCAGCGCCCCGCGAGGCGCTGCTCGAGCGGCTGGCCGGGGCGGCGATAGGCCGCGAGGCGCTCGGCCAGCCAGTCGGCCTCGCGGCCCTGCGCCTCGGGATACTGGCCGTTGCGCAGCCCAAAGCGCAGGATGTCGTCGAACCGCGCCCCGGGCGTCAGGGCGGGCGCACTTTCGGGATAGAGGGCGCGGTGGCGTTCGTTGCACATGACAAGCCGCCCCTCGGCGTCGAACAGCACGAAACCGTCCGGGATCGCCTCGATCGCGGCCTGAAGGCGCATCTGCCCCGTGATATCGACCGCGAGCGTCACCATGTCGCCGCCCCGCGCGCGCCGGTCCACGAACCGCACCCAGACGCCCGAGGCGAAGCGCAGCTCGATGGGCGGGATGTCCTCGCCCTCCCACCGCGCGCGCATCCGCCCGACCCAGGCATCGGCGGACTCGCCCCCGAGGTCGATCAGCCCGCTCTGGGCCGAGATGCGCAAGAGTTCGGTATAGGAGATGCCGGTCTGCACGGCCGGCACCGCCTCGAAGGGCGCGAGGAAGGCGCGGTTGGCGGCGACGAGGCGCTGGCGGGCATCGAAGACCGCGAAGCCGTCGTTGATGGTGTTGATCGAATCCCACAGCCGCCGCTCGGCCATGACGGCCGCCGAATGGGCGCGTTCGAGATCATCGACGAAGCGCGACGAGAGACCCTTGAGCGTCGCCGCCTCGGAGCGTGCCGAGGCGGCTTCCTGCCGCTGTTCATAGAACTGGTCGGTGATGGCGCGGGCGTGGAGCGCGAGCTTTTCGTTCGCGGCCAGCAACTCGCGGCTTTTCTGTTCGAGCATCCGCTCGGCCGCGAGCCGCGCGCGCCGTTCGCGCGCCAGCCGTTCCGCGATCGGGTCATTCGTTTCCATCTGTCCACCGCGCACCCGACCCCCGCCACCGCGCGCACCGCCGCGCAGACCGAAGACGGCACGCCTGCCGGCCGGCAGCGCGGCAGGGCCGCCCGGATCACGCTTATGCGGCCGGGTCCGTAACCAGCCCGTTAAGGGCGGGGCGCGCGCGCGTGGGCGCTAGGGGGCCGCCGCGAACACCCGGTCGATCATCGCCTGCGTGCCGCGCGCGTCCTCGAGCGTCCAGGGATAGGGCGCCCCGGTCCGCACGCTGCGCCCGAAGGCCTCGACCTGCAGCCGGTATTGCCGCGCGGTCGGCCAGCGCTCGATCAGCGTCTCGGCGCCGGGGCGGTGCAGCTCGATCCGCGCCTCGCCGAAGACGCCCGCGTTGAAGGGGGCGGGCAGGCGCATGAGGCCGCGCGTGCCCTGAAAGACGACCTCCTGCCGGCCAAAGAGGCGCATCGACGTCATCGCGGCGAAGCTGAAGGTCGCGAACCGCCCCGTCACCTGCGCGAAGACATCGACGCCCCCCTCGCGGGTGATCGCGGCCGCGATCTCGACCGGCTCCTCGCCGGTCGTCCAGCGCAGGCAGCCATAGGTATAGACGCCGATGTCGGGGATCGATCCGCCCCCCGTCTCGGGTCGGTTGCGGATGTTGCCGGGGTCGGTGCGGTTGTCGTAGCTGAAGGCCGCATCGGCATGTTCGAGCGTCCCGATCGCGCCGTCGGCCAGAAGCGCGCGCGCCCGCTGCCACTGGGGGTGGTGGACGATCATGTAGGCCTCGGCCGCGAGCAGCCCCGTCGCGTCGCGCCGCGCGATCAGCCGGTCGATCTCGGCCGCGCGCATCGCGATCGGCTTTTCGGTCAGCACATGCTTGCCCGCATCGAGGGCCTTGAGCGTCCACTCCACATGCAGGTGGTTGGGCAGCGGGATGTAGACGGCATCGATCGCGGGGTCGGCGAGCAGCGCCTCGTACCCCCGGTGCACCCGCAGGTCGGGGCAGAAGGCCGCGAAGGGGGCCGCGCGCGCCGCGTCCGATGTCGCGAGCGCCGCGAGCCGCGCCCCCGACGCCTCGTGGATCGCCGGCGCCATGTGGTTGAGCGCGAAGTGCGACGCCCCGATGATGCCCCAGTTGAGCGGTTCCATGCCATCCCCCATGCTGACCGCCCCGACCCTAGGCGCTCGGCGGGCCGCTGGGAAGGGGGTGCGCCGGGCCGGGCCTCGGCAGGCGCCTGCGGTAGGCCTGCCGCGCGGCCTCGACCGCCGGATCGAGGAGCGCGAGGGCCTCATCGAGCGTCCGCCACGAGGGCGAGAGGACGGCGACCCAGCCCATCCACGCATAGACCGGGTGCGGCATGATCCGGTCGAGCGCGCGGAAGTCCCAGCCGCCCGCCACCACGCCGCCCTTGGCCGGCCGGGGCGGGGGCGGCCCGAAGCGGGCGGCGAAGGCCGGGCGCGCAATGGCGAAGCTCAGCCGGAAGATGCCGGGGCGGTCGAGCCCCGAGGCCCGGTCATGCGCGCCGTCATGATCCTTGAGGGTCGCAACATAGACCCCCTTGGGCAGAAGGCCGTCGGGGTTGAGGAAGATCGCGGTTTCCCCCCAGGTCGTGACGGCCCGCGTGCCCGGATGGCGCGCAAGCAGCGTGGCCGCGATGTCCTGAAGCGTCGGCTGCTCCATCCGCCTCTCCTGCGCGCGGTTTCACCGTCGCGTGATCGTGCCCGGCCGTCAAGGACCGCGCGCGGCCTCACGGCACATCCCTGAACGCCCGCCGCAACTCGGCTGCGCCCGCGCGATCGTACCAGCGGCCATGCGCCAGAATGACGCGTTCGGGTTCCCATGCGATCATGGTGTCGACCAGATCCTTCAGGTGGTGGGGCTTGCGGCGGAAGCTTGCGGCCATGTCGCGCGGCATCCTCCCGTCGGGGTGGCACACGCGGCCCAGTTTCAGCAGCGGCAGCGCCCACCACGGCATCTTGTCCGCTTCGAAGTTCTCGATCAGGTCGGTCAGGATCAGCGTCTTGGTGTCGCGATGAAAGAACACCACTTCGCGGTGATACCCTGAGTCCGCGAGGCGCTGGTCGATCTGCCCGGCCCATGCGGGCGGCGGGCTTCAGGGCATGGAGCGGTTCGTATCCGCTCGGTCGTGTCATCGCGTCAGCCTGGGCCGCCGGCCTAGGCCGCCAGTCTGGGCGCGCCGACCTGCCTGCGCGCGCAGCGGGCCGGCAGGCGCGCGGGGGCGGGCGCTAGCGGAACTCGCGCACGGGAAAGAGGGCGCGGCCCTGTTCGCGCGGGTGGCGCGGGCGGGGGCCGGCGCGGGGTCCGGGGTGGGGGGCGGGGGCGCCCGCCGGGGGGCGGGCCTCGTCGCCGCGGCCGCCGCCGACGCCCCGCAACCGCGCCCCCGCCCCTTCGGCCAGCACCGACAGATGGGCCGAGACATCCTCGATCACCTCGGCGATGACATGCACGACCGGCCCGTCGCGCTCGATCCGGCCCGTGACGCGCATCAGCCGCGCCCCCAGCACCGCGCGGCGGAAGATCTCGTAGACGCGCGGCCAGATCACCACATTCGCCACCCCCGTCTCATCCTCGAGCGTGGCGAAGATCACCCCCGAGGCGGTGCCGGGGCGCTGGCGGGTGATGACGAGGCCGCAGACCGCGATGCGCCCCCCCGCCGCCATGCCCGCCAGCGCGGCATGCGGGCACAGCCCCGGCAGCGCGGGGCGCAGCAGTTCCATCGGATGGGCCCGCAGCGACAGCCGGAGCGAGAGGTAATCCTCGATCACCTCCTCGCCGAGCGTCATCGGCGGCAGGGCGGGGGCGGGGTCGGCCGCGCCCTCGCCGTCGGCGCCAAAGAGCGGCAGCGGCCGCGCCCCCCGGATCGCCCGCACCGACCAGAGCGCGTCGCGCCGCCCGAGCCCCAGCGCCGCGAAGGCATCGCCCTCGGCCAGCCGTTCGAGCGTCGCGGGCGCCACCCCGGCGCGGCGCCAGACGCTCTCGGGGTCGGGATAGCCGTTGGCGCGGGCGGCGACGATCCAGCGCGCATCCTCCTCGGGCAGGCCGCGCACCTGCCGCAGCCCGAGCCGCAGCGCCAGCCGCCCGTCGGCGCGCCGTTCGAGCGTGCAGTCCCAGCCGCTGTCGTTGACCGAGACGGGCCGCACCTCGACCCCGTGGGCGCGCACGTCCTGCACGATCTGGGCCGGCGCATAGAAGCCCATCGGCTGGGCGTTGAGCAGCGCGCAGGCAAAGGCCGCCGGGTGGTGGCGCTTCATCCAGGCCGAGGCATAGACGAGCAGCGCGAAGCTTGCCGCGTGGCTTTCGGGAAAGCCGTATTCGCCGAAGCCCTCGATCTGGGCAAAGCAGCGCGCGGCGAAATCGGGCGCATAGCCGCGTTCGAGCATCCCGGCCACGAAGCGGTCGCGAAAGGTGCCGATCGTGCCCATCTTGCGAAAGGTCGCGAGCGAGCGGCGCAGCCGGTCGGCCTCTTCGGGGGTGAAGCCCGCGGCGACGACGGCGATCTGCATCGCCTGTTCCTGAAAGAGCGGCACGCCCAGCGTCCGCCCGAGCACGCCGCGCAGCTCGGCCGAGGGCAGCTCGGCCCGCTCGCGCCCCTGCCGGCGCGCCAGATAGGGATGCACCATCCCGCCCTGGATGGGGCCGGGGCGCACGATCGCGACCTCGATCACGAGGTCGTAGAAGCAGCGCGGCCGCATCCGGGGCAGGAAGTTCATCTGTGCCCGGCTCTCGACCTGAAAGACCCCGACGGCATCGGCCCGGCAGAGCATGTCGTAGACGGCCGGATCCTCGCGCGGGATGGTGTCGAGGCCGAGCCGCGGCCCGCCATGGGCGGCGATGAGGTCGAACCCCCGGCGCAGGCAGCTCAGCATCCCGAGCGCGAGGATGTCGACCTTGAGGATGCCGAGCGCGTCGATGTCGTCCTTGTCCCATTCGATGACGGTGCGCCCCTCCATCGCCGCGTTCTCGATCGGGCAGAGCTCGTCCAGCCGGCCGCGGGTGATGACGAATCCCCCCACATGCTGCGAGAGGTGGCGCGGAAAGCCGATGATCTCGGCGATCAGGCGCAGCGTGCGCGCCAGCCGCCGGTCGGCCGGATCGAGCCCGAGTGCGGCCAGATGCGCGGCCTCGGGCGGGCCGTCCGACCAGCTCCAGCTCTGGCCCGCGATGGCCGCGAGCAGATCCTGCGACAGGCCCATGACCTTGCCCACCTCGCGGATGGCGGCGCGGGTGCGGAAGTGGATGACGGTGGCGCAAAGCCCCGCCCGCTCGCGCCCGTAGGTGTCGTAGATGTGCTGGATGACCTCCTCGCGCCGCTCGTGCTCGAAATCGACGTCGATGTCGGGCGGCTCGCCGCGGGCCTCGGACATGAAGCGCTCGAACACCATGCTGATGACATCGGGCGCGACCTCGGTGATGCCGAGCGCATAGCAGATGACCGAATTGGCCGCCGACCCCCGCCCCTGGCAGAGGATGCCGCGGCCGCGGGCGAAGGCCACGATGTCGTTGACGGTCAGGAAATAGGCGGCGAAGCCCAGCCGGGCGACGATGCGCAACTCCTTGGCGACCTTGGCGGCGGTGTCGGCCGGCACGCCCGCCGGAAAGCGCCGCGCGAGGCCCGCCGCCGTCAGCCGCTCGAGCCGGGCCTGCGGCGCCTCGTCGCCCGCCACCTCGTCGGGGTATTCGTAGGAGAGATCGTCGAGCGAAAAGGCGCACCCCTCGGCGATCTCGACCGTGCGGCGGATGGCGGCGGGATGGGCGGCAAAGAGGCGCGCCATCTCGGCCGGGGGGCGCAGCCGGCGCTCGGCGTTGGGCAGGGCGTGGCGGCCGAGGCGGTCGATGGTGCGCCCGAGGCGGATGCAGCACAGCACATCGGCAAGGCTGCGCCGCGCCGCGTGGTGCATCAGCACATCGCCCGCCGCGACCATCGGCATCCCCACATCCTGCGCCAGCCGCGCGCAGGCATCGAGCCGGGCCGCGTCGCGCCCGTCCCAGCGCGGCACCGCACCCAGATGGCACAGCCCCGGCCGCGCGCGCGCCATCGCGACGAGGTCGGCCGCCGCCGCCCCGATCGCGGGGCCGAGCGGGTCGGGCGGCAGCGCGATCAGCCACAGCCCCGCCCCCACCCCCGCCAGATCGGCCCGGCGCAGGTCGCACCCCCCCTTGGCCGCCCGCCGCTTGCCCGCCGAGATGAGGCGCGAGAGCGCGGCATACCCCGCCCGGTCGCGCGGCAGCGCCACCCATTCCACCGCGCTGTCGGCCAGCACGATCCGCGCCGCGGGGATGAGGCGCGGCAACGGCCCGGCAGGGGCCGCGACCCCGCCGCCCGGCCCCCGCGCCTGGCGGCTCGACGGATCGATGCGCCGCTGCGAGCGGATCGTGGCCTCCCCGCCCTCGGCCCGGGCGCGCGCCAGCTCGCGGAGCGCGACATGGGCGCGCACGACGCCCGCAAGGCTGTTGCGGTCGGCGATGGCGATGGCGGCAAGGCCCAGCTCGGCGGCGCGGGCGACCATCTCCTCGGGGTGCGAGGCACCGGTGAGGAAGGTGAAGTTCGTCATCGCGCAGAGCTCGGCATAGGCGGGGGGCGGCGCTGCGGGAGGGGGGGCGGGAGGGGCGCGGCGGGTCATGCGAATTCGCCCTGCACCGCCCAGCCCGGCGCCTGCGGCGTGTGAAAGAGCCACAGTCGCGGCCCCTCGGCCGTCTGCACGCGCCAGTAATCGCGCACCCCGCCGCGCCAGGCCGGATCGTCGAACCACCATTCGGGGGCGATGCGCTCGGGCCCCGTGGCCCACAGGGTGCAAAGCCGCCGCCCCCGCCAGCGGAAGCGGGCGGGCGGATCGGCGCCGGGCGGGGCATCGGCATGTTCGGGGGGAAAGAGGATCAGCGGCCGCTCCGGCCCGTCCGACGCGGGCCAAGGCGTGCGGGCGGCGGCCCAGCCCTCGGGCGTCGCCGCGGCGAGGACGAGGAAGCTGCGCTCGGGGATGTGGCTCTCGGCCGGGGCGAGGCGCTGGAGCGCCTCGAACCCCAGCCGGTTGCCAAGCCGGGTGAGGAGGTCGGCCATCCCCTCATCCGTCGCGCCGGGGGCGGCACCGGCCGCGATCTGGACCGGCGGCATCGGCTCGGTCGCGGGCGCCGAGAGGCGCAGCCGCTCGATCCCGAAGCCCGCGTCGATCTCCTCGATCCGCGGGGCAAAGAGGCGCGCGATCCCAGCCGCATCGTGGCGGGCCCGCGCGAGGCCGAGCGCCAGGCACGCCGTGCCGCCATCGACGCGGGCAGCCTCAAGCACCAGCCGCCGCGCCCCCTGCCCTGCCGCCGCGAGCCGGTCGCACAGCCGCCCGAGCAGCCGTTCGAGCCCCGCCGCCACATCCTCGGTCCGCCCGATCGGTTCGGGCAGCGTCAGCCGCGCCGCGAAGGGCGGGGCCGCGATCTCGGGCGAGATCGGCTCGGCCAGGGCGCCCAGCGCCTGATCGAGCCGCATCACCACCTCGGGCCCGAAGCGCCGCGCCATCCCCGCCCGCGGCAGCGCGGCCAGATCGGCGATGCGCCGCAGACCGAGCCGCCCGAGCGCCTCGGCCGCCGCGGGCGGGATGCGCAGCGCGGCGGGCGGCAGCGCCCCGATGGCCCCGAGCGTCGCGCCGGGGGCCGCGACGCCCCCGCCGTGGCGGGCAAGCGCCCAGGCCGCGCCGGGCGTGTCCGCGATGCCCGTCACCGCCGCGAAGCCCGCCCGCCCGAGGCCCGCCGCCATCGCCGCGCCAAGCCCCGCCTCGCCGCCGAAGAGGTGCCCGACCCCGGCGATGTCGAGCGCGAGCGCATCCGCCCCCATCCGCCCGACGAGCGGCGAGAACCGCCCCGCCCAGCGGATGATCGCCCCGAGCGCCGCCGCATCCGCGCCCGGATCGGCCGGGCGGGTGACAAGCCCGGGACAGAGCGCGCGCGCATCGGCGAGCGTCATCCCCGCCCCGAGCCCCTGCGCCCCCGCCGCCGCCGAGACAGAGGCAAGGATCTGCCGCCCCCCCGCCTCGGCCACCACCGCGAAGGGCTGGCCGGGGTCGGGCCGGACCCGGCGCGCGGCCCGGTCGCTCGCCAGCCGGGGCAGCCACACCACCGCAATCCGCCGCGCGCGCATCGCCCGATTCTCCAACATGTTCGTATTATGTTCTATCATCCGCTCCGCAGGCGGCAAGGGCCGCGCGGCCTTGCCGGACCGGCGCCGCGCCGCTAGAGGCTTGGGAGGTCATCGCGGAGGAGGGCGGCATGGACAAGTTCGCGCTGCTGGTCGATCTCCATCGCGGCGGCGCCCGGCAGGGGCCGGGGAGCGCCGAGACAACGCGGCGCGCGATCGCCCTCGCGGGGCTGGCGGGGCGGGGCGGGCTTCGGATCGCCGATGTCGGCTGCGGCACCGGGGCCTCGGCGCTGGTCCTCGCCCGCGATCTCGATGCCCACATCACCGCCGTCGACCTCAGCGCCGAATTCCTCGCCGATCTCGACGCGGCCGCCCTGCGCGAGGGCCTCGGCGCGCGCATCGCGACCCTTCGGGCCCCGATGGAGAAGCTGCCCTTCGCGCCCGGCAGCCTCGATGCGATCTGGTCCGAGGGGGCGATCTACACCATGGGCTTCGCGGCCGGCATCGCCGCCTGGCGCCCCTTCCTGCGGCCGGGCGGGATCCTCGCGGTGTCGGATCTGACCTGGCTCGGGGCCCGCAGGCCCGCCGCGTTGACCCGCTACTGGGAGGCCGAATATCCCGAGGTCGCGACCGCCCCGGCCAAGACCGCCGCGCTCGAGGCGGCGGGATATCGCATCCTCGGCTGGTTCGCCCTGCCGCCCGACTGCTGGCTTGGGCAATATTATCACCCGCTGCGGGCACGCTTTGAAGAATTCGTCGCCCGCCACGGCGGATTGCCCGCGGCGCGCGCCATCGTCGCCGCCGAAGAGGCCGAAATGGCCTTGTACGAAGGCAACATTCCCCATGTGAGCTATGGCTTCTACATCGCGGCACGCACCGACGACTGAGGAACACCCCTGATTGGGCGGAACGCGGACCATCCGCCCGACCGCCAATCGGGCGCATTGACCGCGCGAGCAGGCCAAAACGCCTGGTCGGACAGGGCCGCCGAAGTGCCGCGGTCAACCCCGGGCGCGGGCGCGATCATCCCCGCCGACGGCGTTCTCGCGGGGCGGGGCCGGAGCCGTCGGTGCCGTCCGAGGCCGACGAGAAGCCGCCGAGGGTGGAGGCGACGGCCTCGAGCGTCGGACGATCCCCGCGCGGGCGGGTCTCGAGCGCGTCGCGCATCGCGCGCAGGTGCTCGGGCATGGTGCCGCAACAGCCGCCGATGATCCGCACCCCCGCATCGCGGGCAAGCACCGCATATTCGGCCATCAGCGCGGGCGTGCCGTCGTAATGGATGTGGCCGTCGTGGTATTTCGGGATCCCGGCATTGCCCTTGGCGACGACCGGCCGCTCCGTCCCCTGGGCGAGGAAGCCGAGCACCGTCCGCAGCAGGTCCGCCGCCCCGACGCCGCAGTTGGCGCCGAAGGCCACGGGCGGGTTGGGGAGCTTCTCGACCAGATCGACGAGTGCCGCCGAGGTCACGCCCATCATCGTGCGCCCGGCGGTGTCGAAGCTCATGGTGCCGACCCAGGGCATGCCGGCTAGGGCACAGGCCTCGGCGGCGGCGCGGAATTCCTCGGGCGCCGAGATCGTCTCGACCCAGAGCACATCGGCCCCGCCCGCCTTCAGCCCCTCGGCCTGTTCGTGAAAGATCTCGACCGCGAGCGCATGCGTGAGCGGCCCCATCGGCTCCATGATCTCGCCCGTCGGGCCCATCGAGCCCGCGACGATGAGCGGATGACCAGCGCGGTCGGCGACCTCGCGGCCGATCTCGGCCGCGACGCGGTTGAGTTCGGCCACCCGCCCCTGCGCGCCGTGGAGCTTCAAGCGCGCGGCATTGGCGCCGAAGCTGTTCGTGAGAAAGAGATCCGACCCGGCATCCACCGCGCCGCGATAGAGGGCGCGGATATTCTCGGGCCGCTCGACGTTCCACAGTTCAGGCGGATCGCCCGAGCCGAGCCCCATGTTGAAGAGGTTCGTGCCCGTGGCCCCGTCGGCCAGGATCCAGCCGCGCGTCGCAAGCAGGCGTGAAAGGGGGTCGGTCATGTCGCACCTTGCCGGCGGCGAGTAATCTGCGACGTGTCCGGCCGCGACGGGCACGCTCTGCTGAATCTGCCACGGCCCGGCGCGCTGCGCAAACGCAAAGCCGTGGCAGCGCGCGCCCGGCGCCTCAGCCGGCGAGGATCTGCTTGCGCGCCTCGGCCTCTAGCTCGACCAGCCGGGCACGAATCTCGGCCTCGCTCGCGCGCGCGCCCAGATCCGCGGCAAGCTTGCGGATCACATCCTCGTCACCCGCCTCTTCGAAGTCGGCACGGATCACCTCGCGGGCATAGGTCTCGGCCGCATCGCCCGACTTGCCGAGCAGCTGGGCCGCCCAGAGCCCGGCGAGCTTGTTGCGCCGCGCGGTCACGCGGAACTGCGTCTCGCTGTCGAGTGCGAACTTGGCCTCGGCGGCGCGCTCGCGATCATCGAAGGATGTCATGGCCCGAATTGCCCCTCTGTCTATGCGTGATCTGACAACTCTGCGGGATATGTGTGCCCATCCCCCTTCCTGCAAGCCCCTTTGCCTTGCGAGGGCACCGCAGTTGACGTATAGCATCGGGGCATCGCGTCGCGCCGAAGGCGCGTCTGCGACCGATCGGAGAATGCATGGCACGGCGCAAGAAGATCTACGAAGGCAAGGCCAAGATCCTCTACGAAGGCCCGGAGCCCGGCACGCTCATCCAGTATTTCAAGGACGAGGCGATGGCCGTTCCCGCCTCTGCCGTGGCCGGCGAAGGTGGCGACGGCGCGGTGGCCGAGGGGCGCGGGGTCCTCAACAACCGCCTGTCGGAGTTCTTCCTCAACGGCCTCAACGGCATCGGGGTGCCGACCTATTTCATTCGCCGCCTGAACATGCGCGAGCAGCTGATCCGCATGGTCGAGGTGATCCCGCTCTATGTCGTGGTGCGCAACTTCGCCGCCGGCGAGATGTCCGAGCGCCTCGGCATCGTCGAGGGCACCGCCCTGCCCCGCCCGATCGTAGAATTCTACTTCAACGACGAGAAGCTCGGCGATCCGCTCGTGACCGAGGAACACGTCATCGCCTTCGGCTGGGCCAGCCAGCAGGATCTCGATGACATGGTGGCGCTGGC
>CAYYJB010000003.1:0-82068 GCA_964472135.1 uncultured Gemmobacter sp.
CGGCGCAGTCGCCCACGTTGTCGCCCACGTTGTCGGCGATGGTGGCGGGGTTGCGCGGGTCATCCTCGGGGATGCCCGCCTCGACCTTGCCCACCATGTCGCCGCCCACATCCGCACCCTTGGTGAAGATGCCGCCGCCCAGACGCGCGAAGATCGAGATGAGCGAGGCGCCGAACGACAGCGCCACCAGCGCGTCGATCACCGTCCGCCCCGTCGGATCGAGGCCGAGCCCGTCCTTGAGGAACATGAAATAGAGCGTGACGCCCAGAAGCCCCAGACCCGCGACGAGCAGACCCGTGACCGCGCCCGACTTGAACGCGAGGTCGAGCCCGCCCGCGAGCGACTTCGTCGCGGCCTGCGCGACGCGGACGTTGGCCGCGACCGAGACGTTCATCCCGATGAAGCCCGCAGCCCCCGACAGCACCGCCCCGATGGCGAAGCCGACCGCCGACCAGACGCCGAGCAGGAACCATGCAAGCACGAGGATCACGACCCCGACGATCGCGATGGTCGTGTACTGGCGGTTGAGATAGGCCTTGGCGCCTTCGCGCACGGCGGCCGAGATTTCCTGCATACGGGCCGTCCCGGCGTCGGCAGCCATCAGGCTGCGCGTCGTGACGATGCCGTACACGATGGAGAGCGCGCCCGAGAGCACGATCAGCCAGAGTGCTGTGGTCATGACAAACCCTTTTGATTGCCGGTTTTTCCCTCAGGCGAACGCCTCGGAAGCAACCGCTTGTGTCCCGCCCCCGGAGAGGTTGGCGCCATATGCCAAATCTGACCGCGAAGCGCAACTGTCGCATACCGACGCATCCCCGAGGCCCGTCGCGCGAATGCCCCTGTCGCGGCGCCGGGGCCGCTGCTAGGAAGCGCGCCGCAACCCCTGCCGGACGGCCATGCGCATCATCGACCGCCTTCGCGATCTCTCGGGCGCCTATGACGCCCTCTTTTGCGACATCTGGGGCGTCGTCCACGACGGGGTGCGCGCCTTTCCCGGGGCGGTCGCGGCGCTCTGCGACTGGCGGGCGCGGGGCGGGCGGGTGGTGCTCGTGACGAACTCGCCGCGCCCGGTCGCATCGGTGGCGCGCCAGCTCGCGCGCTTCGGCGTCCCGCGCGCGGCATGGGACACGATGGCGACCTCGGGCGATGCGGCGCAGGATGCGCTGGCCTCGGGTGTGGTGGGGACGCGCGTGTGGCATCTCGGCCCGGCAACGGAATTAGCGTTCTTCACCCACGCGGCCGACGACATCGCGCCGCTCGAGCGCATCCGCCGCGTGCCGCTGGCCGAGGCCGAGGGGATCGTCGCGACCGGCCTGATGTCCGACGACGACACGCCCGAGAACTGGCGCGAGACGCTCGCGGACTGCGCGGCACGCGGCCTGCCCATGCTCTGCGCCAATCCCGACATGGTGGTGGATCGCGGCACGCGGCGGGTGTTCTGCGCCGGGGCGCTGGCGGCGCTCTATGCCGACCTCGGCGGTCAGAGCCTCTATTTCGGCAAGCCGCACGCGCCGATCTACGCGCTGGCGCGGCGCAGGCTCGCGGCACTCGGCGGGCCCGAGGTGCCGACGGCGCGCATCCTTGCCATCGGCGACGGGGTGGCGACGGATCTCGAGGGCGCCGACCGGGCGGGGCTCGACGCCCTCTTCGTGGCCGGGGGCCTCGCGGCGCACGACCTCGGCGCCGGCATTTCCGACCCCGACCGCCTCGCCGCCTGGCTCGCGCGCCACGACGCCCGACCGCGCTTCGCGATGGGGTGGCTGCAATAGGGGGCGGATGTCAACGCGGCGGCGCGGCAACAATATTGCCCTGAATGCTGCGGGGGCGAAAAAAAGTTGCGCATGGGCATTGCCGAGCGGCCGTCCGGGGCCTATGACTCGGGGGTCAGTCACTCATGGATGGCGGCCATGCTCGACAACCTGCCCCGCGGCACGATCTGCATCGAGGATATCGAGATCGGGATGTCGCGCTATCTGCGCAAGGTGGTGACCGATCGCGACATCGCGCTCTTTGCCGAGGTCTCGACCGACCACAACCCGGTCCACCTCGATGAGGAATACGCCCGCGACACGATCTTCGAGGGGCGCATCGCCCACGGGATGCTGACGGCGGGCCTCATCTCGGCGGTGATCGGCGAGCAGTTGCCGGGCCACGGCACGGTCTATCTGGGCCAATCGCTCAAGTTCCTCGCGCCGGTTCGGCCGGGCGACATGGTGCACGCCGAGGTGCGCGTCTCGGCCGTCGATCATGCGCGGCGCCGCGTCACCCTTGAAACCCATTGCGCCGTGGGCGATAGGGTCGTGCTGAAGGGCGAGGCGCTGGTGCTCGCGCCCAGCCGCAAGTTCGACTGAGGCCCCGCCCGGCGGGCCCGACCGCCGCCGCAAGGGTGCCGAAGGCAGCATGCAGACCCACCGACACTGGCTTGGACTGGAAGCGGCCGCGCGCGGCGCCTCGGCGGCGATGGGTAATTTCGACGGCGTCCATCTCGGCCATCGCCATGTCCTCGATCTGGCCCGCAGGCCCGGCGCGCCCCTTGGCGTCGTGACGTTCGAGCCCCACCCGCGCGAGGTCTTCGCCCCCGACGCCCCCCCCTTTCGGCTGACCGACGCCGCAGCGCGCGCGCGCCACCTCGGGGCGCTCGGGGTTGCGCATATCTATGAGCTGCCGTTCGACCGCACGCTTGCGGGCCTCGGGCCGGCGGAATTCGTGGATGAGGTGCTGCACGCGGGCCTCGGGCTTGGCCATGTCGTGGTCGGCGAGGATTTCCGCTTTGGCCGCGGGCGGGCGGGCAGCGCGGCCGACCTGCGCGCGCTCTGCGCGGCGCGGGGCATCGAGACGACGATCGCGGGCATGGTCGCCGACGGCGGCGCGCGCGTCTCCTCGAGCGCGATCCGCGCGGCGCTGGCCGAAGGGCGGCCCGGGGATGCCGCGCGCATGCTCGGGCGCTGGCACGAGATCGAGGGCATCGTCGAGCAGGGCGACCGGCGGGGCCGGGAGCTTGGCTATCCGACCGCGAACCTCGTGCCGCGCGGGCTGCACCTGCCGCGATTCGGGATCTACGCCGTCACGGTCGAGGTGCTGAGCGGCCCGCATCGCGGCCGCTACCACGGCGCCGCGAATGTGGGCGTGCGGCCGATGTTCGGCGGCACGCGCCCCAACCTCGAGACCTTCTTCTTCGATTTCTCGGGCGATCTTTACGGCGCGCGCATCGCGGTGGGCTTCGTGGCCTTCCTGCGCCCCGAGGCGGTCTTTGACAGCCTCGACGCGCTCATCGCGCAGATGGATGCCGATTGCGCGGCCGCGCGCGAGATCCTCGCGGCACTCTGAGGGGCGCTCTGAAGCGGAATCATCGCGCTTTCCTTTTGCGCCAATTTGTCGCACCATGCGCGGATGACCGGCATGCCCTCACCCCCGCCCCTGCGCCCCCGATTCTGGGAGGATGTGCCGCTCTCGGAGATGACGGCGGCCGAATGGGAGGCGCTCTGCGACGGCTGCGGGAAATGCTGCCTCAACAAGATCGAATACGAGGACACGGGCGAGATCGTCTTTACCCGCATCGCCTGCCGCCTGCTCGATCGCGACACCTGCCGCTGCAGCGATTATCGCAATCGCCGCGCCCATGTGCCCGATTGCGTCCACCTCTCGCCCGGGATGCTCGAAGGGGTGACGCGCTGGCTGCCCCGGACCTGCGCCTACCGGCTGCTGCACGAGGGCAAGCCGCTCGCGCCCTGGCATCCGCTGGTCTCGGGCAACCCGATTTCGGTTCACACGGCGGGCGTTTCGGTGCAGGGATGGACGGTGTCCGAAACCGACGTCGATGAGGATGACTGGGACCATCACCTGATCGACGAGCTGCCCTGAAAGGCCGCCGATGTTCTTTGCCTCCGACAACGGCGCACCGGTGCCGCCGCAGGTCATGGACGCGCTGGCGCGCGCCAATTCGGGCGCGGTCATGTCCTATGGCAACGATGCGCTGACGGCCCGGGTGCGCGACAGGATCCGCGCTCTGTTCGAGGCGCCCGAGGCGGCCGTCTATCTGGTGGCGACAGGGACGGCGGCGAACGCGCTCGCGCTCGCGCATCTCTGCCCGCCCTGGGGGGCGGTCTTCTGCCACACGCTCGCCCATGTCGAGACGGACGAATGCGGCGCGCCCGAATTCTTCACGGCGGGGGCGAAACTGATCGGCGTGCCGGGCGCGCATGGCCGGATCGATCCCGAGGCGCTCGCGGCCACGGTCGCGGCCACGGGCCGGGGCGGGGTGCACGGCGTGCAGAAGGGGGCGCTGAGCCTGACGAACGCGACCGAGGCCGGCACCGTCTATGCCCCGGCCGAGATCGCGGCACTTGCCCGCATCGCCCATGACGCGGGCGTGCCCGTTCACCTCGACGGGGCGCGCTTTGCCAACGCGCTCGTCGCCACCGGTGCCACCCCGGCCGAGCTCAGCTGGAAGGCCGGCGTCGATGTCCTGACGCTCGGGGGCACCAAGAACGGGCTGCTGGGTGCCGAGGCCGTGATCCTCTTCGATCCCGCGCGCGCATTTGAGTTCGAGTTGCGCCGCAAGCGCGCGGGGCATCTCTTTTCCAAATACCGCTACCTCGCGGCGCAGTTCGACGGCTGGCTCGAGGGCGATCTTTGGCGCGACATGGCGCGCCACGCAAACGCGATGGCCGCGCGCCTCGCGGCGGGGCTGGGGCAGGTCGCGGGCGCGCGCCTCGTGCATCCGGTCGAGGCCAACATCATCTTTGCCGAGCTGCCGCTCGCGGCGGCAGAGCGGGCGCGCGCGGCCGGGGCGCGGTTTTACACCATCGTGCCGGGGGCAACCGAGCGGGTGCGCCTCGTGCCGTCCTGGGCCACCACCGCGGCCGAGGTCGACGCCCTGATCGCCGCCTTCGCGGGCTGAGGGTCAGGCCGGCCCGAGCCCGCCCAGTTCGCAGATGACGGACCATTCGGCCTCGGTCACGGGCTGGACCGACAGGCGCGAGTTCGTGACCAGCGCCATCGCCCCGAGGCGCGGATCGGCCTTGCAGATCTCGAGCGGGGCGGGGCGCGGCAGGGGCGCCACCGCGCGGATGTCGACGCATTCCCAGCGCGGATCGTCGGTCGCGGTGCTGTCGGGGTGGGCGAGCGCGCAGACCTCGACGATCCCGACCACGGCCTTGCCGATGTTCGAGTGATAGAAGAACCCCCGGTCGCCCAGCGCCATCGCGCGCATGTTGTTGCGCGCCTGATAGTTGCGCACGCCCGTCCACTCCTCGCCGGCGGCGCCGCGCGCGCATTGCTGGTCCCAGCTCCAGACGTCGGGTTCGGATTTGAAGAGCCAATAGCGCATGTCGTCCTCCCTAATCCTCCTCGCTGCGCAGCGGGCGGGCCATGAGCGCGGCCATCGCCTCGGCAACCGTCGCCCGCCCCGCGAGCACCGCCGCGACCGCCGCCATCACGGGTGCGCGCACCCCCACACGGTCGGCCAGCGCGACCGCGGCCGCAGCCGTCGCGACGCCTTCGACCGTGCGGCCGGCCGCGGGTGCGATGCCCGCCCCGATTGCCGCCCCATGGGCGAAATTGCGCGACTGCGCCGAGGTGCAGGTCAGCACGAGGTCGCCAAGCCCCGCAAGCCCGTGCAGCGTCGCGGCGCGCGCCCCGGACGCCACCGCGATGCGCACCATCTCGGCGTGGCCGCGCGTCATCAGGGCCGCGCGCGCGCTCTCACCAAGGCCCGCCCCGATCGCGAGGCCCGCGCCGATGGCGACGACGTTCTTGAGCGCGCCGCCAAGTTCCGCCCCGCGCAGGTCGGTGCCGCGATAGATCCGCAGGACCGGGGTCGCGAGGCGCGCCTGAACCGCCGCCCCGAGCCCGTCATCACCGAGGGCGAGCGCCAGCGCCGTCGGCAATCCGCGCGCGATGTCGGCGGCAAATGATGGCCCAGTCAGGACCGCGGGCACCGCTCCGGGGCAGAGCCGCGCCACCAGCGACCCCGCCCCGAGGCCCGTCGCGGGGTCGATCCCCTTGGCGCAGGCCACCACCACCCGCCCCCCGAGCGTCGCGGCGCGATCGGCCAGCGCGTCGGCCGTCGCCGCCATCGGCACCGCGACGAGGACGGGCACATCCGGCGGCAGATCGGGCGGCAGCGCCTCGGCCAGCACGACCGGCTGAGGCAAGGTCAGTTCGGGCAGGCGCGGCGGGCGGCGCGCGGCCCCCCAGCCCGCGACATCGCGTCCGATCAGCCAGACCTCGCCCCGCTCGGCGAGTGCCGCGGCAAGGGCGGTGCCGAAGGCCCCCGCGCCGATGACGGCCGCGACCGTCACGCCTTTGGCCCCTTGCGCCCAGCGCCGAGCATCCCCGCCTGTCGGTCATCGAGCGGCCAGCGCGGGCGGGCGGCAAGGTCCATCCCGTCGCGGGCCCCTTCGCGAAAGCGTTCGATCCCGGCCCAGGCGATCATCGCGCCGTTGTCGGTGCAAAGCCGCACGGGTGGCACGACGAAATCCACCCCCGCCGATGCCGCCGCCGCGCCGAGCGCCGCGCGCACCGCGCCGTTCGCCGCAACCCCGCCCGCGGCGGCAAAGACCGCGACACCGCCCGCCAGAGCCAGCGCCGCGCGCGCCTTGGCCCCGAGCACATCGGCCACCGCCGCCTGAAACCCCGCGCAGAGGTCGGCGCGATCCTGCGGCCCGATGGGGCCGAGCGTCTCGGTCGCCCGAAGCACCGCCGTCTTGAGGCCCGAGAACGACAGATCGCACCCCGGCCGGTCGAGGAGCGGGCGCGGCAGATCGAAACGCGCCGGATCGCCCGCGCGGGCCTCGGCCTCGACCGCGGGGCCGCCGCCGGCGCCGAGGCCGAGGTGGCGCGCGACCTTGTCGAAGGCCTCGCCCGGGGCGTCGTCGATGGTGCCGCCGAGGCGGTGAAAGCGGTCGGCCCCCTCGACCAGCACGAACTGGCAATGCCCGCCCGAGGCGATGAGCACGAGATAGGGAAACGCCACCCCATCCGTCAGCCGCGGCGTCAGCGCGTGCCCCGCCAGATGGTTCACGCCGACCAGCGGCAACCCCGCCGCCGCCGCCAGCCCCTTGGCGAACATCACCCCCGCAAGCACTCCGCCGATCAGGCCCGGCCCCGCCGTCACCGCCACCCCGTCGAGGTCGCGCACCCCGAGACCCGCGCGCGCCAGCACCGCCTCGGCGCAGAGGTCGAGCCGCTCGGCATGGGCGCGGGCCGCGATCTCGGGCACGACGCCGCCAAAATCGGCATGCAGCGCACCCTGCCCTATCACCGTCTCGGCCAGGATCCGCGGCGGCTCTCCGGGGGAGTCGCGCACGATCGCGGCCGCGGTATCGTCGCAGCTGCTCTCGATCCCGAGGAAGGTCAGCGTCGCGGCCATGGCTTTCCGTTGCGGCAGGGGCGGGGGGCAGGTAACACCTTGGGCCATGGCCGCACAATCCCGCCCCGCGATCCTGATCACCCGCCCCGCCGAGGGGGGCGCGCGCTTTGCCCTGGCGCTGCGGCGCCGGCTCGGGCCGGGATTACGGATCGTCTGCGCGCCCCTGATGGCGCCACGATGGCTCAGCCCGCCGCTGCCGGCGCTCCTGATCGAGGGGCGGGCAGAGGCGGTCGTCTTCAGTGCCGAGGCGGGGGTCGCGGGGTTCGCGCGGCTCTGGCCCGGGCGCGATCTGCCCGCCTTCTGCGTGGGGGCGCGCACCGCCGCGGCGGCGCGCCGGGCCGGTTTTTCGGCCGAGGTCGCGGGCCCGGACGCGGCCGGCCTGATCGCCGCCCTTGCCGGGGCGCCGCCGCGGCGCCTTGTCGTGGTGCGGGGCGAACATGCCGCGGCCGACATCTGCGGCGCGCTCGGCGCCACGGGTCGCGAGACCGCGGAGCTGGTGGTCTACACGCAAGATGCCTGCCCCCTGCCGGCGCGGGTGCGGGCGCTGCTCGACGGGGATCGGCCGGTCGTGCTGGCGGTATTCTCGGCGCGCAGCGGCGCGCTGCTGGCCGAGGCCGCGGCAGGGGCGCGCGCGCCGCTGCGCGTCGCCGCGATCAGCCCGGGCGCGGCCGCACCGCTCCGCCCCCTCGGGCCCGAGGCGGTGCGCTGCGCCGCGACCCCCGACGGCGCCGCGATGGTCGACGCCGTCGCCGCCCTGATCGCCCAAGGGTGACGAGACGCCTTGAACGCCGGTCCCGCCGGCTGCTAGGCTGCGCGCATTCTTCCGACGGGAGGCCGCGCGTGACGGGCGCCAGGATCGACACCCCCGCGCCACGGGAAGCGCCCGACGATCCGGCGCCCGCCCGGACCGGCGCCGCCGGCCGGTCGGTTTCGTCCGACCTCGGCCCCCTCGAGTCTCGCCCGCCCGAGTCCGGCCCGCCCGGGTCCGGCCAGCCCGAGTCCGGCCAGCCTGAATCCGCCCAGCCCGGGCCGGTGGCGCCCGGATCGGAGGCACCCGCCCCCGAAGAACCGGCAGATCCCCCCGCCGCAACCCGGGATCGCGGCAACGGGTCGCCCCCGGCAGCCGCCGGCGCCGCGCCATCGCGGGCGATGCTGGCGGGCATTATTGCGGGGGCTCTCGCCGGTGCGCTCGCGGGGGGCGGGGTGGTGTGGTTCGTCCGCCCGAGCGCCCCGCCGCCGGCCGCCGACCCGGCCGAGCTTGCCGCGCTGCGCGCCGATGTCGCCGCACTCGCGGCGCGGCTCGGCACCCTCGAGCCGCGCGTGCCCGCCGATCCGGCCGCGGCACTCCTTGCGCTCGAGGGGCGGCTTGCCGTGCTCGAGGGGCGCGGCTGGGTCGATCCCGCGGCGATCGCGGCCGAGTTCGAGGCCCTGCGCGCCGCTCAGGCCGAGGCAGCGGGCACGACCGCGGCCGAGGCCGCACTCGGCGCCGCGCGCGACCGCGCCATCGCCGAGATCGAGGCCGCGCGCGAGGCCATGCGCGCGCAGGATGCCGCGCGCGCCGCCGCGGCTGAGGCGGAATTGCGCGCCAGCGTCCGCCGCGGCCTGATCGCCGGGATCGGCGCCGCGCTCGAGACGGGCGCGCCACTCGGCCCGCTCCTCGACGATCTCGCGCAGGCGGGGGTGGCCGTGCCGGAGGCGCTGGGCGCGGTCGCGGCTGGCGCGCCGACGCAGGCCGCGCTGATCGAGGGCTGGGCGCCCGTCGCGCGCGCGGCCCTCGCTGCCAGCCGCCGGATCGACCCCGAGGCGCCGATCGGCCAGCGCATCGCAGATTTCCTGCGCATCCAGACCGGCGCGCGCCCCCTTCGGCCGCAGGCGGGGCAGGGGGCCGATGCGATCCTCTCGCGCGCCGAGGCGGCGCTGCGCTCGGGCGCGCTCGGCGATGCCGCGGCCGAGATCGCGACCCTGCCCCCCGAGGCGGCGGCAGCACTCGCGGGCTGGATGACAGATTTCGAGGCGCGCCGCGCGGCGCTCGTCGCGCTGGCGGCGCTGCGCGCGCAGGAAGGGCTCGGCCCATGATCTGGTCGCTTGCGAGGGTGCTTGGCTTCGTTGCCGTGGTGGCCGCCGTGGCCTTCGCGCTCGGCCGCCTGATCGAGACGGGCGAGGATGTCCGAATCGCCGCCGCGGGGTGGGAGTTCACGCTCGGCCCGGTGGTGGCAGTCCTCGTGCTCGGGGCGATGGTCCTCGGCGTCTGGGTGGTGCTTCGGCTCGGGGGGCTCGTGCTTGCGGTGCTGCGCTTTCTTGCGGGCGATGAGACGGCCGTCTCGCGCTATGTCGATCGCAACCGCGCCCGCCGGGGGCAGGCGGCGCTGACGGATGCGCTTCTGGCCCTTGCCGCGGGCGATGGCAAACAGGCGGCGGATCGCGCGGCGCAGGCGGCGCGGCTCATCGATCAGCCGGTGCTCACGACGCTGATCTCGGCGCAGGCGGCGCGGATGACGGGCGACCGGGCGCGCGCGACCGAGGCCTATCGCAAGCTCCTTGGCCACGATCCGGCCCGCTTTGTCGCTGTGCGCGGCCTCATGCAGATCAAGCTCGACGAGGGCGACACGGAAACCGCGCTGAAGCTCGCGCAGAAGGCCTTTGCGCTGCGCCCCGGCCATCAGCCGACGCAGGACGCGCTGCTCTCGCTGCAGACGCGGGCGCATGACTGGACCGGCGCGCGCGCCACGCTGCGCGCGCAGGCCGGCAGCGGCGCCCTGCCGCGCGATGTCTGGAAGCGGCGCGACGCCGTGCTGGCGCTGCAGGAGGCGCGCGAGATCCTCGACCCGACCGCCCCGATCGAGGCGCGCGAAGCCGCGATCGCGGCCAACCGCGCCTCGCCCGACCTGATCCCCGCCGCGGTGATGGCCGCCGATGCGCTGATCGCGGCGGGGAGCCCCAGGAAGGCCGCGCGCATCCTCGAAAAGGCCTGGTCGGTGCGCCCGCACCCCGATCTGGCCGCCGCCTATGCCCGCATCGCGCCCGATGAGACCCCGGCCGCGCGGCTGCGCCGCTTCGCCACGCTCTGGGCTGCGAACCCCGCCGATGACGAGTCGCGCCGGACCGAGGCCGAACTGCAGGTCGCGGCCGAGGATTTCCCGGCCGCGCGGCGCGCGCTCGGCGATCTGCCGACGCGCCACCCGACCGCGCGCACGCTCACGCTCATGGCGGCGATCGAACGCGGCGAGGGCGGGTCCGAGGCGGCCGTCAGGGGCTGGCTCGCGCGCGCCCTCGCCGCACCGCGCGGCCCGCAATGGACCTGCGCCGCCTGCCACACCCCCCACGCCGCCTGGTCCGCCGTCTGCGACAGCTGCGGCGGGTTCGACACGCTCGACTGGGCAGAGACGGCCGAGGGCGCGCTGCCCGCCGGTGAGGAGGTGCTGCCCCTGATCGTCGGCGAACCCGCCCCCCGGCCGGCCGCGCAGCCCCGAGCAGATTAGGACGACCCGTTCACCGCGGGCCGGCACCTGCCACCGCGGCGACCCGCCCCGATGATGGCAGGCGCGTGCCCGAACGCCCCTCGGAACGGGCAGGCCGGTGCCGAACCGGCGATACGGACGGGCTTTGACGCGCAAGGGGCGCCGCGACGCGCGAACGTCGCGGCGCCCCTCGCTCGTGGCCGCGTCAGCGACCCTGCAACAGGCTCATCACGCTCTGCTTCGAGGCATTCGCCTGGCTCAGCATCGCCATCGACGCCTGCTGGAGGATCTGCGTCTTCGCGAGCTCGGTGCTCTCGGCCGCAAAATCGGCGTCCTCGATGCGTCCTCGGCCGGCCTGCAGGTTCGTGACGACGTTCGTCATGTTCGAGACTGTCTTCTCGAGACGGTTCGAGACCGCACCGAGCGTGGCGCGCTGGGTGTTGACGAGTTCGAGCGCGGCATCGGCCAGACGCATCGCGGTCTGCGAGCCGGTGACGGAGGTGATGTTGAAGTTGGCCTTTGTTACCGTCACGACATTGTCGACGACCGTGGCCGTGACACCCGCGATTTCCTTTGCGTTGATGGCGGCGGCGATGGCGGCGGCGGTGCCTTTCACGTCCTGGGTGTAGCCAGACGCTGCGGCGTTCGTGACCGAGATTGAACGACCCTCGACGTCGAAGGTTAAGGTTTCGCCCTGGTCGAAGGTGTTCACCGTGATGGTGCTGTTCTTTGAGGTGACCGTTGGGGAACCAACGCTCTTGCCGTTCTCAATCGTCAGCGAGGGTGTCGCAGACTTCACAATCCGAACCTGCCCGTTACTCTCAACCTCGGCTGTGTAGCCGGAGATACCGGCCGCGCGGATGGCAGCAGCAAGCGCGGTGCCAGCGGCGGAAACGCTCGCGCCCGTGGTCGCATCAAGCGTCAAGCTGACCCTTGTGTTTAGCGCGTCGAGGCCGTCGGTGGTCACGTTGTCCGGAACCGGGATGTCGACCACGAGTTTCGCGCCCTGCGCCGGCGAGGCAATCGTCAGAAGGTAGTCGTTCGTGTTACCTGCTGTTGCATACGCACCGGTGAGGCTCGGAGTAGTGCGCGTCAGCGTAACAACGCCGGTTGTCGCATCCGCTGCTGCCGAAACACCAGATATTGTATTATTGTTCACGGCAGCCGTGATTGCAGCCTCAATCGCGGTCCCGATTTCTGCCGCGGTATCATCGGTTGCAGCGAGTGTGACAGTAATCGTCTGGCCATCAATCTTAAAGGTGAGGTTTCCAGAACCTGCCGAATTCGCTGTTGCGACAGTAACGGCTGGCGTGAGGGTCCCTGCAACAGCGTCTGCAGTCAGTGTAAGAGTGTCGTTAGCTACAGGAGTATAACCGCTGGTCACAACATCCGACAGAACTCCGTTCTTCGCAGTGCTAAGCGCCGAGACCTCCGCCTTCGGCACGGCGCCGGTCTGGGAAAGGTTGTCGATGGTGGGAAAGGCAAGCGTATCCACAAGGCCGAGGCGCTCCGAGGTCATCGCCTTGATGTCGACCGAGATGACGTCCTGCGTATTCTGGCTCGCGCCGACCTGGAAGGTGAAGGTCTTTGCGGTTGAATTGCCATTATCAAGACTGCCATGCATCAGCTTCTTGCCGGCCCAGGTCGTGACGGCGGCTATGCGGTCGATTTCTTCCTTGAGCGCGGTTACCTCGAGTTGGAGGTTCTGCCGATCCTGAATGTTGTTTGTATCGTTGACCGCCTGCACGGCAAGTTCGCGCATCCGGATGATGATGCTCGTCAACTCGCCATGCGCGCCTTCGGCGCTGTCGATGAGGGCCTGGGCATCGAGCGCGTTGCGGATGGCCTGA
The DNA here is from genome assembly GCA_964472135.1 of uncultured Gemmobacter sp. GTDB lineage: Bacteria > Pseudomonadota > Alphaproteobacteria > Rhodobacterales > Rhodobacteraceae > JAUREX01. The sequence continues at coordinate 12,681 of CAYYJB010000003.1, forward strand.
TTGGTCGAGACAATCTCGGCCGAAAGGCGCGTGGCAATCGAGGTTCCCGCGGCGTCGTCCTTGGCGGCGTTGATGCGCTTGCCCGAGGACAGGCGCTCCATCGCGGTTTCCATGGCGGTGTTGACGGATCCGACGGCGGCCTTGGCCGACAGGGCTCCGACGTTGGTGTTGATCGCGATTCCGGTCATCGGTTTCTCCTTCGGGTCATCGCACTGAACGGTTCTTTTCTTGGGTCTTCCGGAAAGGGCAGCCGTTCAGCGCCGTCTGCCGCCTGGCCGCCGCGGGTGCGGCGGTCAGTCTTCGCAGGCCATCTGGGCGGTGGGCGCCCCGGCCGGGATGGGGGTGGATGCGGGTTCGGGCACGAAGGGCGTGAGCAGCCGTTCGATGAGCGCGACATCCGCCGCCGGGAGGGTATCGAGCATCGCCTCGTCGAGGTGGCGCGCGATCGCGGCCTGAAGCAGCGTCGCCTCGTCGACCGTGACCTCGGCGCGCGCGAGCACGCGCTCGATCGCGACGACGACGTTGCGGCGGAAGACCTCGGTGCGGATGTTCGTGGTCATCGGGCGCCCCGCCCCGGCGGCGTCGATCGCGTCGAGGGTCTCGAGCGCGGTGAAGAGGCGCGCGATCGTGGTGTCATGGGCGAGTTCGAGGCTCTGCGCGTCGGTGCCAAGCCGCACGCAGGCGCGCCCGGGCAGCAGCGACACGCGCCGGGCGCGGATCAGCGCTGCGGCGACGAGGGGCTTGGCCTCGCCCCACATGCGTTCCTCGGAAAAGCGCATGCCCGTCGCGCGCAGGAATTCGGTGCGGAAGAGCTTGCCGGCGATGCCGAGCGCCTCGGCGTATTCGCCGTCGATGACCTCGGTTGCCCGGATGTTGCGCGCATGCGCGAGATCGGCGGGCACGCCGGCCATGTCCCAGTCGCAGCGGGCAAAGAGCATGTCGGCGCTTTCGGCGGCGGCGGTCAGCAGCATGCGGCCGATTCCGCCGGGCGCGATGCGGTCGTCGCTGTCGAGAAAGAGGGTGTAGTCGCCCGTCGCGAGGTCGAGGCCGATGTTGCGCGAGGCGCCGGGGCCGCGCTGGCGCGCGTTGCGCCGGAAGGTCGCGCGCGCGCCCTGCACGGCCGCCCAGGCGGCGACCGCGCGATGCGATCCGTCGTCGGAGTGGTCGTCGATCACGATGACATGGAGATGATCGAGCATCTCGGCCTCGGCGACGACGCTCTGCAACGCCGAGATCGCGCTGGGGCGGTTCCGCGTCGGGACGATCACGGTCAGGGACGGGCTTTTCATCGGCACTCCTCGCGGTTTCGGTCACGGGCCTTGCGGCACCGGATCGGAGCAAGAAGCGTGCCAGAACGTCAGCCCCCGTGGCGCGGCGGGAGCGAGTAGGTCAGGCTGGCGCGCGCCACCGGCGGCGCGAGGCCCTCGGAGCGGATCAGCACGTCGCCGACCGCAAGGCTCCGGCCGAGCTTGAGCAGCCGCGCCGTCCCGATCAGGTCGCGCCCCGCCTCGGGCTTGCGCATGAAGTCGATGCTCGCCCCCGTCGTGACCGCGAGCGCGACGGGCCCGATGCGGGCGAGAATCGCGAGATAGACCGCAACATCCGCGAGGGCGAACATCGCGGGCCCCGACACGGTACCGCCAGGGCGAAGATGGCGATCGGCGACGCAGAGGCGCACCTCTATCCCGTCGCTGCCGAGCGCCTCGATCCGGACATCGCCCGCAACCTGCGCGAACCGCTCGGCAAGGAAGCGGTGCAGGTCCGCGATCGTCATCGCGCCGTCGGTCATGGCGGTTTTCCCCCGCTTGGAACTGCCCTATGGTCGGGTGATGGCGGAGGAATGACAAGATGGCCGAAGAACTGATCCTGCGTTCGGATGCCGAGGGCATCGCGACGCTCACGATGAACGCGCCCGAGCGGCTCAATGCGCTGTCGGATGCGATGCTCGCGGCCCTCGGGGCCGCGTTCGGGGCATTGGCGGCCGACCGATCGGTGCGGGTCGTGATCCTGCGCGGGGCAGGCAAGGCGTTTTGCGCGGGGCACGACCTGCGCGAGATGCAGGCCGGTCGCGCAGCGCCCGACGGGGGGCGCGCCTATTTCGCCGACCTCTTCGCCCGCTGCGCCGAGGTCATGCTCGCGATCCCGCGCCTGCCCCAGCCCGTCATCGCCGAGGTGCACGGGATCGCGACGGCCGCCGGCTGCCAGCTGGTCGCGAGTTGCGACATGGCGGTGGCGGCCGAGGGCGCGCGCTTTGGCGTCAACGGCGTCAACATCGGGCTGTTCTGTTCGACCCCGATGGTCGCGCTGACGCGCGCGATCCCGCCCAAGGCGGCGTTCGAGATGCTGACGACGGGCGCCTTCATCGACGCCCGCCGCGCGGCCGAGCTGGGCCTCGTGAACCGCGTCGCCGCACCCGAGGCGCTCGCGGCCGAGACGCGCGCGCTGGCGCTGACGGTCGCGGGCAAGCTCGGCGCGGCCGTCAGGATCGGCAAGGAGACATTCTACGATCAGGCCGGCATGTCGCGCGCCGATGCCTATGCCCACACCGGCGCCGTGATGGTCGAGAACATGCTCTGGCGCGACACCGCCGAGGGGATCGCGGCCTTTCTAGACAAGCGCACCCCCGACTGGCAGGGGCGGGGCTGAGATGGCCGACCCCGCCGCACGCGCCGCGCTGATCCTCGCGACACAGGCCGCGGGGCGCCAGATCGCGCCCCTGACCGACGCCGACCCGGGCTTCGATCTGCCCGCGGCGCGCCGCGTCGCCCACGCCGTCACCGCCGCCCGGATGGCGCGGGGCGAGCGGATGGTGGGCCGCAAGATCGGATTCACCAACGTCACCATCTGGGACGAATACGGTGTCCACGCCCCGATCTGGGGCCCCGTCTGGGACAGGACGCTGCACCCCGCCGACCGCCCGCTGCCGATCGGCCATCTGGTCGAGCCGCGGATCGAGCCCGAGATCATCCTGCGCCTCGGCGCCGACCCGGCACCCGGCATGGGGCCCGAGGACCTCATCGCCTGCGTCGATGCGCTCGCGCATGGGTTCGAGATCGTCCAGTCGCTCTATCCCGGCTGGCGCTTTCGCGCGCCCGACACGGTCGCGGCCTTCGCGCTGCACGGCGCGCTGGTGACAGGGCCCTTCGTGCCGCTGCCCCCCGACGCGCGCGCCGACTGGGGCGCGCGGCTTGCGGGCTTCGGGATCGAGCTTTGGCGCGACGGGGTGCTGATGGACGCCGGGCGCGCCGCGAACGTGCTGGGCGGGGGGCCGATGGCGGCGCTTGCGCATCTCTTGGCCGAGGTCGCGGCCGACCCGCTCGCGCCGCCGCTCCGGGCCGGCGAGATCATCTCGACCGGGACGCTCACGCGCGCGCTCCCCGTCGCCGGCGGCGAGCGGTGGTCAACCCGCCTCTCGGGCCTGCCGCTCCCGGATTTCGCGCTCGCGTTCGCCTGACCCCTCAGGCCGCGACCGGCGCGATCAGTTCCGCCCCCTCGTTGCGCACCGACCCGACGGCGCGCCCCACCTCGTGCCAGCAGAGCCCCGCCATCACAAGGCGGCCGAGCCCCTCGGCGGGGGCGCCGCCCAGCCAGTCGGCCATGCTCTCGGGCGTCAGCAGCACGGGCATCCGGTCATGCACCGCATCGAGCGGGGCGCGCACGGCCTCGGTCAGGATCGCGCAGGTCGCGCCCGCGAAATCGGGCAACGCAACCCGCGTCATCAGCCCCGCCATCAGCAGCGCAGGCGCATTGGTCGCGGTGGTGATGAAGTGCGGATGCTTGCCGTCGGGCCGGACCTGCCATTCGAAATAGCCGCGCGCCAGCACCACGCAGCGCCCCTCGCGCAGCGCGCCGCGAAAGCTCGGCTTCGTCGCCATCTCCTCGACCCGGGCGTTGATCGTGTTGGCGCGCCACTCGGCCAGCGTGCCGCGATGCCAGGCCGGCACCAGACCCCAGCGCGCCAGATCCCCGACCGGCCCCTGCGCCCCCATGCGCACGAGCGGCAGCTCTGCCGTCGGCGGCACGTTGAAGCGCGCCGCGATCGGCGCCTCGGGCACCGCGCCGAGGTTCAGCCAGTCGCGCAATTCGGGCCAGGACAGGCCCGCGAGGGTGATGCGTCCGCACATCCCGATCGTCTCCTTCGCCGCGGGGCAGGCATGGGGCATATATAAACGCCGCGCCGCGTCGTTCCCAAGGGGGAGGGATGAACGGAGGTGGCGGGCATGCGCGGCAGGGCGTTGGCGATGGCGGCGATGGCGGCGATGCTCGCACCCCCCGCGGGCGCGGCGGCGGAGCGCGTGCCCTGCGCGGTCAGGCTCCAGTTCCTGCCGACGGCCGAGGGGCCTGCGGTGGCCTATCTGCTGACCGCGCAGGTCAAGAACCCGACCCTGCGCCCGGCCGAGGCGGTCTCGCTCCTGATGTTCGACGCGCAGGGGACCCTCGTCGGCAATTCCGACGCGGGCTGCGGCGGGGCGGCGGGGCCGCTTCTGGGCGGCGACACGGGCGAATGCGGCCGCGTCCTGCAGGAGGTGACGGCCGCCATGCTCGGGGCCTTCGGGGCCGAGGTCTGGACGAAGATCGTCAACGACCAGCTCGAACGGCTGCAGGGAATCGCCAGTTGCGAGATCGTGGGATTCCGCTTCGCGGAGTAGCCCTCCCCGATTGCCCTCATGGACACCCGCCGCGCCCGCGCCTAGGATCGGGGCCTGCGCGGAGGGGATGATGGCGGCGGTTCCGGCCTCGATCGATGCGATGATGGCGGCGCTCGGCGCCGAGGGCTATGTCTGCGGCCGGCCGCTCGCGACGGTGGCGTTTCTCGCGCTCCGGCTCGGCAAGCCGCTGTTCCTCGAGGGCGAGGCGGGCGTCGGCAAGACCGAGATCGCCAAGGCCATCGCGCAGGCGCTCGGGCGGCGGCTCATCCGGCTGCAATGCTACGAGGGGCTCGATGCGGCGGCCGCGCTCTATGACTGGAACTTTGCCGCGCAGATGATCGCGATCCGCACCGCCGAGGCCTCGGGCGCGGCCGACCGCAGCGCGCTCCAGGCCGAGGTCTTCGGCCCCGACTTCCTGATCCGCCGGCCGCTCCTCGAGGCGATGGAGCCCCAGCCCGAGGGCGCGCCCGTCCTGCTCATCGACGAGGTCGACCGCACGGATGAGCCCTTCGAGGCGTTCCTGCTCGAGGCGCTGTCGGATTTCCAGGTCACCATCCCCGAGATCGGCACGATCCGCGCGCCCGAGCCGCCGATCGTGATCCTGACCTCGAACCGCACGCGCGAGGTGCATGACGCGCTCAAGCGCCGCTGCCTCTATCACTGGGTCGATTATCCCGCCTTCGAGCGCGAGATGGAGATCCTGCAGGCCCGCGTCCCCGAGGCCTCGGCGCGGCTCTCGGCCGAGGTGGTGGCCTTCGTGCAGGCGCTGCGGGCCGAGGATCTCTTCAAGACGCCGGGCGTGGCCGAGACGATCGACTGGGCGCGCTGCCTTGTCGCGCTCGACACGGTGGCGCTCAGCCCCGAGGTCATCGCCGACACGCTCGGGGCGGTGCTGAAATACCAGGACGACATCGCCCGCCTCGCCGGGTCCGAGGCGCAGCGGGTGCTGAACGAGGCGCGCGCCCGTCTCGGCCGCGCCGGCTGATGGCCGCGCCCCGGCCGCTGTCGGGCACCGAGGGGCGGCTTGCGGCCAACATCGTGCATTTCGCGCGCGCGCTGCGCCGGGCGGGGCTGCGGGTGGGGCCGGCGCAGGTGGTGGCGGCGGTCGAGGCCGTCGCGGTCGCGGGCTTCGCGCGCAAGACGGACTTCTATCACATCCTGCGCGCCACGATGATCTGCCGGGCCGAGGATTTCGAGGCCTTCGATCAGGTCTTCGCCCTCTTCTGGCGCGACCCGGAGTTCATCGAGAAGATGATCCACCTCATGTCGCCGCTCCTGCGCAAGGAGGGCGAGGAGCGCGCGCGCGAGGCGGCGGCGCGGCGTGCGCGCGAGGCGATGGGCGGCGAGCCCCCGGGCCCCGGCCCCGAGACGCCCGTGCGCGAGACGATCGAGCTCGATGCCCGCGACAGCGCGACCTCGGTCGAGCGGCTGCGCGCGATGGATTTCGAGCAGATGACGGCCGCGGAACTCGCCGAGGCGACGCGGGCGCTGCGCGCGCTGCGGCTGCCGGTGCGGCCGGTGCCGACGCGGCGGGCCCATCCCGCGCCGCGCGGCGCGGCGGCCGACTTGCGCGCCACGCTGCGCCGGGCGCTGCGCCGGGGCGGCGAGATCGACCGCATCCCCCGCCGCGCCCCCCGGCCGCGCCCGCCCGATCTGGTCGCGATCTGCGACATCTCGGGGTCGATGACGGCCTATTCGCGGATGCTGATGCGGTTCCTGCACGCGCTCGCCTGGTCGCCGGGGCGCGAGGTGGGGCGGGTGCATGCCTTCACCTTCGGCACGCGGCTCACGAACGTCACGCGCGCGCTGCGCCGGCGCGACCCCGACGCGGCGCTTGCCGCCGCCGGGCAGGCCGCGCGCGACTGGGAGGGGGGGACGCGGATCGGGGCGGCGCTCCACGCCTTCAACCGCGACTGGTCGCGCCGGGTGCTCGGGCGGGGCGCGGTCGTCTTCCTCATCACCGATGGGTTGGAGCGCGAATCGCCCGAGGTGCTCGGGGCCGAGGCCGAGCGGCTGCACCTGTCGTGCCGCGAGCTCGTCTGGCTCAACCCGCTCCTGCGGTGGGATGGCTTCACGCCCCGGGCGGGCGGGATCCGGGCGCTTCTGCCCCATGTGGACCAGCTCCGGCCCTGCCATTCGCTGCAAAGCCTCGTCGATCTGGCCGAAGTCCTCTCGGGGGCGGATCGTCGCGGCTGACCGGGGCCGAAAACAGTTGCAAGGCGGGCGCGGCAGGCTAATCTTCCCCCGTCACGGTCCGACCCCGGAGGAGGGGGCGGCCAGCGCGTGCCCGACCGCGGGCGGCGGCGACCACGACAATCCGCCGGCCCGGCCGGCTCAGGGGAGATCCAGATGGCCCAGGTATCGATGACGGTGAACGGCAAGGCGGTGAAACGCAGCGTGCCCGACACCACCCTTCTGTCCGAGTTCCTGCGCGAGCAGTTGCGCCTGACCGGCACCCATGTCGGCTGCGACACGAGCCAGTGCGGCGCCTGCGTCGTCCATGTGGACGGCCGCGCGGTGAAGTCCTGCACCATGCTCGCCGCCGCCGCCGAGGGCGCCAGCGTGACGACGATCGAGGGCATCGCCAAGGACGGCGCGCTGCACCCGATGCAGGTCGCCTTCAACGACAACCACGGGCTTCAGTGCGGCTTCTGCACGCCGGGGATGATCATGTCGGGCGTCGACATGGTCGCGCGCTACAAGGCCGAGGGGCGCGAGCTGACCGAGGCGGCGATCCGCCACGAGCTCGAGGGCAACATCTGCCGCTGCACGGGCTACCACAACATCGTCAAATCCATTCAGGACGCCGCCGCGCGCATGTGACGCGAGGCCGGAGCGACAGGAGAGAGATCATGAGCGAAGGCATCGGCGCGCGCGTCAAGCGCAAGGAAGACAAGCGGTTCATCACCGGTAAGGGCCGCTATACCGACGACATCCGGATGGAGAACCAGGCCTATGCGGCCTTCGTGCGCAGCCCCCACGCGCACGCCCGCGTCACCGGCATCGACCGCTCGGCGGCCGAGGGGATGGAGGGCGTGATCGCCGTCCTGACCGGCCCGGAACTCGTGGCCGACAAGATCGGCAACCTCATCTGCGGCTGGGCCGTCAGCTCCAAGGACGGGTCGGGCATGAAGATGGGCCCGTGGTCGGCCCTCGCGACCGACAAGGTGCGCTATGCCGGCGACGCGGTCGCGGTCGTCATCGCCGAGACGCCCGCCGCCGCGCGCCTCGCGGCCGAGGCGGTCGCGGTCGATTACGCCGAACTGCCGGCCGTCGTGCATGCCGACCGCGCGCTCGACCCGGGCGCGCCGCAGGTCCATGACGTCGCCCCCGGCAACCTCATCTACGACTGGGAGATCGGCAACGAGGCCGCGACCGACGCCGCCATCGCGGGCGCCCACCACGTCACGCGGATGGAGATCACGAACAACCGCCTCTCGCCCAACCCGATGGAGCCGCGCTCGGCGGTCGCGACCTTCGACGAGGCCGAGGATCACTATACGCTCTACACCACCTCGCAGAACCCGCATGTGGCGCGCCTCGTGCTCTCGGCCTTCTACAACGTCGCGCCCGAGCACAAGCTGCGCGTCATCGCCCCCGACGTGGGCGGCGGCTTCGGCTCGAAGATCTACATCTACCCCGAAGAGATCGTCTGCCTCTGGGCCTCGATGAAGACCAAGCGCTCGGTCAAGTGGACGGCCGACCGCTCCGAGGCGTTCCTGACCGACGCGCACGGGCGCGACCATGTCTCTACCGCGACGATGGGCTTCGACAAGTCGGGCCGCATCACGGGCTTCAAGGTCGAGACGATCGCGAACCTCGGCGCCTACATGTCGCTCTTCTCGTCCTGCGTGCCGACCTATCTCTATGCCACGCTGCTCTCGGGCCAGTATGACATCGCCAACATCCACTGCAACGTGAAGGCGGTCTATACCAACACCGTGCCGGTCGATGCCTATCGCGGCGCCGGACGGCCCGAGGCCTGCTATCTGATCGAGCGCATGATGGAGACGGCCGCGCGCGAGATGGGGATGAACCCGGCCGATCTGCGCCGCAAGAACTTCATCACCGCCTTCCCGCACCAGACGCCCGTCATCATGGCCTATGACGCGGGCGACTTCGGTGGCAACCTCGACAAGGCGCTGAAGGCGGCCGATGTCGCGGGCTTCGCCGCCCGCAAGGCCGAGGCCGCGCGCCGCGGCAAGCTGCGCGGCCTTGGCTATTCGTGCTACATCGAGGCTTGCGGCATCGCGCCCTCGGCCGCGGTGGGCAGCCTCGGGGCGGGCGTGGGCCTGTGGGAATCGGCCGAGGTGCGGGTGAACCCCGTCGGCACCATCGAGGTGCTGACCGGCAGCCACAGCCACGGCCAGGGCCACGAGACGACCTTCGCGCAGGTCGTCGCCGACCGCTTCGGCCTGCCGATCGGCAACGTCCAGATCGTGCACGGCGATACCGACAAGGTGCAGTTCGGCATGGGCACCTATGGCTCGCGCTCGGGCGCGGTCGGGATCTCGGCGATCGTCAAGGCGCTCGACAAGGTCGAGGCCAAGGTGAAGAAGATCGCGGCCCATGTGCTCGAGGCCGCCGAGGCCGACCTCGTGATCGAGGGCGGCGCGGTCAAGGTCGCGGGCACCGACCGCCAGATGGCCTGGCACGAGGTCGGGCTTGCCGCCTACACCGCCCACAACCTGCCCGCGGGCATGGAGCCGGGGCTGAAGGAGGGGGCCTTCTACGATCCGGTCAACTTCACCTTCCCCGCCGGCGCCTACATCGCCGAGGTCGAGGTCGACCCGGCAACGGGCGTGACCGAGGTGGTCCGCTTCACCGCCGCGGACGATTTCGGCACGATCATCAACCCGATGATCGTCGAGGGGCAGGTTCACGGCGGGGTGGCGCAGGGCATCGGACAGGCGCTGCTCGAAGAGGTCGTCTATTCCGACGACGGTCAGCTCGTGACCGGCTCGTTCATGGACTACGCCATGCCGCGCGCCGATGACGTGCCCTTCTACACGATCGAGCACAACACCACCGTCTGCCCCAACAACCCGCTCGGCCTCAAGGGCTGCGGCGAGGCCGGCGCCATCGGCGCCCCCCCCGCCGTCATCAACGCGATCACCGACGCGATCGGGACGAACGACCTCGCCATGCCGGCCACGCCCCAGCGCGTCTGGCGCGCGATCCAGGCCGCCCGGCCCGCCATGGCCGCCGAATAAGGGAAGGGACGCAACATGTACGCAACCACCTATCACCGCCCCGCCTCGGTCGCCGACGCGGCGAAACTCCTCTCGGGCCATGCCGAGGCCAAGGTCCTCGCGGGCGGGCAGACGCTGCTGCCGACAATGAAGCAGCATCTCGCGGCGCCATCGGACCTGATCGACATCCGCCGCATCCCCGGCCTTCAGGGCGTGAGCGTCGCGAACGGCGCCCTCGTGATCGGGGCGGCGACGGCGCATGCCGATGTCGCGCGCAATGCCGAGGTGCTGCGCCACGCCCCGGCGCTCGCCTGCCTTGCGGCGGGCATCGGCGACCCGGCGGTGCGCCACATGGGCACGATCGGCGGGTCGGTCGCCAACAACGACCCGGCCGCCGACTATCCCTCGGCGGTGCTCGCGCTCAACGCAACCGTCGTGACCAACCGGCGCGAGATCGCGGCGGACGACTACTTCAAGGGCATGTTCACGACCGCGCTCGGCGCGGATGAGATCATCACCGCGATCCGCGTGACCCCGCCCAAGCGCGCGGCCTATGCCAAGTTCGCCAACCCGGCCTCGCGCTATGCCCTCGTGGGCGTGTTCGTGGCCGAGACGGCCTCGGGCGTGCGCGTCGCGGTAACGGGGGCGGGCGAGGGCGGGGTCTTTCGCCACAAGGGGCTCGAGGCCGCGCTCTCGGCCTCGTTCACGCCCGAGGCGGTCGACAAGGTCAAGATCTCGGCCGATGGTCTTCTGTCGGACATCCACGCGGGCGCGGACTATCGCGCCCATCTGATCGGCGTGATGGCGCGGCGCGCCGTCGCCGCCGCCTGAGCGGATCGGGGCGGGCGCCCATTGCCCGCCCCACTGCCCGCCCCTGCGCCCCGCATCATGTCGCTTGCCGATATCGAAGCCCGCATCGCGGCCGCCTGCCGCGCGAACGGCCGCGCGCGCGCGGACGTGACCCTCATCGCTGTCTCGAAGCTCCAGCCCGAGGATCGGGTCGAGGCCGTCATCGCCGCGGGCCACCGCGTTTTCGGCGAGAACTACGTGCAGGAGGCCGACGCGCGCTGGTCGCACCGGCGCGGGGCCATCGAGGGCTTGCAGGTCCACCTCGTCGGGCCGCTCCAGACCAACAAGGCGCGCAAGGCGGTCGAGATCTTCGATGCGATCCACAGCCTCGATCGACCGTCGCTGGCGCAAAAGCTCGCGGCGCTGGCGCAGGAACGGGGCGCGTGCCCCGACCTCTTCGTGCAGGTCAACACCGGGTCCGAGCCGCAAAAGGCGGGCGTGCTGCCGCCCGATGCCGACGCCTTCATCGCCGAGGCGCGGCGGATGGACCTGCCGCTGCGGGGCCTCATGTGCATCCCGCCCGAGGGCGAGGATCCCGCGCCGCATTTCCGCGACCTCGCCGCCATCTCGGCGCGCAACGGGATCGCGGCCCTCTCGATGGGGATGAGCGGCGATTTCGAGGTCGCGATCGCCCATGGCGCCACGCATCTGCGCGTGGGCTCGGCCATCTTCGGCGCCCGCCCGCCCCGCACCCCCGCAGGCTAGAGCGGCCGCCCCGTCAGCAGCCGCGGCACATCGCCCGCAAGGCCCGCCGCCTCGCGGATGAAGGCACGCCGCAGCGCAGGCAGGCCCGACACCGCCGCCATCCCGAGGCCGCGCAGCGCCCGGAGCGGCGCGGCATCGTTGGAAAAGAGCCGGTTCACCCCATCCATCCCGAGCGCGAGCAGCGTCGCATCCGGCCGCCGCCAGCGTTCATAGGCCGCGAGCGGGATGTCGCCGCCGATATCCTCGCCCCGCCGGCGCGCGCCGACCAGCACCTCGGCCAGCGCGGCCACGTCGCGCAGCCCGAGGTTCAGCCCCTGTCCCGCGATCGGATGCACCCCATGCGCCGCATCGCCCACCAGCGCGACCCGCGCCGCGCGATAGCTCTGCGCGAGCGAGAGCGAGAGCGGATAGATATGCCGCGCCCCCTCGGGCGCGATGGCGCCGAGGTCGGGGCCGATCCGCTCTGCCAGCAGCGCCGCGAAATCCGCCGCGTCGAGGCCGTGGATCAGCCGCGCCGCCGCGCGCGCCTCGGTCCAGACGATCGAGGACCGCCGCCCCCGCAGCGGCAGGATCGCCAGCGGCCCGCCGGGCAGAAAGACCTGCCGCGCGATCCCGCCATGCTCGCCCTCATGCGCGATGGCGGTGGTGACGGCATCCTGCCCGTAATCATGCCCGACGCGCGCGATGCCCGCCTGTGCCGCGACCGCCCCGCCCCGCCCGTCCGCCCCGACGAGGAGCGCGGCCTCGACCTCTCGCCCGTCGCTCAGCCCGACGCGCACGCGGGCGGGGCCGGCCGCGTGGCCCGCCACCGCCGCCCCGTCGGCCAGCACGATGCCCGGCGTCGCCGCCATGGCCGCGCGCAGCGCCGCGTGCAGGTGGCGATCCTCGAGCATGAAGCCCATCGGGCCTTCCTCGATCTCGGCATGATCGAAGGCCATCGCGAAGGGTCCGGCGCCCGTGCCCGGCCGCGCGTCGGTCGTGCGCACGCCAAGGATCGGCTGCGCCTCGGCCGCGACACCCTCCCACACCCCGATCGCGGCCAAAAGCCGCTGCGAGGCCGCCGCCAGCGAATAGGCCCGCCCGTCGAACCCCTCCCGTCCCCGCGGCCCCGGCGGGCGCGGATCGGCGACGCAGACACCCAGCCCCGCGCACGCCAGCGCAAGCGCCAGTGCCGGCCCGTTGAGGCCCCCCCCCGCGATGACGACATCGACCCGATCCATGCCCGCGCCCTAATCGCGCCGGGCGGGATTGTCCATGCGACGCAGGCCCGCTAGCTTCGGCCTCCACAGCATCGGGGGTGCGGCATGGCCGGGGATTGGGCGAAGATGACGGCGGCCGAGACGGGCCGCGAGATCGAGGCGGGCCGTGCCGATCCGGTCGCGCTGGCCGAGGCCTTTCTCGGGGCCATCGCGGCGCATCCCGACGGCGCGCGCGTCTATGCCCGCACGACGCCCGAACGCGCGCTGGCCGAGGCGGGCGCGGCGCGCGCGCGCGCCCGCGCGGGGCTCCGCCGCCACCCCCTCGACGGCGTGCCGCTGAGCTGGAAGGACCTCTTCGATACCGCGGGCACCGCGACCGAGGCGGGCAGCGCGCTCTTGCGGGGCCGTGTGCCGCAGGCCGATGCCGACGTGCTGGCCGAGGCGACGCGGGCGGGCCTTGTCTGCCTTGGCAAGACGCACATGTCCGAGCTGGCGTTTTCGGGCCTCGGCCTCAATCCCGTGACGGCGACGCCGCCGAACGTGAACGATCCCGCCCGCGTGCCCGGCGGGTCGTCGTCGGGGGCGGCGGCGTCGGTGGCGCTCGGGCTCGCGCCGGCGGCGATCGGGTCGGACACGGGCGGTTCGGTGCGCATCCCGGCCGCGTGGAACGATCTGGTCGGCCTCAAGACCTCCGAGGGCCGGCTTGGCCTCGGCGGTGTCGTGCCGCTGGCCGAGAGCTTCGACACGGTGGGCCCGCTCGCGCGCAGCGTCGAGGATTGCGCGCTTCTCCTCTCGGCGCTCGGGGGGGGGCGGCCGATGGACCTGCGCGGCGCGCACCTCGGGGGCGTGCGCCTCCTGATCCTCGAATCGGTCGCCTTCGACGAGATCCGCCCAGAACCGGCCGCCGCCTTCGCCGATGCCGCCCGCCGGCTCGAGGCCGCAGGTGCCACGCTCTCGCGCGCCCGCGTCCGGGCCGCAGCCGAGGCGCTGACCCTCGCGCCCGCCCTCGTCGCGCCCGAAGCCTACGGCACCTGGTCCGGGACGATCGAGGCCGCGCCGCACCTCATGTTCCCCCCGATCCTCGAACGCTTCCGCGGGGGCGCGAGCATCAAGGCGATGGATTATGTCGCGGCGCGGCGGCGGATGCGCGCGCTGCGGGCCGAATGGGCCGCCGAGGTCGCGGGCTTCGACGCGGTGATCCTGCCCACGGCGCCGATCCTGCCGCCTGATGCCGCGCGGCTCATGACGGATGCGGCCTATTACACGGCCGAGAACCTGCTCGCGCTGCGCAACACGCGCATCGGCAACATCCTCGGGCTCTGCGGGCTCAGCCTGCCGACGGGGCATCCGTCGTGCGGGATCATGCTGCTTGCCCCCGCCATGGCCGAAGAGCGTCTCTTGCGCGTCGGGGCCGCGGCCGAGGCCGCCCTCGGCGTCTGAGGCGCCTCAGCCCAGCGGGCCGACCGCGCGCTCCTCGAGCTCGGCCGCCAGCGCCTCGGCGCGCGCGGCCAGCTCGGCGAGCGTCTCGGTCACCTCGGGCGGGATGACCGGCACCTCGATGCGCTCGGGCCGGGGCGGCGGGCGGTTGGCGAGTGCCGCCGCCTGCGCGCGCACCTGGCTCAGCTCCGCCTCCTGCGCGATGGCACGATCGGCGAGCACGAGTCCCGCCATCAGCATCATCGTGACATCGGGCATCCGCCCGAGCGCCTTCGTCAGTTCGGCCGCCTCGGCATCGAGCATCCGCGCAGCCGCGATCAGCGCATCCTCGCCCCCCGGCTGGCAGGCGACGCGAAAGGCGCGCCCGCCGATGGTGATGTCAAGCTCAGCCATGGGTCAGCCCCCCCGCGATCAGCGGCTTGAGTTCGGCGAGGATGCCGTCGAGTTCGGCGACCTCGGCCGCGCGGTCGGCGCGCAGCGCCTCGAGCTCGGCGCGCAGCGCCCGGTCGATGCTGCCCGGATCGACCGCGCCCTGCGCGATCTCTCCCTCGATCTGCGCGAGGCTCTCGCGCAGGCCGGCGTTCGCCGACCGCAGGCGCTGGTTCTCGCGCGTCAGCGCATCGATGCGCGCGAGCAACTCCGGATCGGGCGCCTGCGGCTCGGGGGCGGGTGCGGTCACGGGGGCGGGCGCATCGACGAGCGGGCCGAGGTGCTCGGCGCTGCGTGCGATGCGTTCCAGCGCCGCCGTGATGCGCCGTTCGTATCCTGCAATCTCACCCATGCCGCGATCCCGATTGCGCGCCGGGCAGGCCGCGCCCACCCCGCGGGTTTCTTCCGCTGGCGCACTCTGCCATGCAAGGGCGCGCGACTTCAACACAAACGCGCATCCTGATGGCAAAGCACCGATGCGGACGCTTGCCAACGGCCCAAGGGCTGCTATGCACGACCCGCCCCGCCATGCCAAGGAGCCACCCCGTGGATATCGAGACCCTGCGCACCCGCCACCCCGACCACTGGCAGATGGCCTGCGCGATCCGCGCGCTGGCGATGGATGCCGTTCAGGCCGCGAACTCGGGCCACCCCGGCATGCCGATGGGCATGGCCGATGTGGCGACCGTCCTCTATGCGCGCCACCTGCGCTTTGATGCCGCGTCGCCCGACTGGGCCGATCGCGACCGCTTCATCCTCTCGGCCGGGCACGGCTCTATGCTGCTCTATGCGCTTTTGCATCTGACGGGCCACGCCGACATGACGCTCGATCAGCTGCGCGCCTTTCGCCAGTTCGGATCGGCGACGGCGGGCCACCCCGAATTCGGCCACGCCAAGGGCATCGAGACGACGACCGGCCCGCTGGGGCAGGGGCTCGCCAATGCCGTGGGCTTCGCGATGGCCGAGGCCGCGCTGCGCGCCCGCTTCGGCGAGCATTTCGTGAACCACCGCACCTGGGTGATCGCGGGCGACGGCTGCCTGATGGAGGGCATCAGCCACGAGGCGATCGGCCTTGCCGGGATGCAGAAGCTCAACCGCCTGATCGTGCTGTGGGACAACAACGGCATCTCGATCGACGGCAAGGTGTCGCTGTCGGACACGACCGACCAGCGCGCGCGCTTCGCCGCCGCCGGCTGGCAGGTGCTGTCGTGCGACGGCCACGACCCCGACGACATCGACCGCGCCCTGACCGCCGCCCGCGAGGCCGAGGCGCCGGTGCTGGTCGATTGCCGCACCCACATCGGCTTCGGCAGCCCGAAAAAGCAAGATAGCGCCGCCGCCCACGGCTCACCCCTCGGGGCCGAGGAAATCGCCGCCGTGCGCGCGATCTACGGCTGGCCGCACGCCCCGTTCGAGATCCCGGCCCAGGTGCGGGCGCTCTGGCAGGCGGCGGGCACGCGCGGCGCCGCCGCCCGCGCCGAGTGGGAGGGGCGCATCGCCGCCGCCCAGCCCGGACGGCAGGCCGAATTCGCCCGCGTCATGTCGGGCGAGGCGCCCCGCCGCCTTGCCGGCGCGATCCGCGCGCTGAAGCGCAAGCTTGCCGCCGAGACGCCCAAGGTCGCGACCCGCAAGGCCAGCGAGATGGCGCTGGCCGTCATCAACCCCGTCATGCCCGAGACGATCGGCGGTTCGGCCGACCTCACCGGGTCGAACAACACGCTGACGCCGGGCCTCGGCATCTATGGCCCCGACAACCGCAAGGGGCGCTATGTCCACTACGGCATCCGCGAACATGCGATGGCGGCGGCGATGAACGGGATAATGCTGCACGGCGGCCTCAGGCCCTATGGCGGCACCTTCCTGTGCTTTGCGGATTATTCCCGCCCCGCGATCCGCCTCGCCGCGCTGATGAAGCAGCCCGTCATCCATGTGATGACGCATGATTCGATCGGTCTGGGCGAGGATGGCCCGACCCACCAGCCGGTCGAGCATTTGGCAAGCCTGCGCGCCATGCCCAACCTTCTGGTCCTGCGCCCGGCCGACGCGATCGAGACGGCCGAGGCGTGGGAGGTGGCACTCGGCGCGCGCACGACGCCCTCCGTCATCGCGCTGTCGCGGCAGAACCTGCCCACGGTGCGCGCCAAGGCCATCGGCAAGAACCTGACCGCGCTCGGCGGCTATGTGCTGGCCGACGCCGAGGGCAAGCGGCAGGCTGTCCTGCTCGCGACCGGCTCGGAGGTCGAGATCGCGCTCAAGGCCCGCGACATCCTGCAGGCCGAGGGGGTGGGCACGCGCGTCGTCTCGATGCCGTGCTGGGAGCTTTTCGAGGAGCAGCCACAGGAATACCGCGCCAAGGTGCTGCCGCGCGGTCCGGTGCGCGTCGCGGTCGAGGCCGCGATCCGCTTCGGCTGGGACCGCTGGCTCTTTGGCGAGGGCGGCCGGCGCGAGCGGTCGGGCTTTGTGGGCATGCATGATTTCGGCGCCTCGGCCCCGGCCGAGCGGCTCTATGCCGAGTTCGGGATCACCCCCGAGGCGGTGGCGCAGAAGGTGCGCGATCTGATCGCGCGCGAGGGATCGGGCGGCAAGGCGAAACCCGCCAAGGGCAAGCCCGCCTAGCCCCGCCGCAGCGCCGCCGCCCCGACCGACAGCGCAAAGAGGCAGGCCGCGACCGCGACGATCGTCGGCCCCGCCGGCGTATCGAGGCGCCACGCCGCCGCCACCCCGCCGAGCGCCGAGGCCGCGCCGATCAGCGCGGCCCAGCCCGCCATCCGCTCGGGCGTCGTGGCGAGGGGCCGCGCTGCCGCCGCCGGAATGATGAGGAGCGCCGCGATCAGGAGCGCGCCCACCACCTTGATCGCGACCGCGACGACGAGCGCGAGCGCGAGCGTCAGCACCAGACGCTCGCGCACCGGGTCGATCCCCGAGGCCCGCGCGAGGTCGGGGCCGAGCGTCGCGGTCAGCGCGGCGTTCCACCGCCACAGCACCAGCCCCGCCGCCAGCGCCCCCCCGCCCCAGATCACCCCCAGATCGGTGCGCGAGACCGCGAGGATGTCGCCGAAGAGATAGGCCATCGGATCGATCCGGACCGCGGGCAGGAACGACACCGCGACGAGGCCGAAGGCCAGCGCCGAATGCGCCGCGACGCCAAGCAGCGTGTCGGCCGCATGCCCCCGCCCGCCCAGCCCCGACACCATCGCCGCCATCGCGAGCGCGACCACCAGCGCGCCCGCGAACACCGGCAGGTCGAACGCGAGCGCGAGCGCCACGCCGAGGATCGAGGCATGCGCCGTCGCGTCGCCGAAATAGGCCATCCGCCGCCAGACCACGAAACAGCCGAGCGGCGCCGCCGCCAGCGCGACGCCCACGCCCGCCAGCGCCGCGCGCACGAGAAAGGAATCGAGCCCCGTCATCCCCGCCCCCCGTCGGCCTCCGCGTGCGCGTGCGGGTGGTCGTGGCCGTGGTGATGGGTGTGCGCGTGGTCATGCGCGTGGTCGTGGTCGTGGTCATGGTCGTGGCGATAGAGCGCGAGCGCCCCGCCCGTCCCCGTCCCGAAGAGGGCGCGGTATTCCGGCGCGCTCGCGACCTGCTCGGGCCGCCCCTCGCAGCAGACATGACCGTTGAGGCACACGACCCGGTCCGAGGCCGCCATCACGACATGCAGCTCGTGGCTGACCATCAGCACCGCCGCCCCGGTCGCGGCGCGCACCGCCTCGATCTGGCGATAGAAGGCCGCCGTGCCCGGCTGGTCGAGCCCCGCCGTCGGCTCGTCGAGGATCAGCAGCCCCGGCGCGCCGATGAGGGCGCGCGCCAGCAGCACGCGCTGCATCTGCCCCCCCGACAGCGCGCCGAGCTGCACGGCGCCAAGCCCCGCCACGCCCGCGCGCGCCAGCGCCTCGGCCGCCGCCCCGGGGGCGACGCGGCGCGGCAGCGACAGGAAGCGCGCGGCCGTCATGGGCAGGGTCGGATCGATCGCGAGGCTCTGGGGCACATAGCCGATGCCGAGGCCCGGCCGCAGCCGCACCTCGCCGCGCAGATGCGGCACCGCGCCGAGGATCGCGCGCAGAAGGGTGGATTTGCCCGACCCGTTGGGCCCCACGATCGTGACGATCTCGCCCGGCTCGACCCGCAGGTCGACCCCGTCGAGGATGAGCCGCCCGCCAAGGCGCACGGCCAGATCGCGCACCGCAAGCAGGGTCATTCGGGCCGCGCCGCCCGGCATCCGGGGCACAGCCCCTCGGCCTCGACCATCACCGACTCGAGGATGAAGCCCCCGTCGCGCAGGATGGGGCCAAAGAGGCGCGGCGCCTCTTGTGCCCGCGTCTCGGCGACATGGCGGCAGCCGCGACAGATCAGGAACCCCGGCAGATGATCCTCGCCCGGCCGGGCGCAGGCGACGAAGGCATTGAGCCGCTCGATCCGGTGGACGAAGCCGAGCCGCACGAGGAATTCGAGCGCGCGATAGGCGACCGGCGGCTGGGCGGGCTGGCCCTCGGCGCGCAGTACCTCGAGCACCTCATAGGCGCCCATCGCGCGATGCTCGCCCAGCAGGATCTCGAGCACGCGGCGCCGGATCGGCGTCAGCTGCGCGCGCGTCTCGGCGCAATGGCGCTCTGCCGCCGCGATCGCGTCGGCGATGCAGCGTCCGTGGTCGTGCCGATCAAAGCCCGTGCCGTGCATCGCGCCCGCCTTTCCGCAACCCTCTTGATACGCCCGGCCCGATCGGTTAGCAAGCAATATGTTATATCATAGCATGAGGATCCCATGCCCCGCGTCCTGCACCTCGCCGCCCCGTTCCTGCTGCTCGCCGCCCCCACCCTCGCCGAGGCGCCGCGCGTCGTCGCCGACATCGCGCCGGTGCAGGCGCTGGTGGCGCGGGTGATGGAGGGGTCCGGGGCGACCAGCGCGCTGATCGTGCCCATCGGCGCCTCGCCCCACGGCTTTGCGCTGCGCCCCTCGCAGGCGGCGGCGATCGAGGCGGCCGGGATCGTCGTCACCGTCGGCGCGGGGCTGACGCCCTGGCTCGACGATCCGCTCGGGACCCTCGCGCCCGACGCGCGGCGGCTGACGCTGACCGAGGTTGCGGGCGTGACGCTGCTCGAGGCGCGCGACACGGTCCTGCTCGGCGGCGGCGCGCCGGAAGATGGCGGGCACGCGCATGAAGAAGGGCACGGGCATGAAGAAGGGCACGGGCACGGGCACGATGAAGGGCACGGGCACGATAAGGAACACGGGCACGCCGAGGGCCACGACCACAAAGGCCACGAGCACGAGGGGCACGATCACGGCGGCCACGACCACGACGGCCACGATCACGGGCCGACCGACCCGCACGCCTGGCTCGACCCGCAGAACGCGCGGCTCTGGACCGATGCGATCGCGCAGGCGCTGGCCGAGGCCGACCCGGCGCAGGCCGCGCTCTATCTCGCCAACGCCGAGGCCGCCCGGGCAGAGATCGCC
The DNA here is from genome assembly GCA_964472135.1 of uncultured Gemmobacter sp. Taxonomy (GTDB): domain Bacteria; phylum Pseudomonadota; class Alphaproteobacteria; order Rhodobacterales; family Rhodobacteraceae; genus JAUREX01. The sequence continues at coordinate 32,598 of CAYYJB010000003.1, forward strand.
GCGGCCGAGGCCGAGGCGGCGGCGATCCTCGCCCCGGTCGCGGGCCGGCCCTATGCGGTCTTTCACGACGCCTATCAGTATTTCGAGGCCCGATTCGGCGTCGCCCCCGTCGCGGCCATCGCGCTTGGCGACGCGGCCGATCCGGGGCCGCAGCGCGTGGCGGCGGTGCGCGACGCGGTCGCGGCGGCAGGCGTGCGCTGCATCTTCGCCGAACCGCAGATGAACCCGGCCCTGATCGCGACCGTGGCCGAGGGCAGCGGGGCGCGCGCAGGCACGATCGACCCGCTCGGGGGGGCGTCCTATCCCGACCTTCTGCGCGCGATCGCGCGCGACATGGCGGCCTGCCTCGGGGACTGACCGCTCAGCCCGGCTTACCCACGTTCTCGGCGAAGGCGACGTCGAACGCCGCCTTCTGCGCGTCGCTCGCGTCGCGCTGGTGCAGCGCGCGCCAGTCGTCATAGGGCATGCCATAGACGATCTCGCGCGCTTCTTCCTTGCCCATGTCGATGCCGCGGGCGTTGGCTTCCTCCTGATACCAGCGCGACAGGCAGTTGCGGCAGAACCCCGCGAGGTTCATGAGGTCGATGTTCTGCACCTCTGGCCGGGCCTGCATCAGATGCCCGAGCAGCCGCCGATAGGTCGCGGCCTCAAGTTCCGTTCTCGTCCGATCGTCCATCCTCTGCCCCCGCTTCGGCGCGCGCAAGCGCCGCGACCATGATCGGCGCAAGCCGCGCCGCCCACCCTTCCTGCGCCGCCGGATCGGCGATCAGATCCTGGCGCAGTTCGATCAGCGCATGAAGCCGCCCGGGCCCGAGCGCGTGCCGGTCGATCGCGTCTCCCGGCAGATGGCCCGAATAGGGCTCGTTGTCACCGATACAAAGGTCGCCCTCGGCGCGCAGCAAGTCAAGCAGCGGATCGCTGAGGCGCCGGTCGGCGGCCGAGAGGATGCCGACATGCCAGGGCCGCGGATCGCGTCCGCGCAGGCAGGGGGTGAAGCTGTGGACCGCGACGATCACCCGGTCGGGGCGCGCGGCCGCCAGCGCCCCCAGCGCCGCGTGATAGGGCCTGTGCAGCAGATCGAGCCGCCGCGCGACCTCGGCGGCATCGGCGTGGCGGTTCGCGGGGATGATGGTGCCGTCATAGAGCCGCATCACCAGCGTCGGGTCATCCTCGCCCCGGTTGGGGTCGATCACGAGGCGCGAGAAATTGGCGAGGATCGCCGGCGCATCAAGCAGCCGGCCGAGCGCGCGCGCCAGCCCCGCCGCGCCGATGTCATGGGCGATGTGGCGCGCCATCTCGGCCGGCGGAATGCCCAGATCGCCCCCCGCGACCTCGGGCGGCACGCGGTTCGTGGCATGATCGCAGGTCACGAGCCAGCGGCCCGGGCGCTCGGCGCCGTCGATCAGAAAGGGCGGGGCGGTCATGCGCGCGTCGTCTCCTCGGCTGGGTTCCTACATCAGCGCACGGCGGCGCACCAGCATCGGCGGATGTGATCCTCGTTGCCCGTTAGCGCGAACACTGGCATAAGGCTGGCGAACCGCCGCTCCCCCGCCGCGCCCCCCGCAAGGTATCCCATGAGACGCCACCGCAACGTCAAGATCGTCGCCACCCTCGGCCCCGCCTCGTCGGATCTCGCGACGATCCGCGCGCTCTATCAGGCCGGCGCCGACGTGTTCCGCCTCAACATGAGCCACGGCACACACGCCGACATCGCCGCCCGCCACGCCGTGATCCGCGAGGTCGAGGCCGAGGTCGGCCGGCCGATCGCGATCCTCGCCGACCTGCAGGGCCCCAAGCTGCGCGTCGGCACCTTCGCCAACGGTGCAGAGGAGATCGCGCCGGGCGCGGCCTTCCGGCTCGATCTCGACCCGGCGGCGGGCGACGCGGGCCGCGTCTGCCTGCCCCACCCCGAGATCTTCGCGGCGCTGAAACCGGGGGCCTCGCTTCTGGTCAACGACGGCAAGATCCGCCTTCGGGTGGATCGCTGCGGGGCGGATTTCGCCGAATGCACGGTGCTCGTCGGGGGCACGATCTCGAACCGCAAGGGCGTCAACGTCCCCGATGTGGTGCTGCCGCTCGCGGCGCTGTCGGACAAGGACCGCACCGATCTGGAATTCGCCTGCGACCTCGGGGTCGATTGGCTCGCGCTGTCGTTCGTGCAGCGGCCCGAGGATGTCGAGGAGGCCCGCGCCCTTGTCGGCACCCGCGCCGCGATCATGTCGAAGATCGAAAAGCCCGCCGCGCTGCGCGAGTTCGACGCGATCCTTGCCGCATCGGACGGCATCATGGTGGCGCGCGGCGATCTGGGGGTGGAGTTGCCCGTCCATTCGGTGCCGCCGATCCAGAAGCGCCTCGTGAACGCGTCGCGCGCCGCCGCCAAGCCCGTGATCGTGGCAACCCAGATGCTCGAGAGCATGATCGAGAGCCCGATGCCCACCCGCGCCGAGGTGTCGGACGTCGCGACCGCCATCTATGAAGGCGCCGATGCGGTGATGCTCTCGGCCGAAAGCGCGGCCGGGCGCTATCCGGTCGAGGCGGTCACGACCATGGATCACGTCGCGCGCGAGGTCGAGGCCGATCCCGCCCACCACGCGCTCGTCGCCGCCTCGCGCCATGTGGAGCGCCACACCATCGCCGACGGCATCGTCGCCGCCGCGCGCGAGATCGCCGAGGCGACCGAGATCAAGGCCATCTGCTGCTTCACCCAGTCGGGCACGACCGCGACCCTCGTCGCGCGCGAACGGCCGCGCGTGCCGATCCTCGCGCTGACGCCGCTGGTCGGGACGGCGCGGCGGCTCTGCCTTGCGTGGGGCACGCATTGCGCGGTCGTCCCCCCGCAGGAGCGGTTCAAGGGCGCGGTGCTGCAAGCCGTGCGCGTGGCGCGCGAGGGGGGCTTTGCCGAGCTGACCGACAAGGTCGTCGTCACGGCGGGCGTGCCCTTCAACGTGCAGGGCACCACGAACATCCTGCGCGTCGCACCCTGCGACGAGCGTCTGATCCAGCGCAGCGAACCGGGCTGATTGCCCGCGCGGACCCTTGCCAAGCGCTCCCGGCGCGGGTAATGGCGCAGCTTCAACCGCGCGGCCGGCCGATGTGGCATGCCGAGTCGCGCGCGCACCACCCTGGAAGGAGATGGAAATGCCCAAGATGAAGACCAAGTCGAGCGCCAAGAAGCGCTTTCGCATGACGGCGAACGGCCATGTCAAGGCCGGCCCGGCCGGCAAGCGGCACGGCATGATCAAGCGCACGCCGAAATTCATCCGCGACGCGCGCGGCACCATGATCCTGTCGGATCAGGACGCCAAGATCGTCAAGATCTACATGCCCTACGACCGCTGAGGAGCCCGAGCCATGTCCCGCGTCAAATCCGGCACCGTCACCCATGCCGCCCACCGCAAGGTCATCAAGAAGGCCAAGGGCTATTACAGCGCCCGCTCGCGCAACTTCCGCACCGCGACGCAGGCCGTCGACAAGGCCAACCAGTATGCGACCCGCGACCGCAAGGCGCGCAAGCGCAACTTCCGCGCGCTCTGGATCCAGCGGATCAACGCCGCCGTGCGCGCCTTCGATCCGGCCTTCACCTATTCGCGCCTGATCGCGGGCCTCGCCCGGGCGGGGATCGAGGTTGACCGCAAGGTGCTGGCCGATCTGGCCGTGCACGAGCCCGAGGCGTTCAACGCCATCGCCGAGCAGGCCCGCGCGGCCGCCGCCGCGGCCTGAGCAGGCCCCCCCATTCAGGGCGCGCGGCGGCCGGTCCGTCGCGCGCCCTTTGCTTTGGCCGCCCCGCCTGCCGCGGCGCCTGCGGCGGACCCCCTGACGATGGCTGACCCCGCCCGGCACCCCACCCCGCCCGTCGCGCGCCCCCTGGCGATGGGGCGGGCGGAATGGGGGATGATGCTCGCGCTGTCGGTCATCTGGGGCGGATCCTTCCTGTTCATGGCGGTCGCCGCGCGCGAGGTGCCGACGCTGTCGATCGTCGCGACCCGGGTCGTGCTCGGGGCGGCGGTGCTCTGGGCCGTGATCGCGGCGCGCGGGCTCAGCCTGCCGCGCGGGCGGGCGGCGATCGGGGCCTTCGTCATCATGGGCCTCATCAACAACGCGATCCCCTTCACGCTCCTCGTCATCGCCGCGCGCGAGATCCCCTCGGGCCTCGCCGCGATCCTCAATGCCACGACGCCCCTCTTCGCCGTGCTGATCGCAGGCGTGGCGCTGTCGGATGAGCCGCTGCGGCCCGCGCGCCTCGCGGGCGTCCTGCTCGGCCTCGGCGGGGTCGTGGCGATCATGGGGGGCGGGGCGTTGACGGGGGGCGCCGCGCCGCTCTGGGCCGAGGCGGCGGTCATCGGGGCGGCGGTATCCTACGGGGCGGGGGCGGTGTTCGGGCGGGTCTTCGCGCGGATGGGGATCGACCCGATGGTGACGGCGGCGGGCCAGCTCAGCGGCGCGGCGCTGATCGTGGCGCCGCTCGCGCTCATGCTCGAGGCACCCTGGCGGCTGGCGCTGCCCTCGGGCGCGACGCTTGGCGCCCTCGGGGCGCTCGCGGTCGTCTCGACGGGGCTGGCCTATGTGCTCTATTTCCGCATCCTCGCCCGCGCCGGGGCAGGCAACATCGCGCTCGTGACGCTGCTCGTGCCGGTCTGGGCGGCGCTTCTGGGCGCGTTGGTGCTGGGCGAGCGGCTGGGGCCGGCGGCGTTCGGCGGTTTCGCGATGGTCGCGGCCGGGCTCTGGGTCATGCAGGGGCGGGGCCTCTCACTTGCAATCGGGCGGCGCAGGCACTAGCACCCTGCCGGCAAGGGGAGGGTCGGGCATGGACGGGTATGAGGCGCTGCGGCGCCGCCATCTGGGCGCGATTGCGGATGCGCGAGACGAGGCGGCACTCGAAGAGGCGCGGCTGGCAGCACTCGGCAAGAAGGGCGAGGTCGCGCTGATGATGCGCGAGCTGGGCCAGATGGCGCCCGAGGCGCGCAAGACGGCGGGCCCCGCGCTGAACGCGCTGCGCGACGAGATCGAGGCGGCGCTGAAGGCCCGCCGCGCGGCGCTCGCCGATGCGGCACTCGAGGAGCGGCTGCGCGCCGAATGGCTCGACACGAGCCTGCCCGCCCGCCCGCGCCGGCGCGGCACCATCCACCCGGTCAGCCAGGTGATGGAGGAATGCGCCGCGATCTTCGGCGCGATGGGCTTCGCGGTCGCCGAGGGCCCGCAGGTCGAGACCGACTGGTTCAACTTCGATGCCCTCAACATCGTGCCCGAACATCCCGCCCGGCAGGAGCACGACACCTTCTTCCTGCACCGCGACCCCTCCGACCCCCGCCCGCCGCATGTGCTGCGCACCCATACCTCGCCGGTGCAGATCCGCGCCATGCAGGCGCAGGGCGCGCCCATACGGGTGATCGCGCCGGGGCGGGTCTATCGGATGGACATGGACCAGACGCACACGCCGATGTTCCACCAGATCGAGGGCCTCGCGATCGACCGCGACGTGTCGATGGCGAACCTCAAATGGGTGCTCGAGGAATTCTTCTCGGCCTATTTCGGCGCGCCGGTGCGCACGCGCTTCCGCGCCTCGCATTTCCCCTTCACCGAACCCTCGGCCGAGGTCGACATCCAGTGCAGCTGGCAGGGCGGGCAATTGCGCGTGGGCGAGGGCGAGGGCTGGCTCGAGGTGCTGGGCTCGGGCATGGTCCACCCCAACGTGCTGCGCGCGGGCGGGATCGACCCCGACCACTGGCAGGGCTTTGCCTTCGGCATGGGGATCGACCGCATGGCGATGCTGAAATACGGCATCCCCGACCTGCGCGCCTTTTTCGAGAGCGACGTGCGCTGGCTCGGGCATTACGGGTTCGGCGCGCTCGAGGTGCCGACGCTGCACGGCTGAGGCGGGCGGGCAGCAAGCCTTTTGATCGGAGGATCGGCAGATGAAATGCGTCTTTGTCCAGTTCCGCTGCGCCCCGGGCAAGACCTATGAGGTCGCGGATGCGATCTATGACCGCGAGGTGGTCTCGGAGCTCTATTCGACCTCGGGCGACTATGACCTGATCGCCAAGGTCTATGTGCCCGACGACGCCGATGTGGGCCAGTATCTGACCGCGCGGCTCTTCGACATCCCCGGCATCCAGCGCACCCTGACGACGATGACCTTCCGCGCCTTCTGACGGCGGTCCGGGGGTGTTGCGGGGATGCGCCCGGCCGCCCCATTGAGGGCCGGCCGGGCGCGCGGGTGGCCTGCGCCCCCCGCCGGGCGGCGCGCCATGACGGAAGCGGGCGATGCGATGCCGCTTGCCGCCTTGCCGGCGGCGGGCGGGCGGCTAGAAACGAACGACCAGCCAGAACCGGAGCCGCGATGCCTGCCGATGCGATCCAAGACCCGCTCGTGATCTTCACCCCCTCGGGCAAGCGGGGGCGGTTTCCCGTCGGCACGCCGGTGCTGTCGGCGGCGCGCGCGCTCGGCGTCGATCTCGATTCGGTCTGCGGCGGGCGGGGCATCTGCTCGAAGTGCCAGATCACGCCCGGCTATGGCGATTTTCCAAAGCACGGCGTCAGCGTGGGCGCGGATGCGCTGAGCCCCTGGAACGCGGTCGAGCAGCGCTACAAGGACAAGCGCGGCCTGACCGAGGGTCGGCGGCTTGGCTGTCAGGCGCGGATCTCGGGCGATGTCGTGATCGATGTCCCGCCCGAGAGCCAGGTCCACAAGCAGGTCATCCGCAAGTCGGCCGATGCGCGCGCGGTCGCGATGGATCCGGCCACCCGGCGCGTCTATGTCGAGGTGGCCGAGCCCGACATGCACGAGCCGTCGGGCGACTTCCAGCGACTGGCGGCGGCGCTCGGGGCGCAATGGGGGATCGCGGGGGCGGAACCCGCGCCGGGGCTGCTGCCACGGTTGCAGGGCATCCTGCGCAAGGGCGGCTGGGCGGCGACGGCGATCGTGCATGCCGACCATCGCGGCGGGGCGGCGCGCGTCCTCGACCTGCGGCCGGGCTTCGACGAGGGCGGGATCTTCGGGCTGGCGATCGACCTCGGCTCGACCACCATCGCGGCGCATCTGGTGGATCTGGAAACCGGCGCGGTGCGCGCCTCGGCCGGGGTCATGAACCCGCAGATCCGCTTTGGCGAGGATCTGATGAGCCGGGTGAGCTATGCGATGATGAACCCGGGCGGCGACGCCGAGATGACGGCGGTGGTGCGCGCGGCGCTCGATGACCTCGCGCGCGCGGTGGCGGCCGAGGCGGGCACCGAGGGCGGGCGCATCTACGAGGCGGTGATCGTGTGCAACCCGGTGATGCACCACCTGCTGCTCGGGATCGACCCCGTCGAACTCGGCCAGGCGCCCTTCGCGCTCGCGACCTCCGAATCGCTCTCGCTCGATGCGCGGGATCTGGGGTTTGGGGCGCTCAACCCGGCGGCGCGTGTCTATCTGCTGCCCTGCATCGCGGGGCATGTGGGGGCGGATGCGGCCGCCGTGGCCCTCGCCGAAGAGCCCGACCAGTCCGAGGACATGGTGCTGATCGTCGATGTGGGCACGAACGCCGAGATCCTGCTCGGGTCGAAGGCGCGCGTGCTCGCCTGTTCCTCGCCCACGGGGCCCGCCTTCGAGGGGGCGCAGATTTCCTCGGGCCAGCGCGCGGCGCCCGGCGCCATCGAGCGGGTGGAGATCGACCCCGCGACGAAGGAGCCGCGCTTTCGCGTCATCGGCTGCGATCTGTGGTCGGACGATCCGGGCTTTGCCGCGGCGACGGCGGCGAGCGGGATCACCGGCATCTGCGGCTCGGGGATCATCGAGGTCGTGGCCGAGATGCGCATGGCGGGGCTCGTCGATGCCTCGGGCCTGATCGGCTCGGCCGAGCAGACGGGGACGGCGCGCTGCATCCCCGAGGGGCGCACGCATGCCTATCTGCTCCATGACGGCACCCTTCAGGGCGGGCCGCGCATCCTTGTCACGCAGGGCGACATCCGCGCGATCCAGCTGGCGAAATCGGCGCTCTATGCCGGGGCGCGGCTCTTGATGGATGAGCTTGCGATCGACCGGGTGGATCGGGTCGTGCTCGCGGGCGCGTTCGGGGCCCACATCAGCCCCAAGCATGCGATGGTGCTCGGCATGATCCCCGACGCGCCGCTCGGGCGCGTCAGCTCGGCGGGCAATGCGGCGGGGACGGGGGCGCGCATCGCGCTCTGCTCGCGCGCGGCGCGCAGCCGGATCGAGGGCGTGGTCGGGCGCATCCACAAGGTCGAGACCGCGATCGAGCCGCGCTTTCAGGAGCATTTCGTGAACGCGAACGCCCTGCCGCATGCGGTCGATCCCTTCCCCGAACTTTCGCAGGTGGTGACGCTGCCCGATGTGGCCTTCAACACCGGCGGCGGTGGCGATGGCGGGCGGCGCCGGCGGCGGGGCTGAGGGCGTGGCACTCCATCTCGTCAAGCTCTGCGTGGGCGCGGCGACGGTGCAGGACCTGCTCGACTGGCACGCCGAGAACCGCGGCCGCTGGCCCGCGGGGCGCACCATCCATGTCACGCGGATGTGGCCCAAGCGCGCGGACGAGCTGCTCGCGGGCGGGTCGCTCTATTGGGTGTTCAAGGGGCTGATCCTCGCGCGACAGGCGATCGTGGCGCTCGATCCGCAGCGGGGTTCGGACGGGATCGAGCGCTGCGCCATCGTGCTCGACGCGCGCGTGATCCGCACGGCGCCTGCCGCGCGCCAGCCGTTCCAGGGCTGGCGGTATCTGGTTCCGGCCGAGGCCCCGCCCGACCTGCCCGAGGCGCGGGCGGGCGAAACCGCCCTGCCCCCTTCGCTTGCCGCAGCGCTCGCCGACATCGGCCTGCGCTGACCGCCCTCAGTTCGCCTGACGGCGCAGGAAGGCCGGGATCTCGACCCGGTCCTGATCGCTCTCGCGCGCGGGGTCGGCCTTGGGCGCTGCTTCGGCGGGCTGACCCGCGACAGGCCCGCCCGCAGCCCCGCCCGACATGCGGTTGATGAGCGAGCCGAGACCGAAGCGCCGCTCCTCGCTGCGCGGAGCCTCGGGGGCGGGGGCCGATCCGGCGCGGTGCGCGGCGGCGAGGCTGTCGCGCAGGCCGCGCAGCGCCTCGGGCGAGGGCGCCCCGACGCCGGGGCGGCGGGGCGGGACGAAGCTCGCGCTGTCGGCCTCGAGCGGGCCGGCCGGGGTGCGCACGGCGGGCTCGATCTCGGGACGGCGGGTCGGGGTGTAGGCGGGGGGCGGCACGTCGTCGGCGCCGATCACCTCGGTCGTGGCAAGGCGCGCCGCGGGGGCGGGTGCCGCCATCGGGGCGGGCGCAGGCGCCGCGACCGCGCGCGCCGCGGCCACTGCCGCCGCGGCGGGCGAGGGGGCGGGCGTCGCGGGTGTCTGGGCGGGGGGCTGGGTCGGCCGGGCGGTGGCCACGGTCGCGGTCGGCTGCGTCGGCACTGCCGCGCGGCGCGTCTGCCCGACATCGATCCCCGTCGCCACGACCGAGACGCGGATCATCCCCTCCATCTCGGGATCGAGCGTCGTGCCCACGATGATGTTGGCCTCGGGGTCGACCTTGTCGCGGATGATGTGCGCGGCCTCGTCGATCTCGAACAGCTTCATGTCGAGGCCGCCGGTGATGTTGATGAGGACCCCGCGCGCGCCGTTCAGGCTGATCTCGTCGAGCAGCGGGTTGGCGATGGCCTTTTCGGCCGCCTGCACCGCGCGATCCTCGCCCGAGGCCTCGCCCGTGCCCATCATGGCCTTGCCCATCTCGTCCATCACCGCGCGGACATCGGCGAAATCGAGGTTGATGAGGCCCGGCCGCACCATGAGGTCGGTCACGCCCTTGACGCCCTGATAGAGCACATCGTCGGCCATCGCGAAGGCGTCGGTGAACGAGGTCTTTTCGTTGGCGATGCGAAAGAGGTTCTGGTTGGGAATGATGATGAGGGTGTCGACCACCTTCTGCAGCGCCTCGATCCCCTCCTCGGCCTGACGCATGCGGCGCGCGCCCTCGAACTGGAAGGGCTTCGTCACCACGCCCACGGTCAGCACGCCGAGCTCGCGCGCGGCCTGCGCGATGATGGGCGCGGCGCCGGTGCCGGTGCCGCCGCCCATGCCGGCGGTGATGAAGCACATGTGCGCCCCGCTGAGGTGATCGACGATCTGCTCGATCGACTCCTCCGCCGCCGCAGCGCCGATCGCGGGCTTGGCGCCCGCCCCGAGGCCCTCGGTCACGCGCACGCCCATCTGCACCTTGTGGTGGGCATCGCTTTGATGGAGCGCCTGCGCGTCGGTATTGGCGACGACGAACTCGACGCCCTGAAGGCGCTTGGCGATCATGTTGTTGACGGCGTTGCCGCCGGCGCCCCCGACGCCGAAGACGGTGATGCGCGGCCGAAGTTCCTCGGTCTCGTTCGGTATCATCAGATTGAGTGTCATTGCCCTGTCCGCCTGCCTGTCTGGGGGCCGGTGGCGCAAATCACCGGCACGCTGAACCTTTTCGCCATGATAGCCGCGCACGCCATCGACGTCACCTGAAAAAAGCGCCGAAACCGCATCATGTTGAAGGCCGGGCGCAGCTGATCGCAGGATTTCGCCCCATGACACGGCATCTTGTGTTCACCAGTTCTCGCGCAACCACCTGACGGCGCGCCGCAGCGAGCGTGCGGGATAAAGCGCCGAGGGCGCCTCGAAATCCCACCATTCGTCCTGCGGGTTCGCGGCAAAAAGCGCGAGGCCGACCGCGCCCGAAAAGCCCGGCCCCGTCGCCGCCTGCGGCAGCCCCTGCACGCGCAAGGGCCGTCCCATCCGCACCCGCTGCCCGAGGATCCGCGCCGCCAGACCGTCAAGGCCGGGGATCTGGCTCGCGCCGCCCGTCAGCACGATCTGCTGGCCCGGCAGATGCTCGAACCCCGCCGCATCGAGGCGGCCGCGCACCTCTTCGAGGATCTCCTCGACCCGAGGGCGCATGATGCCGATCAGCTCGGTGCGGCTGATGCGGCGGCGGTCGCGCTCCCAGTCGCCGCTGTCGCCGCTGAGGTCGATCATCTCGCGGTCGTCCATGCCGGTGGCCTGGATGCCGCCATGCAGGGTCTTGATCCGCTCGGCCACCGCGAGGGGCAGTTCGAGCCCCTTCGAGATGTCGAGGCTGACATGATCGCCGCCGAGCCGCAGGCTGTCGGCGCAGATCATGTGCTTCTTGAGGAAGACCGAGATGCTCGTGGTGCCACCGCCCATGTCGATGCAGGCCGCGCCCAGTTCCTGCTCATCCTCGACAAGGCTCGCAAGCCCCGCCGCATAGGCCGACGAGGCGAGCCCCGCCACCTCGAGGTCGCAGCGGCGCAGGCAGTGCAGCAGGCCCTCGACCGTCGCGCTGTCGACCGTCAGCAGATGCATGTCGCAGGCAAGCTGCCGCCCGCTCTGGCCGCGCGGATCGCCAAGCCCCGTGCGGGCATCGAGCGCGAAGTTGACCGGGTGGGCGTGCAGCACGTCGCGGCCGGGGCCGATGTCGGGCACGTCGCAGGCCGCGAGCACACGCGAGATGTCCTGATCGCCGACGGTGGCCTCGCGCAGCGCGACCTCTCCGACCAGCCCATAGCTGCGCGGCTCTCCGCCCGACAGGCAGGCGATGACATGGTCGACCCGCTGGCCCGCGTTCTTCTGCGCCGATTGCACCACGGTGCGGATCGCGCGCTCGGTCTCGTTCATCGCCTCGACGGCGCCAAAGCGCATGCCGCGCGCGCGCGTCGTCGCGGCACCGATCACGCGGAACTGGGCCTGCCCGGCCAGCGCGCCGCCCGCCTCCTCGGCGCGGTCGGGTTCGGGGCCGTCAAAGCGCAGGATCAGGCAGGCGATCTTCGAGGTGCCGACGTCCAGAATGGCGACGACGCCACGCTGGATCGCGCTTCGGCGCATCTGCCGCATGGCACGCTGGGCGCGATAGAGGTCGGTCATGAGCGGCTCCCAGAAAGGTTGTTAAGCGCGACGATGCGCGCGGCCCCGTCGGGCCCCGGCGCAAGGCGCACGGTGATGCGGGCGGGCAGGCGCAGATCGACCGCGACGATGTCGCGCTCGAGCAGGCCCTGCGCGCGATGGAGCGCCAGCGCGTGATCGAGCGCGCGCAGCGGATCGCGCGCCGGCAGCATGATGGTCTGGTCGCGGTCGAGCACGAGGTTCCAGCGCCGCTCGCCCACGCGCACGAGGCCGCGGATGCGCGGCGCGATCGGTCGCGCCGCCGCGATCAGCCCGAGCGCCTCTGGCACCGCGCGCTCGGCCCCCTCGCCCGCGATCAGCGGCAGATCGGCGCGCGCCTCGCGCGCGCTCAGGCCCGCGATGCGGTGGCCCTCGCCATCGAGCAGCCACAGCCCGTCGGGCATCCGCCAGACGACTGCGGGCTCGCGCTCGGTGACATCGATCTGCAGGATGCCGCCCGGCGCGATGCGCAGCTCGGCGCGCGCGACGGCATCGAAGGCCTCGACCTCGATGCGGGCGGCGGCGAGGTCGATGTCGAAGGACGACATCGGCAGGTCGAGCGCGAGCGCGCGCCGGATCGACACCGCCAGAACCGGCGACGCCCCCTCGATCGCGAGGAAATCGACCATGAACTCGGGCCGGTTCTGAAACCCCTCGCGCAGATCGACATAGATGCCATGGACCGCCGCGCGCCGGTCGGCATCGCCGAGCCAGAGACCGAGCACGAGGAGCACGAGCGCGACAGGCCCGCCGAGGCGCACCGCCGCCCGGAACGCGGGCGTGAGCCAGAGCCGGTTCATCCGGTAGGCCCACCGCGACGGCGCGGGATCGCGCCGCGCACCCGCCGCCGCACCCGCCCCCGCGACGGGCGGAGCGGCCGATTGGGGGGCGGCCTGCGCCGCCGCGCGCGCCGCGGCCGCAAGGACCGCCGTAAGGGGTGCGGGCGCCGGGGCGGGGGCAGGCGGCGCGGCCGTGCGCGGCCCGATCGGCCCGAGCGCCGGCATCTGCGGCCGCGCGGGGCCCGAACGCCGCGGCGGGCCGAAACCCGGCTGGGCGCGGCCGGGATGTCCGAGCGTCGGCGGTGGGCCTAGCGGTCGCACGAGGCGTCCTCCGTGATCCAGCGGCAGAGATCGGGAAAGGCGATGCCGCAATGGGCGGCCTGTTCGGGGGCGAGCGAGGTCGGCGTCATCCCCGGCTGGGTGTTGACCTCAAGCAGCACGAGGCCGGACACGCCGCGCCCCTCGTCCCAGCGGAAATCGGCCCGGCTGAGGCCGCGGCACCCGAGCGCGCGGTGCGCGGCCAGCGCCGCATCCATGCAGCCGTCGCGCACCGCCGCCGGAATGTCGGCCGGCACGACATGGCGCGACCCGCCGGGATGATATTTCGCGGCGTAGTCGTACCACCCCTCGGCGATGATGTCGGTGACGCAGAGCGCGCGGTCGCCCATGACTGTCACGGTCAGCTCGCGCCCCGGAATATAGGCCTCGACCAGCACCGTCGCGGGCGCGTCGGGGCCGAGTGCCGGGGGCGCGTTCGCCCCCTCGGGCACGATGTGGACCCCGTGGGATGAACCCTCGTTGTTGGGCTTCACCACATAGGGCGGCGCCATCACATGGCGCGCGCGCACCGCCTCGGCAGCAAAGAGCCCGCCCTCGGCCACCGGCAGGCCGGCCGCGCGGAATACGTCGCGCGCGCGCGCCTTGTCCATCGCCAATGCCGAGGCGAGCACGCCCGAATGGGTATAGGGAATGCGCAGCCATTCGAGGATGCCCTGCACGCAGCCATCCTCGCCCCATCGGCCGTGAAGGGCGTTGAACACGACATCGGGGCGGCGGTCGGCCAGATGCCGGGCAATATCGGGACCGGCGTCGAGTTGCGACACCCTAAATCCCGCCTCCCGCAGCGCGGTCGCGCACTCGCGCCCCGATGAGAGCGATACCTCCCGCTCGGCGGAAAGGCCCCCCATCAGAACCGTCACCTCGGGGGCTGTCCTGCTCGACATGCCCGCCATCTGCCTCCGGGCCTTTGCGGCCCTATTATCTCAGCGCGGTTTTTCCGCGTCCGATCCTGCCTGCGGCGCCGAGTGTTCCCGGTCGCCGACACGCATGATTTCCCACTCTAGCGAAATCCCGGAGGACTGCAAAACCCTTTTTCGGACCAGCTCGCCCAGATCCTCGAGATCGGCCGCCGTCGCCCCCCCGGCGTTGAGGAGGAAGTTGCAATGCTGCGCCGACATCTCGGCCCCCCCGAGGCGTGCGCCGCGCAGGCCCGCCTGATCGATGAGCTTCCATGCCTTCAGATCGTGCACGTCATCGGCCCGCCCGGTCGAGGAATAGCCCGCCGGGTTGCGAAAGGTCGACCCCGCGCTGCGCGCCTTGACGGGCTGCGAGGCGTCGCGCCGCGCGATCTGGTCGGCCATTGCGGCCTCGATCGCCTCGGGCGCGGCCGCGGGGGCATCGAAGAGCGCACCGAGGATGATCGCGCCCTCGGGCAGCTCCGAGCGGCGATAGCCAAGGCGCAGTGCCTCGGCCGGGAGCGTGCGCACCGTGCCGTCGCGCGTCATGATCCGCACCTCGCGCAGGTGGTCGGCGACATAGCGCCCATAGCAGCCCGCGTTCATCCTGACCGCCCCGCCGATCGTGCCCGGGATCGTGCGCAGAAAGGCCAGATCGCGCCCCGCCTCGGCCGCCTTGCGCGCGACATGGGCATCGAGCGCCGCCGCCCCCGCCCGCACCTGCCCGCCCTCGGGCGCGACATCGGCAAAGGCCCGGCCGAGGCGCACCACCGCGCCGCGCACGCCGCCGTCGCGCACGATCAGGTTCGACCCGACCCCGAGCGGCAGCACCGGCACCCCGGGCGGCAGCGCGCGCAGAAAGGCCGCGAGGTCGTCCTCATCCGCGGGCTGGAACCAGATGTCGGCCGGCCCGCCCACGCGCAGCCATGTCAGATCGGCAAGCGGGCGGTCGTGCACGAGCGTGCCGCGCAGGGGCGGCAGGGCGGGCACGCTCATGCCGGGGTGCCGGCAAGGCGCTGCGGCAGGGCATTGGCCCAGCCCGAGATCGTGCCGGCCCCGAGGCAGACCACGATGTCGCCCGGCCGCGCCTCGGCCCGCACGAAGGCCGCCAGATCCTCTTCTCGCGCGAGCGCCTGCACCCGCCGGTGGCCATGCGCGATCAGGCCCGCGACCAGATCATCCCGGCTCGCCCCGGCAATCGGCGCCTCGCCCGCGGCATAGACCTCGGCGATGGCGACCGCGTCGGCCTCGTTGAAGCAGGTGCAGAAATCGCCGAAGAGATGGCTCAGCCGCGTATACCGGTGCGGCTGGTGCACCGCGATCACCCGCGCGCCGGGCGTGTCGGCGACCGACTGGCGCGCCGCGCGCAAGACGGCCGCGATCTCGACCGGGTGGTGGCCGTAATCGTCGATGACGGGCACCCCGCCCAGCACCTCGCCCACCTTGGTAAAGCGGCGGTTGACGCCCGCAAACCCGGCCAGCGCCGCGCGGATCGCGTCCGCCTCCATCCCCAGATGGCGCGCCACCGCCACGGCCCCGAGCGCGTTCGAGACGTTGTGATCGCCCGGCATCGGGAGCGTGCAGCCCTCGATCCGCGCGCCCTCGGCCTGCAGGTGGATGTCGAAATGCGCGACCCCCGCGACATAGCGCAGGTTCGCCGCCCGCACATCGGCCTGCGCGTTGAAGCCGAAGGTGACGATGCGCCGGTCGGTCACCCGCCCCACCAGCGCCTGCACCTCGGGATGGTCGGTGCAGCAGACCGCGAGGCCGTAGAAGGGCACGTTCGACACGAAGTCGAGGAAGCCCTGCCGCAGCGCCTCGAAACTTCCCCAATGCTCCATGTGCTCGGGGTCGATGTTCGTCACCACCGCGATCGTCGCGGGCAGGCGGTTGAAGCTGCCGTCGCTCTCGTCGGCCTCGACCACCATCCACTCGCCCGCGCCCGCGCGCGCGTTCGAGCCATAGGCGTGGATCACGCCGCCGTTGATGACGGTCGGATCGAAGCCGCCGCGGTCGAGCAGCGTCGCGACGAGCGTCGTCGTCGTCGTCTTGCCATGCGTGCCCGCGATGGCGACGTTCGAGCGCAGGCGCATGAGTTCGGCGAGCATCTCGGCCCGGCGCACCACCGGCAGCTTGCGCCGGCGCGCCTCCTCGAGCTCGGGGTTGCCGGGCTTGATCGCGGACGAGACGACGACGACCGCGACATCCTCGCCGATGTTGGCGGCGCGCTGCCCCTCGAACACG
Source organism: uncultured Gemmobacter sp. (assembly GCA_964472135.1). Taxonomy (GTDB): domain Bacteria; phylum Pseudomonadota; class Alphaproteobacteria; order Rhodobacterales; family Rhodobacteraceae; genus JAUREX01. Next base: position 48,786 of record CAYYJB010000003.1, read on the forward strand.
CGCGCGCCCAGCCCGACGAGGCGGTCGGTGATCTTCGAGGCCTTGAGGTCCGAGCCCTGCACCGCATAGCCGAGCGTCATCAGCACCTCGGCGATGCCCGACATCCCGATCCCGCCGATGCCGACGAAGTGGATGGGGCCGAGTTCGTGCGGCAGCTTGGTGGCGGGGCTCATGCTGGGGCTCCGGCGAGGTCGTGGACAAGATCGGCAAGCGTCTCTGCCGCATCGGGGCGGCCGAGCGCAAGGGCGGCGGCGGCCATGCGCTGCGCGGCGGCCGCATCGCCGAGGATCCGCGCGATGGCCTCGGCGAGGGTGTCGGGCCGAAGCCCGGCCTCGGGGATGACGAGGGCGGCGCCGGCCTCGGCCAGCGGGCGGGCGTTCGCGCTCTGATGGTCGGCGGCGGCGGCGGCGAAGGGCACGAGGATGGCGGGCCGGCCGATGGCCGCGATCTCGGCCACCGTGCTCGCGCCCGCGCGCGAGACGATCAGTTGCGCCTCGGACAGCCGGCGGGCGACATCGGCGAAAAAGGGCGCGACCTCGGCCCGGATGCCGGCGCCGTCATAGGCGGCAGTGACGCGCGCCAGATCCTCGGGGCGGGCCTGATGGGCGACGCGCAGCCGGCCGCGCAGCGCCTCGGGCAGGGCGGCGACGGCCGCAGGCACGACGTCGGAGAGGATCCGCGCCCCCTGGCTACCCCCCAGCACGAGGAGCGCGAGCGGATAATCGCCCGGCGCGATATAGGGGGCGCCCGCGCGCTCGCGCAGCTCGGCGCGCACGGGGTTGCCGGTCGCGACCCCCGCCACCCCCGCCGGCAGGGCCGTGGGCCAGATGCCGCAGGCGACCCGATCGACCCGCGGGGCGAAAAGGGCGTTGACGCGGCCCAGCACGCCGTTCTGTTCGTGGATCATCCGCGGGATGCCCAGCAGCCACGCCGCCGCCAGCGCCGGGATCGACGGATAGCCGCCAAAACCCACCACCACCGCCGGCCGGTCGCGGCGCATCGCCCGCACCGCCCCCGCGACGCCCGCCGCGATCCGGAACGGCACGAGGACGCGCGCCAGCGCCCCGCCGCGCGCGAAGGTGGCCGAGCGCGCGATCTCGACCGCGACCTCGGGCGGAAAGCCCCCGGCAAAGCGCGCCCCGCGCGCATCGGTCGAAAGGCTAACGCGCCAGCCGCGCGCGAGCAGCACCTCGGCCAGCGCCTGCGCCGGGAACATGTGCCCGCCGGTGCCCCCCGCGGCGATGACGACGCGCCCGCGCGATGCCACCTCAGCGCCCCTGACGGCGCAGGATGTCGCCCATCTCGCCCTGCGGACGATAGCGGGTCAGCGCGAGCAGCGCCCCCACCATCAGCCCCGCGGCGATCAGCGACGATCCGCCATAGCTCACGAAGGGCAGCGTCATGCCCTTGGCGGGCAGCAGCCGCACCGCGACGCCCACGTTGATCATGGCCTGCGCCCCGAACATGCACGCCAGCCCCGCCCCGGCAAGGCGCGTGAACCCGTCCCTCTCGCGCGTCAGCCGATGCAGCGAGCGCAGCACGATCAGCCCATAGAGCGCCACGATCGCCAGCACGAGCACGAGCCCGTATTCCTCGGCCGCGACCGCGATGATGAAATCGGTGTGCGCGTCGGGCAGTTGCCACTTCACCTGCCCCTCGCCCACGCCCGTGCCGAAAAAGCCGCCCTGCTGGATGGCGTTCGTCGCATAACCGATCTGCGTGCGCGGATCGACATCGGGCGAAAGGAACCCGTCTATTCGACGCGCGAAATGATCCGAGGAATGATAGGCGAGCGTTCCGGCGCCGAACACGATCCCGATCACCACCACGACAAGAAGGATCGGCGCGCCCGCGACGAAATAGACGACCCCCCAGCCGAAGAGCACGAGCGCCGCCTGCCCGAAATCGGGCTGCATCGCGAGGAGTCCCACCACCAGCACCGCGACAATCGCCGACAGCCGCTTGCCCGGCGGGCCGTTGATCTGTTGCGCGGCCGCCATCATCCAGGCGCAGAAGACGATGAAGCCGGGCTTGAGGAATTCGGACGGTTGCACCGAGGCGAAGCCGAACGAGAACCACCGCACCGCCCCCTTGCCGAAATCGGTGCCGAAGACCGGCAGAAGGGCGAGCGCCCCGAGGGCGGCGACAAAGCCCATGACCCCCACCCGCCGGATCGTGCGTGGCGAGAACATAGAGACAAGGACCATCACCACGATCCCCGCCACCCCGAAGATCGCCTGACGCTCGACATAGTAGAACTCGGGCAGGTTGTTGCGCGTCGCAAGCGGGACGGACGCCGCGAGGCCCAGAAGCAGCCCCACCGCAAAGAGCGCGAGTACCGCGCCGAGGGCGATCTTGTCGATCGTGCGCCACCAGCGGGGCAGAATCGCCTCGCCCGCCCCCGAGGGCACGGCGCCGTGGACCATCTCGGTCATTGCTGTCGCCTGTCTGTCTGCTCTGCCGTCGCGCCCGGTTTCCGGGTCTTGGCGTCAGCCTAGACGGTTCGCGCGCGTCTTTCCAGCCCCGCGTTGGTCCCTCAGGCGTTTTCCGCGCGCGCCGCCGCCGCGCGGGCAAGGCGGGCGAAGGCCTCGCCCCGGTCCTCATAGTCGCGGAACTGATCAAAGCTCGCCGCCGCGGGCGAGAGCAGCACGACCTCGCCCGGCCGGGCCTCGGCGGCGGCGGCCTCGACCGCGGCCTGAAGCGTTCCGGCGATGACATGGTCGACCCCGGGCGGAAGCTGCGCCGCAAACCCCGCAGCCGCCTCGCCGATCAGATAGGCCTTGCGCACCGCGCCCAGACGGTCGGCGAGGGGCGCGATCCCCCCCTCCTTGGCGATGCCGCCGGCGATCCAGCGGATCGCGGGAAAGGCCGCGAGCGCATGCGCCGCCGCGTCGGCATTCGTGGCCTTCGAGTCGTTCACCCAACGCACGCCGCCGCCCTCGGCCACGGTCTGCGCCCGGTGCGGCAATCCCGCGAAGGTCGCGAGCGCGCCCTCGATCTGGCGCGGCGCAAGGCCGAGGCTGCGCGCCACCGCCCAGGCCGCGCAGGCGTTCTGGTGGTTGTGCGCCCCGGGCAGCCCCGCCATCGGGCGCAGATCGACCGAGGCGATCTGCCGCCCGCCGCGCCACTCCGTCAGGAAGCCCTTGCGCGCCACCACCCACCAGCCCTGCGCGCCGGCCTTGCGCGCGACGCTCAGGCGGATCACGCGATCATCGCCCGGCCCCTCGGAGAGCCGGTCGGCGAGGAAACGCCCCTCGGCCTCGTCGATGCCGATCACGGCGCGGTCGGGCCCGCCTTCGGTAAAGAGCCGCCGCTTGGCCGCGAAATAGCCCCCCATGCCCCCGTGCCGGTCGAGGTGGTCGGGCGACAGGTTCGTGAACACCGCGACATCGGGGGTCAGCGCACGCGCGAGTTCGATCTGGTAGGACGACAGTTCGAGGACCACCACCCCGCCATCCGGTGCCGGGTCGAGGTCGAGCACCCCGCGCCCGATGTTGCCCCCGACCTGCACCGCCTTGCCCGCCGCCCCGAGGATATGGCCGATCAGCGCGGTCGTCGTCGATTTCCCGTTCGAGCCGGTGACGGCCACGACGCGCGGCGGCGTCTCGAGATCGGCCCACTCCGACCGCCCGAAGGTGCGAAAGAACAGTCCCACATCGTTGTCGAGCGTCACGCCCTCATCCATCGCGCGCGCGATCGCCGGGTGCGGCGCGGGATAGAGATGCGGGATGCCGGGGCTGACGATCAGGGCCTTCAGCCCCTCCCAGGTCCGGTCGCGGGCGGGATCGGCGATGGCGATGCCCTCGGCCTCGGCCACCGCGCGCGCCGCCGGCCCGTCGTCCCAGGCGCAGACCTCGGCGCCGCCCGCCATCAGGGCGCGCGCCGTCGCCAGCCCCGAGCGGCCGAGCCCCAGCACCAGCACCCTGCGCCCCGCGAAGGCATCGACGACGATCATGCACCCCTCCCGCCCATCGGTCCCGTCATAGAGGGGCAGGCGCGGGGTTTGAAGGCCCGTCTGTCAGATGTGCAGCGCCCGTCCATAGGCGTCGAGGACGGATTCGTGCATCATCTCGCTCAGCGTCGGATGGGGAAAGACGGTCTCCATCAGCTCGGCCTCGGTCGTCTCGAGCGTGCGGCCGATGACATAGCCCTGGATCAGCTCGGTCACCTCGGCGCCGACCATGTGCGCGCCCAGGAGCTCGCCCGTGCGGGCATCGAACACCGTCTTGATCATCCCCTCGGGGTCGCCGAGCGCGATCGCCTTGCCGTTGCCGATGAAGGGGAAGCGGCCCACCCGCACCTCGTGCCCGGCGGCGCGCGCCTTTTCCTCGGTCAGGCCCACGCTCGCGATCTGCGGGTGGCAATAGGTGCAGCCCGCGATGCTGCCCGGCTTGATCGGGTGCGGATGCCCGCCCGCGATCAGTTCCGCGACCATGACGCCCTCGTGGCTGGCCTTGTGCGCGAGCCACGGCGCCCCCGCGACATCGCCGATGGCATAGAGCCCCGGCACGCCGGTGCGGCAGAATTCGTCCGTCACGACATGCGTGCGGTCAACCCGCACGCCCAGCGCCTCGAGGCCGAGCCCCTCGACATTGCCCACGATCCCCACGGCCGAGATGACGGTGTCGAAGTTGCGCGCCTCGGTCTTGCCGCCCTGCTCGATCTGGGCGGTGACACCGTCGGCGCGGCGGTCGAGCGCGCGCACCGTCGCCTTTTCGAGGATCGTCATCCCCTGCTTCTGGAACTGCTTGCGGGCAAAGGCCGCGATCTCGGCATCCTCGACGGGCAGGATGCGGTCCATCACCTCGACCACGGTCGTGCGCGCGCCGAGCGTGTTGTAGAAGCTCGCGAATTCGATCCCGATCGCGCCCGAGCCGATGACGAGCAGCTCCTTGGGCATGTGCGGGGGCTGGAGGGCGTGGCGATAGGCCCAGACGCGCTGGCCGTCGGCCTCGAGCCCCGGCAATTCGCGCGCGCGCGCCCCGGTCGCGAGGATGACGGCGGGCGCCTGAAGCGTCTCGGCGCCCTTGGCGGTCGCGACCTCGACCCGGCCGGGGGCGGTGATGGTGGCGGTCCCCATCACCACCGTCACCTTGTGCTTCTTCATCAGATGGCCGATCCCGCCCGAAAGCTGGCCCGCGACCTTGCGCGAGCGCGCGACGACCGCGCCCAGATCATAGCCGATCCCCTCGGCCTTCAGCCCGAATTCCCTGGCGCGGTGCATGAGGTGAAAGACCTCGGCCGAGCGCAGCATCGCCTTGGTCGGGATGCAGCCCCAGTTGAGGCAGATGCCGCCCAGGTTCTCGCGCTCCACGATCGCGACGCGCAGGCCGAGCTGCGATGCCCGTATCGCCGCGACATAGCCGCCGGGCCCCGCGCCGATCACCACCACGTCAAAGGACTGTGCCGCCATCGGACCCCTCCGAAAACTTGTTCAGCGTTAAACTATCTTCCAGACGGCCTGCGCGATACGCCCAAGCGGCATGGATTGCAACCCTCAGCCGCCGAGTGTTCTCAGGATTTCGGCATATCCGCCACCCGAGAGATACTCGGCCTCGGCCGGCGTCGTCGCGCGCCCGAGGGCCGCGTTGCGCGCCGGAAAGCGGCCGAAGCGCGCGATCACCTCGGCATGGGCGCGCGCGTGGCGCAGGTTGTCCGCCCCGGTCTCGGGCATCCGCGCCCCGATCAGGCGGACGCATTCGGCCTGCGCGGCCGCATCCTCGGCGTGCATGAAGGGCAGATAGAAGAACTGCCGGTCGGGTTCGGGCGCGGCCGTGTCCCAGCCGGCCGCGACCGCGCGGCGCGCGGCGGCAAGCGCGAGCGCATCGGTCGCGAAGGCGTCCGCCTGCCCGCGCCACATGTTGCGCGGCAACTGGTCGGTCAGGATTATGAAGCCGAGCGCGCCCGCCGCCCCCTCGACCCAGTGGTCAAGTCCGCCGTCGCGCGCCGCCCGCCAGAGGTCGGCGAAGCCCTCGCGCACCTCGGCATCGAGCGCCTCTCCGCCGGCATACCAGCCCTCGGGCCCGACCTCGTGCAGCCAGAAGTCCAGAACCTCGTGCGGGCCCATGCTCCCCCTTCAGGCGCCGCCGCGCCGCGATCCGCCGTCATCGCCCTTGGCCTCGAGCACGGCCTCGACCGCGAGCGTCGAGGCGACGGGCGAGAGCGGCACGAAGCTACCCGATTCGCCCTTGGCGCGCGAGGGCCGGCGCGCCATGCGCCATGCGCCATAGGCCGCGAGCAGCGCGAGCAGGCTGCCGATGAACAGGAAGAACCCCCCCGGCCCGACCTGCTCCATCAGCCAGCCGGTGACGAGCGGCCCGCCGATGGCACCCAACCCGTTGAGGAACAACAGCCCCGATGAGGCCGAGGCCATCTGGTCGGATTTCAGGAAGTCGTTCGTATGCGCGATCAGCAGCGAATAGACGGGGTTCGTCACCCCTCCCATCACCACCGACAGCACGAGCAGGAGCGCGAAGGGCAGATCGAACACCGCTCCGATCAGCAGGATCGCTCCCCCGGCCCCCGACAGCATCACCACCAGCCGCCGCCGGTCCATCCGGTCCGACAGCCAGCCGATCGGATATTGCGCGACGAGGCCCCCCACATAGATCGTGCCGACGAAGATCGTGATCTCGGGCACGCTGAGGCCCGCGAGCGTCCCCCAGACCGAGGCCATCCCGAACATCGCCGAAAAGACGCCCCCCGTCAGCAGCATCCCCGCACAGCCCAGCGGCGAGACGCGGAACAGCTCGGCAAACGACATGGCGCGCGTCCGCTCGAACCCGGGGCTCGGGGTGGCGGCCAGCAGGATCGGCGTGAACGCGAGCGAGACGAGCACCGAGGGGATGATGAACAGCTCATACCCCGACGGATCGCCGAGGTTCAGGATCGCCTGCGAGGTGATGATCCCCACCATCTGCACGATCATGTAGAGCGAAAGCGCCTGCCCCCGCGTCTCGTTCGTCGCGGCGTTGTTGAGCCAGCTCTCGGCGGTGACATAGACGCCCGCGAAGCAGAACCCGATCAGCACCCGCATCACCGCCCAGGCGATCCAGTCCGGCACCGCCGGATAGAGGACGAGGATCGCCGAGATCATCGACCCCAGCGCCGCGAACACCCGCACATGGCCCACATTGCGGATCAGCTCGGGCGTGATGCGCGACCCGCCGAGGAAGCCCAGGAAATAGGCCGCCATCACGACCGACATCGCCGAGGTCGAGAACCCCTCGATCCCGCCCCGGATGCCCAGGAGCGTCCCCTGCACCCCGTTCCCCACCATGAGGAGCAGGATGCCGAGCAGAAGCGGCCAGGTGGTGCGCAGGACGGCAAGCATGATCTTCCCCGGGGCTGCGGCGGACAGGATCAGCCTTGTCTACCCCCCCGACGCCGCGCCGTCCGCATCAGCCGCGACATTTCCCGCATCATCGGCGGCAAGCAGGAGCGAGGCATCGCCATAGGAATAGAAGCGATAGCCCCGCGCGATCGCATGGGCATAGATCTCGCGGATCCGCCCGAGGCCCATCAGCGCCGCGACCAGCATGATGAGGGTCGATTTCGGCAGATGGAAATTCGTCATCAGCCCGTCGACCGCGCGAAAGCGGTAGCCGGGATAGATGAAGATGTCCGATGCCCCCTCCCACGGCTCGACCGCCCCGCCCGGCCCGGTGGCGGCGGTCTCGAGGATGCGCAGCGCGGTGGTGCCGACGGCGATGACGCGCCCACCCTCGGCGCGGGTGCGCGCGATTTCCTCGGCCGCCTGCGCCGGCACGATGCCGCGCTCGGCGTGCATGCGGTGGCGCGCCGGATCCTCGACCGTCACGGGCAGAAAGGTTCCCGCCCCGACATGCAGCGTGACATGGCTGAACGCCACCCCGCGCGCGGCGAGCGCCTCGAGCAGCGCGGCATCGAAGTGCAGCGATGCGGTCGGCGCCGCGACGGCGCCCGGCACGCGGGCAAAGACGGTCTGGTAATCCTCGCTGTCCTGCGCGTCTGGCGCGCGGCGCTGCGCGATGTAGGGGGGCAGCGGCATCTGGCCGGCCTCGGCCAGCGCCTCCTCGAACGCCGCACCCTCGGCGTTGAAGTCGAGCACCGCATCCGCCGCGCGCCGCGCCATCACCCGCGCCGACAGGCGGGGGGAAAAGACGATCTCGTCGCCCTCGCGCAACCGCCGCAGCGGCTTGGCGAGCACCCGCCACCCCTGCGGCAGGGGTTCGAGCAGCGTGATCTCGACCTTCGCCACCCCCTCGCCCGGCGCGCCGGGGCGGGTGCGCGTGCCCGTCAGCCGGCCGGGGATGACCTTGGTGTCGTTCAGCACCAGCCGGTCGCCCGGGCGCAGGATCGCGGGCAGGTCGGAGACGCGCGCATCGCGGATCGCCCCCGCGCGGCCCGCGACCAGCAGCCGCGCCGAGCTGCGCGGCCGGGCCGGGCGCGTCGCGATCAGCGCCTCGGGCAGGTCGAAGTCGAAATCCTCAAGCCGCATCCGCCCCGCCACCCTTTAAATCGGGGCGCGCCACGCTAGAACGCCCGTCGCGGGCCGACTGCCACGGCCGCCCGCCCTCTGCAACCATTTCGACAGGTCAGACATGCTTCAGCCCGGCGACATCGCCCCCGATTTCACCCTGCCGCGCGATGGCGGCGGCTCCGTCACCCTCTCGGCGCTCAGGCCGGGCAAGGTGGTGCTCTATTTCTATCCCAAGGACGACACCTCGGGCTGCACGGCCGAGGCGCTCGACTTCACCGCACATGCCGCCGATTTCGCGGCCGCCGGCTGCACGGTCATCGGCATCTCAAAGGACAGCGTGAAGTCGCACGACAAGTTCGTGGCCAAGCACGGGCTGGGGATCGTCCTTGCCTCGGATGAGGCGTCCGATACCTGCGAACGCTGGGGCGTCTGGGCCGAGAAAAGCATGTATGGCAAGAAATACATGGGGATAGAACGCTCGACCTTCCTCGTCGATGGGGCGGGGCGGATCGCGCAGGCCTGGACCAAGGTCAAGGTGCCGGGCCATGTGGCCGAAGTTCTGGCGGCCGCGCGCGCCCTCTGACGCGCGCGACGCTTGCGAATCGCCCGCGCTTCGGGCGACTGTCCGAAGCTGATCGGCATCTCGCCGGTCGCACCCGAGGGAACGAGATGGCGATGTTCGGCAAGACCAGGATCAACGAACCCGGCCCGCGCCTGACGGCCGAGCCCGAGCCGCAGGTGCCCGCCGTCATGCCCCCGTCCGCGCCCGAGGTGCACCGGCCGCGCAGTGGCGTGTCGGTGCTTTCATCTGACCTCACGGTGATCGGCAACATCACCACCGAGGGCGACATCCAGATCGAGGGCGTGGTCGAGGGCGACATCCGCGCCCACCTCGTCACCATCGGCGAAAGCGCCACCATCCGGGGCGAGATCGTGGCCGAGGACATGGTCATCAATGGCCGCGTGATCGGGCGCGTGCGCGGCCTCAAGATCCGCCTCACCTCGACCGCGCTGGTCGAGGGCGACATCATCCACAAGACCATCGCGATCGAGGCCGGCGCCCATTTCGAGGGTTCGGTGCAGCGCCACGACGATCCGATCAACGCCGCCGCCGCCCGGCCCACCCCCCGCCGCATCACGGGCTAGGGGGCGGGCGCCCCGCGTCAGGGGTTGTCGGCGCGGATCGTCACATTCACCGCCCCCGTCACCGCCAGGGGCCAGTTGAGCGTCACGAGGTTCTGCGCCCCGCCCTGCTCGGCGCGGCTATAGGGCATGTCGAACCGCACCGCGCCGCCTGCGCTGATCAGCCCGTCGGCCACCACCGACACCACATTGCGCGCCCGCCCCCCGAAGGGCAGCGTGCCGAGCGGGTCGATCGTCCAGGTCGCCGCCGCCCCGGTCTGTGCATGGCGCACGAAGGTCGGGTTGAAGACGGGCGTCGTGATGCCGTTGAAGGCGTTCGCCTGCACCACGATGTTGCGATAGCGCCCCGGATCGAGGGCGGCAAAGCTCGTATCTACCTTGTCGACCCGGTCGATCGTGCCGTTGAAGGTGCGAAAGACGTTGTCGGTGATCGACAGCCCCTGGATGAAATGCCCCGGCCCGTGGGGTGTGATCACGATGAAGGCGAACGAGGGGACCATGTTGCTGACGACGAAGGTGTTGCCGGTGATGGTCAGGCCGCCAAAGCTGAACTGGTTGGCGAATGAGGGATCGTCCTCGCGCTCGTTCGTCAGTTCGATGAAGGCGTTGTCGATGTAGTTGCCGGTGACGGCCGCGCGCATGTTGATGGCGGTGAACACGATCCCCGCCCGGCGTACCCCCGGCGTCTCCTCGTCGCCCTGAAAGAAGTGGTTGCCGATGAACATGTGTCCGGTGCCGTGGACGATCGCGAAATTGCCGAAGCGCACGATGCGGTTGTCGCGGATCTTGGCATCATTGGCATTGATGTTGAGGCAGATCGAGGTGCGGTCCTGCGCGCGCAGGCTCTGCTCGCTCGAGAGGAACTGGCACTCATCGACCAGAAGCCCCTGACAGCCCAGCCCGATCGAGGTCAGCGCCCTGTCCTTCGGCGCGTTCACGACGCAGCCGTGCATCCTGAATGTCAGCCCCGCCGGCGCAAGGATGACCCCGCTCGCGATCCCGCTGCACACGAGCTCGAGGTTCGTCAGCTCAAACTTGTCGAGCTTGCCGAAGCCCGAAAAGTCGAGGATGTAGCGGTGCCGCGTGAAGCCATAGACCCGCGTCCCGCCCGTATATCCCGCCGGCGCGCTGAGCTCGACGGTCTGCGCGGCAAGGTTGACCGAGCGCACATAGGTCTCGCGCGCTATCCCCGCCCCGGTCACGAGCGAGCCCGGAACGATGCCCGCGATGTTCTGCACCCCGGTCAGCAGCGTGGGCTGCGCGGTTGAAAATGTCGCCTGCGAGCTGACGGTCGCGCTCTCCCACGCCGGACCGGCCACGACCGAAAGCTGGCCGTTCGTCAGCACCCGGCGCCGGGCGAACTGTTCGCCCTGACGCCCGGCAAGCGCCGCGACATCGAGCGGCGCCGTCACATCGACGGTGCGACCGCCGAGATCCAGAACGACATGATCGGTAAAGAAAAAGAGCGCCTGAATGGCCTTGCGCAGCCCCTCGGCCTCGTTGCCGAAGGCGCGCGCATAGGTCGGCAGGTCGAAGTTCTGCGTCAGGCTGAGCCGCGCCGTCTCGGGCATCGACAGCCGCCCCTCGAAGCGCACCTGCGCGTTGAGGGTGATGTTGCCGTTGAGCCGATAGGTCCCCGCCGAGATGACAAGGGTCCGCCCCGCCGCCGCCGCATCGGCCAGGAGGAAGGCCGCGCTGTCGTCCGTCACCCCGTCGCCCATGGCGCCATAGTCGCGCACATCGACCCAATCCATCATCACGCGGTGAAAGACATCCGTCCCGTCCAGAACCTCGATGTCGTCGATGCGCACGATCCCGCCGTTCGGCCCCGTGAGGTCGATCCCGACATGGGCATAGACGGGCACCGTGCCCCAGACCATGTCGACCCCCGCCCGCCGGCCCGAGCCGATCACCGCCTCGAGCGTATAGACGCTGCCATAGCGCGTCAGCGTCAGGGGCTGCCCCTCCTGGATCACGCCCGCCACGTTGCGCCCGGCCGCATCCCCCGCCCAGGCCGCGATCCGCACCGTCGGCAGATTGCCCGAGATCGCCTTGATCCGCACGCGGACGCGCAGATACATCCCCGGCACGATGGGCGTCTGGCCCATGTGGCGCAGCTTCTGGCGATCCTGGGTCTTGATGAGGTCGAGCGAGCCGCCGAAATCGGGGTCCGCCGGCACATAGGCCGCGTTCGCCGCTCCTGCATAGCTGGGCGAGCCGGGCGTGCCGTCCCCGCTCGACCACACCCCGAGCCCCGCCGAAAAGGGCGGCGGCATCAGCACCAGCCCGTCCGTGATCGCCTTGTTCATCGCGCACCCCCATCTTCGCGCGCCGGGCCCCGATCGGGCCGGCAAACGCGAGGAGGGGTATCAACGAAGCGTTAACGAAACCCGGCTGCCGCGCACGCTCGCATGCAACGGCCGCTCAGCCCCGGCCGATGAAGGGCATCGTCGTGGCGATCACGGTCATGAACTGCACATTCGCCTCGGGCGGTAGCGAAGCCATGTGCAGGACCGACCGCGCCACATCCGCCACATCCATCGTCGCCTCGACCGCGAGCCGCCCGTCCGCCTGCGGCACGCCCTTCGTCATCGCATCGACCATGCCCGTCAGCGCATTGCCGACATCGATCTGCCCGCAGGCGATGCCATGGGCGCGGCCATCGAGGGACAGCGCCTTGGTCAGGCCGGTGACCGCGTGCTTGGTCATGGTATAGGGCGCCGACCCGAGCCGCGGCACATGGGCCGAAACCGAGCCGTTGTTGATGATCCGGCCGCCCTTCGGATCCTGCCGGCGCATGATGCCGAAGGCCGCGCGCGCGCACAGATACATCCCGTCGATGTTGACGGCCGAGATCGCGCGCCAATCCTCGAGCGCGATCTCGTCGATCATCCCCGAGGGCAGGAAGATGCCCGCGTTGTTGAAGAGCGCATCGAGCCGCCCGAAGGCGCGCGCGCAGTCGGCGAACCCGCGCTCGACCTCGGCCGCGTCCGTCACGTCGAATGGCAGCACCAGGGCATCGGGATGCCCCCCCGCCGCCTCGCGCAACGGCTCCGCGCGCCGCCCGACCAGCGCCACGCGCCAGCCCGCCCCGAGGAATTCCCGCGCGGTCGCCCGCCCGATGCCCGCCCCCGCACCCGTGATCATGATCGTCTTCATCGCCCGCCCTCCGCCGCGCGGGCCGCAAGCCGCGCGCGCATCTCCGCCAGCCAGCCGAGCCCCTCGGCCGTCCGCCCCGACCGCGGGCGGTATTCGGCCCCCACATGCCCCGCCCAGCCCGCCGCGGCAAGGGCGGCCAGAACCTCGGCCAGATCGACCTCGCCCCGCCCCGGCTCGCCCCGGTCGGGAACGGCCGCGATCTGCACATGCCCGATCCGCCCCAGATGCCGCCCGATCGCGGTGATGAGGTCGCCCTGCATGATCTGGACATGATAGCAATCGAACATGAGGCGCAGGTTTTCCGCCCCGACCGCCCCGATCGTCCGCACCGCCCCCGCGAGGCTTGCATAATGATAGCCCGGCACGTCGCGCCGGTTGATCGGCTCGATCAGCACCTCGAGGCCGCGCAGGGCGGCCTCGGCGGCGGCAAGGCGCAGGTTCGCGCGCAGCACCGCCTCGGCCGCGCGCCCGCCGCCCGACTTGCCCGCCATGACATGCACGGCCCCCGCCCCGATCCCGGCCGCATGGTCGAGCGCGCGCAGGATCGCCTCGCGCGCCTCGGCCTCGCGCCCGGGCAGGGCGGCAAGGCCGAAATCGCCGCGCCCGAGGTCTCCGGGCGGGGTGTTGATCGCGATCATCCTGATGCCTGCATCCCGCAGCGCCGCGCGCGTGTCGGCCACCGGCACATCATAGGGAAAGTGGCATTCGACCGCGTCGAACCCGTCGCGCGCCGCCTGCCCGATCCGCGCCAGGAACGGCAGGTCGAGATAGAGAAACCCCAGATTGGCCGAAAACCGCATCCCCGCCCCCCTCGCGCGCCCGTTCTGCGGGTGCGGGGCCGGGGTTGTCAACGCTTGCCCCCGCGTGCGGGCCGGGCCAGTGTCGGAGGCGGCGGGTCGGGCGCTGCGGGTCGGGCGCTGCGGATCTGGGCGGGGTGGCATGGGCATCTGGGCGGAACTGGGCGGGCTCTTCGCGGCGGCGTTCCTCTCGGCCACGCTGCTGCCCGGATCGTCCGAGGTGGTGCTGGTGGCCCTCCTGCAGGCCGAGGGCGGGGCGGGGCCGCTGCCCGCCGTCGCGGTCGCGAGCCTCGGCAACACGCTCGGCGCCGTCGTCACCTGGGCGATCGGGCTCGGCCTTGCCACCGCGGGTGCGGCGCGGATGGGCGAGGGCACGCGCGCCCGCCTCGCCCGGGCCGAGGCATGGCACCGCCGGCTCGGGATCTGGTCGCTCCTGCTGTCGTGGGTGCCGGTCGTGGGCGACCCGATCGTGCTGCTCGCGGGGGTCCTGCGCACGCCCTTCTGGCCCTTCCTGATCCTCGTGGGCCTCGGCAAGACGGCGCGCTATGCGGCCCTTGCCGCCATCGCGGGCGGCTGAGGCTGGCGCAGGCCGCGCGGCCGGTGCATCCTGCGCGTCATGCAGAGCGCACCGAACCCCGGCCGTCTGATCGCGCGCGGCGTCTGCCGCGCCCTGCCGGGGCACGGCTTTGTCCCCCTCGAAGAGGTCGTGCCGACCCCGGGCCTGCGCGTCGATGTCATGGCCCTCGGCCCCGACGGCGAGGTCTGGGTGATCGAGTGCAAGTCCTGCCGGGCCGATTTCGTCGCCGACCGCAAGTGGCAGGGCTATCTCGGCTGGTGCGACCGGTTCTTCTTCGCGGTCGACCCCGATTTTCCGGCCGATCTGCTGCCGCCCGAGGCGGGCCTCATCCTCGCCGACCGGCACGACGCCGAGATCCTGCGCCTGCCCGAGGCCCGCCCCCTGCCGCCCGCCCGCCGGCGCGCGCTGGTGCTGCGCTTTGCCCGCCTCGCGGGGCAGCGGCTGCTGGCGGGCACGGGCTAGAGATAGCCCGCGGCCTTCAGGCTCACCTCGCGCGATTTCCCGATGATGAGGTGGTCGTGCAGCACGATGCCCAGCACCTCGGCGGCGTCGCGGATGCGCAGCGTCATCTCGATGTCGGCCCCCGAGGGCGTCGGATCGCCCGAGGGGTGGTTGTGCACGAGGATGATGGCCGAGGCGTTGATCTCGAGCGCGCGCTTGACCACCTCGCGCGGATAGACGGGCACATGATCGACCGTGCCGCGCGCCTGCGCCTCGTCGGCGATGAGGACGTTCTTGCGATCGAGATAGAGCACGCGGAACTCCTCGGTCTCGCGGTGGGCGAGCGCGGTCTGGCAATAGTCGATCAGCGCCTGCCAGCTCGAGAGGACGGGGCGGTTGATGACGCGCGCGCGCGCCAGACGCTGCGCCGCCGCCTCGATCAGCTTCAATTCCACGATGACCGCCTCGCCCACGCCCGCGACATCGGCAAGCCGGGCGGGCGGCGCGCTGATGACGCGGTTGAAATCGCCGAAACGCTCGATCAGCGTGCGCGCCAGCGGCTTCACATCCTGCCGCGGGATGGCGCGAAAGAGGACAAGCTCGAGCAGCTCGTAATCGGGCACGGCATCGGGCCCGCCGGCCATGAAGCGCGCCCGCAGCCGCGCCCGATGGTCGCGGATATAGGACGGCAGCCGCGCCCCGGGCGAAAGGGCGGCGGGCGGGGCATCCCCCTCGCCAAGCAGCGGCAGCGCCGCCTCATCGAAACGATCCGAACCGGTCATGGGCGGATCGTCGCCGAGCGATGGTTGACATCCGGTTAACGCGCCCCTCATCGCGATTGACGCGGGCGGGGCAATCGCGCGATGGTGCAGGCGGTTTCGCCGCGGCTGTCTGGGGAGGGACGCCGCGGCACAGGCGGCGGGCCGGGCCGGCAGGGGAGGTGCCGGGATCCGGCCCGCCGCCGGCCTCGCACCCGGCGCAGGAGCGGACGACGACGGGATGCTGCGTTTTGCCCTTCTGCGCCTCGGCTCCCTGGTCGCGGGGATCGTCGCCGCGAGTGTGATCGTCTTCGCGGTGATCGAGGTCATCCCCGGCGATCCGGCGCGCGTGATGCTCGGCCTCAACGCCAGCCCCGAGACGCTCGCGGCGCTGCGGGCAGAGCTCGGGCTCGGCGGCGGGCCGGTGGCGCGCTACCTCGACTGGGCGGGCGGGCTGATCCGGGGCGATCTCGGGATCTCCTATACCTACCGCGTGCCGGTCGCGGATCTGGTGGCGCAGCGGGCCGGGGTGTCGGTGCCGCTCGCGATCCTCGCGCTCTTGCTCGCGGTGGCGATCGGGCTGCCGGCGGGGCTGATCGCGGCGGCGCGGCGCGGCACGGCGGGCGATCTCGCGATCATGGGGGCGACGCAGATCGGCATCGCGCTGCCCAATTTCTGGTTCGCGATGCTGCTCGTCTCGGTCTTCGCGGTCGGGGCGGGCTGGTTTCCGTCGGGCGGCTTTCCGGGATGGGATCAGGGCATCGGCGCCAACCTGCGCGCCCTCGTGCTGCCCGCCATCGCGCTCGCGCTGCCGCAGGCCGCGATCCTGGCCCGCGTGCTGCGCGCGGCCCTGCTCGAGACGCTCGGCCAGGACTACATCCGCGCCGCGCGCGCCAAGGGGCTGAGCCGGGCGCAGGCGATCCTGCGCCACGGGCTGCGCAACGCGATGATCCCGGTCCTGACCATCCTCGGGCTGCAATTCTCGTTCCTGATCGCGGGCGCGATCATCATCGAGAACGTCTTCTACCTGCCGGGCCTCGGGCGGCTCGTGTTCCAGGCCATCACCCAGCGCGACCTGATCGTGGTCGAGTCGGTCGTGATGCTCCTGATCCTCGCGGTGGTCGCGGTCAATTTCGCGGTCGATCTGGCCTATGCCGCGATCGACCCGCGGCTGAGGCGCTGAGATGGCGCCCCCCGCCCCGATCCAGCCCGCACCGTTCCGCCCCGCCGCGATGCGGATCGGCGCCCTGCTCGCAGGGCTATGCGTGCTGGCCGCCCTCCTCTCCTTCGTCTGGACGCCGCATCCGGTCGAGGGGATCGACATCTCGGCCCGCCTGCAACCGCCCGGGGGGGCGCATCCGCTCGGGACCGACCAGTTCGGGCGCGACATCCTCTCGATGCTGATGGTGGGGGCGCGGACCTCGCTCGCGGTCGCGCTGATCGCGGTCGGGATCGGCATGGCCGCGGGCGTGCCGCTCGGGCTGCTGGCGGCGGCGCGGCGGGGGGGCATCGTCGATGCGGTGGTGATGCGCCTCAACGATCTCGTCTTCGCCTTTCCGAGCCTCGTGATCGCGATCCTCGTCACCGCCATCCTCGGACCGTCGGCCACGAACGCGATCCTCGCGATCGGGATCTTCAACATCCCCGTCTTTGCCCGCGTGACCCGCGGCGCGGCGCTGAGCCTGTGGACGCTCGATTTCGTCCGCGCCGCGCGGCTGGCGGGCAAGGGGGCCGCGCGCATCTCGGCCGAGCATATCCTGCCCAACATCGCGGCCCTCCTGATCGTGCAGGGCACGATCCAGTTCAGCCTCGGCATCCTCGCCGAGGCGGGGCTTTCCTATGTGGGCTTGGGCGCGCAGCCCCCCATTCCGAGCTGGGGGCGGATGCTTGCCGATGCGCAGACCCTCATCGCGCTCGCGCCCCATGTCGCGCTGATGCCGGGGCTTGCCATCGTGCTGACGGTGCTCGGCCTCAACCTGCTCGGCGACGGGCTGCGCGACCGGCTCGATCCGCGCCTAGGGGGGCAGGGATGACGCTCCTGTCGGTGCAGGGCCTCAGGCTCGCGCTCGGGGGGCGCGATATCCTCGCGGGCGTCGATCTGGCGATCGCGCCGGGAACGGTGACGGGCCTCGTCGGCGCCTCGGGCTCGGGCAAGTCGCTCGCGGCGCTCGCGATCATGGGGCTCGCGCCCGAGGGGGCCGCGACGGGCGGGTCGGTCCGCCTCGGGTGGCGCGAGATGCAGGGCGCGCCCGAGGCCGATCTCTGCCGCATCCGCGGCCGCGACATCGCGATGATCTTCCAGGAGCCGCTCACCGCCCTCGATCCCCTGCGCACCATCGGCGATCAGGTCGCCGAGACGCTGCTCATCCACCGCGCCTGCCCGCGACCCGAGGCCCGCGCCCGCGCCGGCGCGATGCTCGCCCGCGTCGGGCTCCCGCCCGAGCGCGTGCCCCCGGGGCGCTATCCGCACGAGCTGTCGGGCGGCCAGCGCCAGCGGGTCGCGATCGCGATGGCGGTGGCGCTGCGCCCGCGCGTGCTGATCGCGGATGAGCCGACGACCGCGCTCGATGTCGTGACGCAGGCGCAGATCCTCGGGCTCATGCGCGGGTTCGTCGCGGCCGAGGGGATGGCGCTCCTGCTCATCAGCCACGATCTGGCGGTGGTGGCGGGCATGGCCGACCGCGTGGCGGTGATGTCGGAGGGCCGCATCGTCGAGGAGGGGCCCGCGCGCGCCCTGATCGCGCAGCCCGCCCATGCCGCGACGCGGGCGCTGGTCGCCGCCGCCACCCACCGCCCGGCGCGGGCCGCACCCCCCGCCCCAGGCCCCGATGCAGCGCCCCTGCTCGCTTGCCGCGAGGTGTCGCGCAGCTACCCGCTCCCCCGCCCGCACCCCTTCGCGGCGCGTCCCCGCCTTCTCGCGCTCGACCGCGTCAGCCTTGCGCTGGCGAGGGGCGAGAGCCTCGGCATCGTCGGGGCCTCGGGGTCGGGGAAATCGACCCTCGGGCGCGCCGTGCTCGGCCTCGACCCGATCGACGGGGGCGAGATCACGCTCGGCGGGGTGCGGGTCGATCCGGCGCGGATGCCGCGGGCGCTGCGCGCGCGGATGCAGGCCGTCTTTCAGGATCCCTACGCCAGCTTCGACCCGCGCCAGAGCGTCGGCCGGCTGGTCGCCGAACCCTTCCACCTCGCGCCCGACGTGCCGGCCGCCGAGCGGCGGGATCGCGTCGCCGAGGCGCTCCGCGACGTGGGCCTTTCGCCCGACGATGCCGGCCGGCGCATCCACGCCTTTTCGGGCGGGCAGCGCCAGCGCATCGCGCTGGCGCGCGCGCTCGTGCTGCGCCCCGACCTCATCGTGCTCGACGAGGCCGTCTCGGCGCTCGACCCGGCGGTGCGCGCGCGCATCCTCGATCTGCTGGCCGCGCTGCAGGCGCGCCACGGGCTCGCCTATCTCTTCATCGGCCACGACCTCGAGGTGGTGGGTGCGATCACCGACCGCGTGATCGTGCTCGAGGCCGGCCGCATCGTCGAGACGGGCCCGACCGGGCGCCTCCTCTCGGCGCCCGCGCACCCGCACACCCAGGCCCTCGTCGCCGCCGTCCCCCGCCTGCCGCGCTAGCGTCCGGGCGCGACGGCCGGCAGGGGGGCATCGCCCACCTGCCGATCGAGGACCCCTCGACGGGGTCCGAGATCGTTCCCGGCCGGGCGCGCGGGCCGGTCAGAACGCGACCTTGTCCCCGCCCTTGAGCTTCAGGATCTCGCGCGCATCGGCCGGTGTCGCGACCTCGAGGCCCAGCCCCTCGATCAGCGCGCGCGCCTGCGCGACCTGCTCGGCGTTCGACCGCGCCAGCCGCCCCGGCCCGATCCAGAGCGAATCCTCGAGCCCCACGCGCACATGCCCGCCCATGCCCGCCGACATCGCCGCGATCCGCATCTGGTTGCGCCCCGCGCCCAGCACCGACCATTCGTAATCGTCGCCGAACAGCCGGTCGGCGGTGCGCTTCATGTGCATCACGTCCTCGGGGTGGCCGCCGATGCCGCCGAGGATGCCGAAGACGCTCTGGACGAAGAAGGGCGCCTTCACGAGGCCCCGGTCGACGAAATGCGCCAGCGTATAGAGGTGCCCGATGTCGTAGCACTCGATCTCGAAGCGCGTGCCCTGATCGGCGCAGGTGACGAGGATACGCTCGATGTCGGCGAAGGTGTTGCGGAATATCCGGTCCTTCGAGCCTTCCAGATAGGGCCGCTCCCAGTCGTGGCGGAAATCCTTGAAGCGCTCGAGCATCGGATAGAGCCCGAAGTTCATCGACCCCATGTTGAGCGAGGCGACCTCGGGCTTGAAGGCGACGACCGGGGTAATGCGCTCATCGACAAGCATCGTCGGCGCGCCGCCCGTCGTGATGTTCACGACGCAATCCGATCGCTGGCGGATGACGCGCAGGAAGGGTTCGAACCGCGCGGGCGACTGGTCGGGCGCGCCTGTTTCGGGGTTGCGCGCGTGCAGGTGCACGATGGCGGCCCCCGCCTCGGCGGCGCCGACCGCGGCATCGGCGATCTCTTCGGCCGTGATCGGCAGGTGGGGCGACATCGAGGGGGTATGGATCGCCCCCGTGACCGCACATGTGATGATGACCTTGCGCCTTGCCATGCCCGTCCCTCCGCTTTCCGGCTTCCGCCCCGGTGGAAGTGTTGGCAGGCGCCGCGGCGGGATGCAACACGCCACGCAACCGCGGCGGTCGCCGCAGGCGGCACGGATCGTGCATGCGCCCCCGGACCCGCGCCAAACCCCGAGTGCCCATGCAACGCCGCCCGACCGACACGATCCGAAAGCGCGCGCTCCCCTTGCCCACGGGCCAGACGGGCGCGCTGGTGCTTGCGGGATTGGGGTTGCAGGCGTGCGGCGGGGCATCCTCTGGCGGTGGTTCCGGCAGCACCGGGGCGGACGGCACGGGTTCGGGCGGAACGGGTTCGGGCGGCACCACATCGGGTACGCACGGCATCTCGACCGCACCGATGGCCGCACCCTCGCCGGGCACCGCTGTCAGCCTGAGCCGGACGGGCGGCACATATACCCTTGATGCGCCAGCGAACTTCGCCCTCGGCTCGGGTGCGGGCGCGCGGCTCGAGGTCGCGGACGCGATCGGGAACGGCTACGCGATCACGCTCCGCGCCAGCGGGACCGGCACGCTCGAGGTCGATTTCGTCGATGCCGGCGACACCATGACGCTCGAGGCGGGCAGCACCCTCGCGGGGTTCACGATCCTGCGGGTGCGGGACGGGACACTCGATACGACCGACGCCGATCTCGGCACCATCGCCCGAGTCGAGGTCGCCTCGGGCGTGCGCCTGAGCGTGCCACAATTGCGCACGATCCCCACGCTCTACACCGCATCCGAGGATGGCCGCTTCGTCATCGAGGTCGCGAGCACGGCCGAGGCCGAAGAGTTGCGCACGCTCCTGTCCTCGGACAGCCTGCTCATCTATGGCGGCACGGTCGATCTGGTCGCAGCCCCCTCGGCGAGCATCACGCCGCTTGCCCTCAATGCCTTTGAGGTCGAGGCCTCAAGCTTCGTGCGCGACCCCGACGCCCCGCCGCCCGGGGCGCTGCTGCTCAACCCCGACCGGGCCGGGAACCTCGCGCTCGGCACCGGGTTTGGCGACATCACCGTGACGCAGGAGGGCACGCGCTACGTCTTCACCCCCGCGACGGGCGCCGCCGACCGGATCGAGGCGGCCGATGTGGGCAGCATCATCGTCACCGGCCGCACCCTCACGGGCGATGCGGTCGTGCTCGACGAGGAGACGGTGACAGGCTCGGGCAATGTCGCGATCACGCGGCTCGAGGGCGACGGCTCGGCGATCCTGAGCAACATCTCGGTCGCGGGCACCAAGCGCGCCTTCGTGACGGGGGATGTGACGTTCACGGGCGAACTGGGCTCCTTCGCGACGACGGTTGCGGCGGGCAAGACCTTTTCGGCGGCGGCCTCGCTCGTGTCGGGGCGCGTGATCGACGGGGCGGGGGCGGTCGCGATCAGCGCGCTCGACGACAGCCCGCGCGCCGATCTGGGCGACATTACCGCGACCGCAGTCACGGCGGTTGCGCGGCTCGCCAACGAGACGGTGACCTTCGCGGGCGATCTGGGCAAGGCGGCCGTCACGATCTACGGCACGACCGGGGGCGCGCGCGACATCTTCAACGTGGACGGCGCGACGATGGGCACCGCGACCTTCAGCGTGGCGGCCGACGCCGTGCTGCAGGGCCGGGCGTCGAAGCTCAGCGGCATCACGGGGGCGGGCGCCGGCACGATCGAGGTGACCGCGCTCGAGAGCACGCCGGCGGCCGACCTGTCGCTCCTGAACGCCACGACGGTGACGGCGGCGGCGAACCTCGCGAACCAGACCGTGGCCTTCACCGGCAAGTTCGGCAAGGCGGCGGTGACGATCTCGGGGGCAAGCGGCGGGGCGGCGGACGTCTTCAACATCGACGGCGCGACGATGGGCACCGCGACCTTTGCGGTCGGGCCGGACGCGACGCTGCAGGGGGCGGCGGCCAAGTTCAGCGGCGTCACCGTCACGGGCACGGGCACGGTCGATGTCACGAACTTCACGGCCGACGCGAACCTCTCGGGGCTCGCGAATGAGCTCGGCGTGATCGTGCAGATCGGCACCAACGGGCTCGACATCTCGACGAACGCCAATCTGGGCTCGGTCGACACGTTCAACCTCGCCGAGAACGTCTCGGTCACGATGACCTCGGCGCAGAACGCGCGCCTCAATGACGGGATCGGCACGAATACCGTCACCCTCTCGGACCGCGCGGCAGAGACGACCGGAAACGTGAACGTCGAAGCATATGTGCTCGCAAATGTCGCGCAGAACATCTTCATCCTCGGCCGCGACGACCAGAACGTGACCGGCGCCGCGGGCCAGGCCGATACGGTCCGGACCGGCGCGCGCACCACGGTGACAGGCAATCTGGCGCTGGGGGGCACGGGAACCGACATCCTCGAGATATCGACGACCGGCACGAACATCAGCGCCGCGACCACGACCGAGGTCGAGCAGGTCAACCTCGCGGACGGGGTCGCGGCGACGATGACGCGGGCCCAGCACGACAAGATCGGGACGGCCGCGGGCACGAATGTGGTGACGCTGACCGATTCGGGCACGATCACCGCCAAGGCGGCCATCGAGGGCTATGTGCTTGCCAACGACACCGGCAACGACATCACGCTGACGGCGGCCGGGCAGGATGTGACGGGCGCCGCGGCGCACGCCGACACGGTGCGCACGGGCACGCTTGCGGGGTTCGTGGGGACCGTCCTCGACCTCGGCAGTTCTGGGACGGACACGATCATCGTCGGCCAGACGGGCACCGACCTGTCGGGCATCAACGCGGGCGCCGCCACGACGGCCGAGACCCTCGTGATCACGGGGCTCGCGCTGACGACGATGACGACGGCGCAGCACGCGGCCTTTTCCTCAATCACCGCGACCGGGACCGAGGCGATCGCCTTCTCGAACATCGCCGCGCAGGGCACGACCGGCGTCGCCGCGATCGAGACCTACGCCATGGTCGATCTTTCGGGCAACGATTTCACCATCGGCACCGGCGCCCAGAACGTCACCGGCGCGGCAAGCCACGCCGACACCGTGCGGACGGGGGCGCAGACGACCGTCACCGGCACCTTCGCGCTCGGCAATTCGGGCACCGACGTGCTCGAGATCACGACCACGGGCACGAACATCAGCGGCGCGACCGTGACCCAGGTCGAGGCGATCAATCTCGCGACCGACGTCAACGCCACGATCGCCGCCGCCCAGCACGCGCGCCTCGGAACGGCCACGGGGACGAACACCATCACCTTCAGCGATGCCGCGACCGTCACCGGGAACGCGCAGGTCGAGGGCTATGTCCTCGCGACCGCCGCCGGCAACGTCTTCACCATCGGGGCGGCCGGGCAGGACGTGACCGGCTCGGCCAACGACGATCGCTTCAATACCGGCCAGCTGACCGATCTGACCGGCACGACCATCGTCTCGGGCGGCGGCGCCGACACGCTCGGCATCACCACGAGCGGCACGAACATCTCGGGCATCAACGCGGGTGCGGTGACGGGGGCATCCATCCTCGGCATCGACAACATCGCCGCCGTCTCGATGACGGCCGCGCAATACGCGGGCTTCACCACGATCAACGCGCTCGGGACGAACACCCTCACCCTCACCACCGCGATCGCGGGCGGCACCATCAACCCGGGGATCGAGACCTTGGTCGTCGCGGCGGGGACGAACGCTGTCACGACCATGACCGAGGGGCAGACGGTCAACGCGCGCGCGCTGATCGACGGTCAGGTGCTGACGCTCGCGGGGTCGCACAACGTGACGGTGCAGCTCTCGCTCGGCGATCTGACCTCGACCTCGAGCGGGGCGGTGCGGGTCGAGGGGGGCGACGGCTCCAACGTCATCACCACCGGCGCTGGCAACGATGTCATCATCGGCGGCGACGGCAACGACACCATCAACGCGGGTGGCGGGACGCTCAACCAGATACTCTTTGGCGACGCGCTGGTGTCGGGGACGGCGGGCACGGTGCGGGGGGTGCAGGATTCCGTCGGCACCGACACCGTGACCTTCGTCGTCGCCACCGATGAATTCGTGCTCGACGAAACCATCTTCGGACCGATGGGCAATGGCGCAAGCGGCAATGGCGCGCGGCTTGCCGCCAATCAGTTCCATGCGCAGGCCGGCACGGGCGCGATCACGAATGCCGCGTTCGACGTGGTCGGCAACGGTGCCTTCATCTTCGACACGGCGGGGGGCGACCTCTATTTCGTGCAGTCGGGCGCCACCTTCACGAGCGGCACCACCGCGCTGACCGACCTTCTCTCGGCCCAGAGCGCCTACATGATCGTCGAGAACATCACGATCACCGGCACCCTCGCGGCCGACGACTTCCTCATCGTGGCGTGACGCGCATGACACCTCCGACCCCGCCCCGCCCGAGAACCGCGACCGCGCGCAAGATGGCCTCGACCGCGCTGCCGCTTCTGGCGCTTGCGGGCTGCGGGGTCGAGACGCCGATCTACTGCCTCGGCGCCGACACCTGCGGCACGCGCGCCAACGACTCACTCACCGGCACCGCGCGGGGCGAGGAGATCCGCGCCATCGGGGGCAGCAACACCATCAACGCGCTCGGCGGCGACGACATCATCTGGGGCGCGGCCGGCAACGATACCATCAACGGCGGCACCGGCAACGACTGGATCAACGCGGGCGGGGGCGACGACATCATCGACCCCGGCCCGGGCGACGATACCGTTTACGGCGGCACGGGCGACGATCTGATCTATCTCTCCGAGGGCGAGGATTTCGAGGATGGCGGGCCGGGCATCAACACGCTGGGCGTGCCGGCGACGCTGTCGGCCTATCCGCGCATCACGATCGATTTCATCGTCGGCAAATACTACACGACCGGCGCGCCGGTGCCGATCGCGGCCAGTTTCACGAACTTTCACCACCTGAAGTCGTTCGGAACGGTCGACCTGCTGGTCTACACCACCGACGCCTCGACCATCGTCGAGACGGCCGGCGGCAACGACGAGATCATCGCCGGCAGCGGCAACGACGAGATCACGACCGGCGCCGGCAATGACGTGATCGACCCGGGCTCGGGGCGCGACCGCGTCTTTGCGGGGCCGGGCGACGACGTGATCTATCTGACGCGCGGCGACAAGTATTACGACGGCGGCGCGGGCTCGGACACGCTGCGCCTGTCGGCGAGCTTCGGCACGACGCCGATCCATGTCGACCTGTCGCGCAACCTCTATTTCTTCCCCTCGCTCGCCGAGGCCGAGGACGGCTTTGACAAGCGCTTCTTCCTGATGGAGAACATCGAGGTCCTCTCGACCGGCAATGTCACGCTGATCGGGGATGCG
Organism: uncultured Gemmobacter sp.; assembly: GCA_964472135.1. Classification (GTDB taxonomy): domain Bacteria; phylum Pseudomonadota; class Alphaproteobacteria; order Rhodobacterales; family Rhodobacteraceae; genus JAUREX01. The sequence continues at coordinate 74,057 of CAYYJB010000003.1, forward strand.
AACGCCAACCGCCTGACGGGCGGGGGCGGCAACGACACGCTGATCGGCGGGGTCGGGGCCGACATCCTCTCGGGCGGGGCGGGCGACGACACGATCCACGCCGACGAGGAGGACACGATCGACGGCGGCCCCGGCAGCGACACGGTGCGCTTCGCAGCGCCGGTCACGGCCGCCAAGCTCTCGGACGCCGATCTCGTGAACGTCGGGCGCATCATCCTCGAGACGGCGATGGCGGCGGATTTCTCGGTCCAGACCGAATCGCTCAAAATCACCGGCAGCGCGGGGGCGGACACGATCACAGGCGGGCGGGGCGATGATTTCATCACGCCCGGATCGGGGGCGGACACGATCATCGGCGGGCGCGGCAGCGACACCATCGACCTGACCGAGAACGTCGCCGCGACCGACCGCGTGCGCCTGACGTCGATGGACGCCCCCGACACGATCACGGGTTTCGGCCATGTCACCGACGACATCCTCGAGATCAGCGTGGGCGCGATCCTGCCGGTAGACGGCAACGGCGGCGCGATCGCGGCGGGCACGGCCGTCGTGATCCAGTCGCAGGTAGGCGGCTCGAGCGCGCCGATCGAAATCGAGACCCACATCCTCGCGCTGACGACCGATTTCGCGACCGCGACGGCGATGCTCGTCAGCGTCCAGAGCGGCACGGTCGAGGCCGCCTCGGGCTTTGCCGATGGCGGCGACATGCTCGTGCTGTGGTACAACTCGACCACCCAGCAGACGATCCTGTCGCTGCTCAATCTCGATGTCTCGGATGTGGCGGGGCAGGACAAGGCGATCGACGACAACGCGAGCGACACGACCCTCGCCATCCTCGCGGGCGGGGGCGATCTGGTCGAGATCCTGACGGGCGCGAATTTCGGCTTCGTCGCCTGAGGGCGCTCGTCCGCCATCACGGGCCCGCTGCGTGCGGCATCGGCGGATTGTCTTGTCCGGCGTCGCGCCCTAAGTTGCAAGAATGCCCCAACACACCCAGTCCCGCGATTTCGTCTCTTGCCAGCCCGGGGCGATTCGCGCGGCGCGCGCCTTCGCCGTCGCGCTCGGTCTCGCGCTTACGCTCATGTTCGGCGCACCGATGGCGGGCGCCGAGCCCGCCGGGCCCTATCTGGTCGCGCGTCAAGCGCTGATGGGCAACGATTTCCCGGCCGCATCCGAGGCGCTGGCGCGCGCGCTCGCCGGCGATCCGGGCAACATGCAGCTGGCCGATGCCGCCGTGGCCGCCGCGCTGGGCGAGGGGCGGATCACGCGCGCCGCCGAGGTCGCGGCGCGGATGGCGGCCGCGGGCGCGGTGACGCCGCAGGCGACGCTCGCTGAGGTGGCGCAGGCGATCAGCCGGGGCGATTTCGGGGCGGCGGGTGCCCTGCTCGACCGCGCGCCGGCGGCGGGCGCGCTTGGCGACGGGCTGATCCGCGGCTGGATCGCCGCGGGCGAGGGCGACATGGGCGGCGCCATCGCCATCTTCGAGGAAACAGGCAGGCTTGGCGGCGCCGATGCGATCGTGGCCTACAACATCGCGCTCGCGCGCGCCGTCGCGGGGGATTTCGAGGCGGCGGACGCGCTGCTCACCGGCCCCGCCGCACCCGTGATCGAGAGCCGGCGCGGCATCCTGCTCCGCATCGAGGTGCTCGCCCAGATCGATGAGGCCGACACGGCCGTGGCGCTGATCGATACGGCCTTCGACATCGCCGCCGATCCAGCCGTCGCGGCACTGCGCGCGCAACTCGTGGCGGGGGAGCCCGTGGCCTATGGCTTCGTGCGCGACGCGCGCGAGGGCATCGCCGAGCTTTTTCATACCCTCGCCCTCGCGCTGCGCCGCGACGAGCCCGACACGCTCTCGCTCGTCTACGGCCAGCTTGCGCGCCACCTCGGGCCCGATCGGCCCGACACGGCCCTGCTCGTGGCGGAACTGCTCGAGGAGGTCGGGCAATACGGTCTGGCGATCGGGGTTTATGACGCCATCGCGCCCGGTTCGGCCGACATGGTCGAGGCGCGCATCGGCCGTGCCCGGGCGCTGAACGCCGACGGGCGGGGGGCGGAGGCGCTAGAGGCGCTGCGCGCCCTCGTGCGCGACGAACCTGCCCGGATCGAGGCGCATGTCGCGCTGGGCGACCTTCTGCGCAGCGAGGAAGCCTATGCCGAGGCCGCCGAGGCCTATACCCGCGCCATCGACCTCATCGCCACGCCCGAGCCGCGGCACTGGTCGCTCTTTTACAGCCGCGCGATCTGTCTGGAACGGGCGAAGAAGTGGGATCGGGCCGAGCCCGATTTCCGCACGGCGCTGCGGCTTTTGCCCGATCAGCCGATGGTGCTGAACTATCTGGGCTATTCCTTCCTCGAGATGGGCACGAACCTCGATGAGGCGATGGCGCTGATCCGCCGCGCGGTCGACCAGCGCCCCGACAGCGGCCACATCGTCGATTCGCTCGCCTGGGGCTATTTCCTGCTCGGCGAGTATGAGGCCGCGCTTGAGCCGATGGAGCGCGCCTCGCTCCTCATGCCGGTCGATCCGATCGTGACGGACCATCTGGGCGATGTCTACTGGGCGGTCGGGCGCAAGCGCGAGGCGGAATTCCAGTGGCGTCGCGCGCTGTCGTTCGAACCCGAGCCGGAGCTTGCCGAACGCATCCGCCGCAAGCTCCAGATCGGCCTCGACGCGACGCTGGCCGAGGAGGGGGCGCCCTCGCTCGCGGACCGCGCGCGCCGATGATCGCGCGCGATCCGGGCTTCGCGCCCGCCAAGGTCAACCTCTGCCTGCATGTGACGGGGCGGCGCGCGGATGGCTATCACCTGCTCGATTCGCTCGTCGTCTTTGCCGATACGGGCGACCGGGTGGCGCTCGCGCCCGCGAGTGGGCCGCCCCTGACGCTGCGCGGCCCCGAGGCGGGGGCGCTGACCGCGGGGGCCGACAACCTCGTGCTGCGCGCGGCGCATCTGGTCGCGGGGCCCGAGGCGCCGCCGCTCACGCTGACCAAGCGCCTGCCCGTCGCCTCGGGGATCGGGGGCGGGTCGTCGGATGCGGCCGCGGCGCTGCGGTTGGTCGCGGCCGCATCGGGCCGGGCGATGCCCGATGCGGCCGCGATCCTGAGCCTCGGGGCCGATGTGCCCGTCTGCCTCGATGCGCGGCCCGCGCGCATGTCGGGGATCGGTGAGGCCGTCGTGCCGCTCTGGGGTCTGCCGCCGCTCTGGGCGGTGCTCGCCAATCCGCGCCGGCCGCTGGCGACGGCGGCGGTATTCGGCGCGCGGCGCGGCGATTTCGGGCCCGCGCTGCCGCCCCTGCCCGCGCTCTGGCGGGATGGCGCGGAACTCGTGGCGTGGCTTGCGGGGACGCGCAACGACCTCGAGGCCCCCGCGCGCGCCCTCATGCCCGAGGTGGGCGCGCTGATCGCGGCGCTCGGCGCGCTGCCGGGCGCCCGGCTTGCGCGGATGTCGGGGTCGGGGGCAAGCGCCTTCGCGATCATGCCCTCGCGCGCCACGGCCCGCGCGGGCGCGCGGCTGCTCGTGCGGCAGCACCCGGAATGGTGGGTGCGCGCCTGCCGCTTCGGCGGGTCGGGCTGAGGGGTCAGCCGATCGCGGCGACAAGCCGGCGCAGCGCCGCCAGCGGATCGGGTGCGGCCCAGACCTCGGCCCCGAAGGCGAAGAAATCGGTGCTGGCCGCCAGCGCCGCGACGCGGGCGGGATCGAGCGCGCCCTCGGCGATGACCGGCACCTCGATCATCTCGGACCACCAGGCAAAGAGGTCGTCCGCCGCCTGCCGCCCGTCGCCCAGCGCGGTTTCGCCGCAGGGCCCGAAGGCCACATAATCCGCCCCCGCCTCGGCGGCCGAGATCCCCTCGTGCCGGGTCGTGCCGCAGAACGCGCCCACGATCGCATCGGCCCCCAGATCGCGCCGCGCCGCGCGCAGGCTGCGTGCCCCGTCGGTCAGATGCACCCCGTCGAGGCCATGGCGCGCCACCAGCAGGATGTGCCGCTCGATCACCACCGGCACGTCGCGGGCGTGCGCGATCTCGCGCATCATGTCGGCACCGCGCGCCACCGCGTCGGGGTCGGCCGAGCCGGGGGCATAGCGCAGGCAGGCGATCTCGGTCGCGTCGAGCAGGGCCGCGATCCGCTCCGCCACCCCCTCGGCCGCGACATCGGGCGGGGTGATGAGGCAGATCTGCGGGCGTTCGGGGGGAGGAGGGGTCTTGGTCATGGCGGCTCCGGGGTGGGTGAGGGGGCCATAGCAGCCTTCGCAGCACTTCGCCACTGTCGCCGCCCGGCCATCCCGCTTGCCGCCACCCCCGGCCGGGGCTATCACGCGCCACCTGCGCGGAGCGAGCATGGATCACGAACCCGTCCCCGAACTTGCCCCCGAACCCGCATTCGTCCTCGTGCGCCCGCAGATGGGCGAGAACATCGGCGCGGCGGCGCGCGCGATGCTGAACTTCGGCCTGACGCGGATGCGGCTCGTCGCCCCGCGCGACGGCTGGCCGAACCCCAAGGCCACGGCGATGGCCTCGGGCGCGTCGCGGGTTCTGGACGTCGCGGGGGTGTTCCCCGACATCGCCGCCGCCATCGCCGACTGCCATCACGTCTATGCGACCACCGCCCGCCCGCGCGAACTGACCCATCCGATGATGACGCCCGCCGAGGCGATGGCGGACGCCCGCGCGCGCATCGCGGGTGGCGAGCGGGTCGCGATCCTCTTCGGGCCCGAGCGGGCGGGGCTCGAGACCGCCGACGTCGCGCAGGCGCAGACGATCATCACCGTGCCCGCGAACCCGGCCTTTCCGTCGCTGAACCTCGCGCAATGCGTGCTGCTCTGCGCCTATGACTGGGCGCGCGCCGAGGCCCCGCCCCCCGCCGCGCGGCTGGCCGAGCCCGCGACCCGCGCCGAGGTCGAGCACCTCGCGCGCCACATGGAGGATGAGTTGACGGCGGCGGGCTTCTTCTTTCCGCCCGGCAAGGCCGAGAGCATGCGCGCCAACCTGCGCGCCATGTGGGCGCGCCTGCCGCTGAGCCGGGCCGATGTGCAGACGCTGCACGGTATCCTGCGCAAGCTCGCGCGCCGCGCCCGCGGGGATGGCGCGGGGGATGATCCGCCCCTTCGCCCTTGAAGCCCCCGCCCCCCCACCCTATCGTCCGGCGCGTAATCCAGAGGCGGCCATGGCAGGCAAGCGCAGCATCTTCGAGGAGGTCTCGGGCCCCGTCGCCGCCCCCGCGCCGGTGGGCGCGATCGATCAGGGCGCCACGCGCGGCCGCCTTGCGGCGCGCATCTGGCTCGGGATCCTCTTTGCCCTCGTCGTCGTGATGATCGCGGTCGGGGGGGCGACGCGGCTGACCGACTCGGGCCTCTCGATCACGGAATGGCGGCCGGTGACGGGGGCGCTGCCGCCGCTCAGCGAGGCCGACTGGCAGGCCGAATTCGACCGCTATCGCCAGATCCCGCAATACGAGCTTGTCAACAAGGGCATGAGCCTTGATGCGTTCAAGGTCATCTACTGGTGGGAATGGGGTCATCGCCAGCTCGGGCGGCTGATCGGCCTCGTCTGGGCGCTGGGGCTTGGCTGGCTGTGGCTCACGCGGCGGGTGCCGGCGGGCTGGGGGCGGCGCTTCGTGCTGCTGGGCGCGCTCGGCGGGCTGCAGGGCGCGATCGGCTGGTGGATGGTGGCCTCGGGCCTTGGCGGCACGATGGTCAGCGTCGCGTCCTATCGCCTCGCGGTGCATCTGGGGCTGGCGTTCGTGATCCTCGGCCTGATCGCGTGGTATGTCCTCGGCCTCGGCCAGACCGAGGTGCAGCGGCTTCAGGCCCGCCGCATGCGCGAGGGGGCGCTGGCGCGGCCCGCGACGGGGCTGATGCATCTGGCCTTCGTGCAGATCCTGCTGGGCGCGCTGGTGGCGGGCATCGACGCGGGCCGGGCCTTTCCGACCTGGCCGCTGATGAACGGCGAATTCTTCCCCTCGAACGCGCTCTATGTCCCCGAGGGCGCGGCGTGGCGGGCATTTTTCGAGAATCCGGGCCTCGTGCAGTTCATCCACCGCATGACGGGCTATGCGCTCGCGATCATGGGGGCGTGGATCTGGTGGCGGTCGCGCGGCTCGGCCCATCGGGCGACCCGGCGGGCGTTCGACGCGGTGGCGGCGCTGATGGCGGTGCAGATCCTGCTCGGCATCTGGGCGGTGCTGTCGGCGGCGGCGGTGCCGGTGGCGCTGGCGCATCAGTTCGCGGCGGTGCTCCTGTGGGTCGCGATCCTGCGCGCGCGCCACCACGCGTTCTATCCGCGCGCCGGTTCGATCAGAGAGGGAACGGCATGACCGCACTTCACGAACTCCTCGCCTTTCAGCGCGAGACCGAGGCGCTTGCGCAGATCGCCGGCCGGCTCGACTGGGACCGCGAGACGATGATGCCCCGCGGCGCCGCCCCGCAGCGCGCCGAGGAGGCCGCGGCGCTCGAGGGCGTGCTGCACGCGCGCCGGACCGATCCGCGGCTGGGCGACTGGCTGGCCGACGCCGCCCCCGCCGACGAGGTCGAGGCCGCGCATCTGCGCCTGATCGGGCGCGCCTATGACCGCAACCTGAAGGTGCCCGCCGCACTCGCGCAGGAGATCGCGCGCACGACCTCGCTCGCGCAGGGGATCTGGGCCGAGGCGCGCGCGCGCGACGATGTCGGCCATTTCCTGCCCGTGCTCGAGCGCGTCATCGCGCTGCGGCGCGAAGAGGGGCAGGCGCTGGCGGCCGGCGGCAGCGCCTATGACGCGCTCCTTGAGGATTACGAACAGGGCGCGACGGCGGCGGGCATTGCCGCGCTTTTCGGCCGGATGCGGGTGCGCCTTGTCGCGCTGCGCGCGGCGATCCTCGGGTCGGGCCGCAGCCATCCGCCGCTCGAGGGGCGGTTCGACGGCAAGGCCCAGCTTGCCCTAGCGCAAGAGGTCGCGGGCGCCTTCGGCTATGATTTCGGCCGCGGGCGGCTCGATCTCGCGGTGCATCCGTTCTCGTCGGGGTCGGGCCTCGATGTGCGCATCACGACGCGGGTGTCCGAGACCGACCCCCTCAACTGTCTCTACTCCACCATCCACGAGACGGGCCACGCCGCCTATGAACAGAACATCGACCGCGCCTATCTGCTGAGCGCGATCGGCCGCGGCGCCTCGATGGGCGTGCACGAGAGTCAGAGCCGCATCTACGAAAACCAGCTCGGCCGCTCGCGCCCCTTCGCGGGCTGGCTGCACGCGCGGATGAAGGCGCATTTCGGCGCCCCCGCCGCGCGCGACGCCGACGCCCTCTTTGCGGCGATCAACCGCGTCCAGCCGGGCTATATCCGCACCGAGGCCGACGAGGTGCACTACAACCTGCACATCATGATGCGCTTCGATCTCGAGCGGGCGCTGATCGCGGGCGATCTTGCGCCCGCCGACCTCGAGGGCGCCTGGAACGACCGCTTCGCGGCCGACTTCGGCGTCGCGGTCGACCGGCCGAGCCACGGGATGCTGCAGGACGTGCACTGGTCGCTCGGGCTCTTCGGCTATTTCCCGACCTACAGCCTCGGCAATGTCTATGCGGGCTGCCTGCACGAGGCGATGCGGGCCGAACTGCCCGACCTCGACGCGCGCCTCTCCGAGGGGCATCTGGCGCCCGCGACCGACTGGCTGCGCCAGCGCCTGCAATGCCACGGCTGCCTGCGCGAGCCCCAGCGCCTCATCGCCGATGCCTGCGGCGGGCGCGAACCCGACGAGGGGCCGCTCCTCGATTACCTCGAGGCGAAGTTCGGCGCGCTCTACGCGCTCTGAGGCGGGATCGGGCGCGCGCCCGTTGCGGCGCGCGCCCCTTTTGCGGTCAGCGATAGGGATAGCCGGCCTTTTCCATCGTGGCGGCGTATTTCTTGAACGCATCCACGACACGGCCCGACCGCGGGCTCGAGCCCGCGACCTCGTCCCAGAAACCTTCGGAGTCCTTGACGACCTGCGCCCATTCCTCGGCGGGCAGGCTCGTCAGTTCCATCTTCTCGCCCTCGA